>CATPBO010000145.1 GCA_955652835.1 Candidatus Dormiibacterota bacterium
AAACAGATGGAGGCGACGCCCAGAATCGAACTGGGGATGGAGGTTTTGCAGACCTCTGCCTTGCCACTTGGCTACGTCGCCGTCCCTCGGCGTCGATTCTACCGTCGCCCCCCGCCGCCCAGCCTCGCGGTTAGGCTGTGGGCGAAGTTGCCAGAGCACGATTTTCGAGACGTCATGGCACGGGTTCCGGCGGGGGTGGTCGTCGTCAGCGCGCGCACCGAGGCCGGCTACCGCGGGCTCACGGCGAGCAGCCTCGTCTCGATCTCGGTCGACCCACCGATGGTGCTCGTCGGCCTCGAGCGCGAGGCTGCCACCCGAGCAGCGGTCGCCGAAAGCAAGGCGTTCAACGTGAGCGTGCTCACCCGCTCCCAGGAATTCATTGCGGACAGGTTCGCCGGCCGCGCGCCGGCAATTGACGCCGGGTGGGAGGGTGTGCCGCACCGCCTGGGCGCCAATGGCATCCCTTTGATCGAGGGATGCGCCGCCTGGCTCGAATGCAGGCTCGTCGAGCTTCACCCGGCCGGAGACCACGACATCTGCGTGGGCGAAGTGACGGCGGCCACCGCGGGCTCAGGCGATCCGCTCATCCTGTGGGACCGCGCCTTCTGGACCCTGCGCTGACTACTCCACTAGAAAGGCAGGTCGTCCTCGTCCATCCCGAAGTGGTGCCCGACCTCATGCAAGATCGTGCGCTGGACCTCCGCGACCAGCTCCTCCATTGTCTGCGAGGCCTGCTCGTGGGCGCGCTTGTAGAGTGTGATGCGCTCCGGCATGCCCTCGCCCGCGGCTAGCGCGGTCGCTCCTTCATACAGCCCCATCAAACCTTCGTCCGAGCTCTCCTCGATGATGAAAACGGTGTTGTTCAGGTAAGACCGGAACTCTTCGGGGATGGAATCGATCGCGGCCTGCGCTGCCGCCTCGAATTGCTTCATGCTCACGCGCATGCATGAATTGAAGCGTGTGCTGGTCGTCGGCGCTGGGACCATGGGCTCCCAGATCGCGCTCCAGACCGCGCTGTCTGGACGCTACGAGGTGATGCTTGTCGACTCCGCGCCCGGCCAGCTCGAGCGGTCTCGAGCGCAGAACCAGCGCCTGTTCGACCGGTCGGTCGAAAAAGGCCGGCTCACCGAGGCCGCCGCCTCCGAAGCGCTGGCTCGAGTCACGGACTCGAGCGACCTGGCCTCGGTGGCAGCCTCTGCCGATCTCGTGATCGAGGCGGTCATCGAGGACTTCGACGCCAAGAAGACCGTTTTCGAATCTCTGGGCAAACACGCGAAGAGAGACGCGATCCTTGCCAGCAACTCGAGCACCATCGCCATCAGCCGGCTGGCCGATTTCACCGGCCGCCCGGAGCAGTGCTGCAACATGCACTTTTTCCACCCGGTCACCGTGATGCAGCTGTGCGAGGTTGTGCGTGGGCCGAAGACCTCTGACGCGACTATCGAGACGGCGATGGAGTTCGTGCGCAGCATCGACCGAACTCCAGTGCTGCTGCAGAAAGAGATCTGGGGCTTCATCGTCAACCGGATCCTGTTCGCAGCCTCCGAGGAGGCCATGCACCTGCTGGAAGGCGGCTACGCGAGCGCCGAGGACATCGACATCGCGGTTCAGAAAGGACTCAACTGGCCGATGGGTCCATTCCACCTGCTCGACTTCAGCGGCCTCGACATCTTTTATGGGGCGATGAAGGACCGCCACCGGCAAGGCGAAGGTGAGGACGCGCCCGAGCTGCTCCGGAAGCTCGTCGAGGCGGGCAATCTCGGTCGCAAGTCGGGCAAAGGATTTTTCGAGTACCCGAAGTAGGGCGGCAGGGCAATATTGATCCTGCCCCCGTAGCCCAATGGCAGAGGCAGCCGGCTTAAACCCGGTCCAGCGCGGGTTCGACCCCCGCCGGGGGTACTGCCCTCCTACAATCGACGGACATGGGCCTCCGATTTGAAGAAGACCCCGACGACGACCCTGACGAGCCGGATGAGCCGAACCATCCAGGCGACGGCGCCGCGACGGCGACGACGATGGTGCCCACCGTTGGGCTGCCGCTGCGCGAGTGGGAGTTCTCGACGCAGGTTCTGACCGTGCCTCAGCTTGTCGACGGCGTCACTTTGGTCAAACTCTTGAAAGAGGCCGGAGCGGATGGCTGGGAGCTCACGGATGTGATTGACGGGGGGGACAAGCGCGTGCTCCTGATGAGGAGACCCAAGCGCTCAGTACTTGAGTCGCGACGGGTTGGGTTCGCGCCTCCGAAACACAACTGACCACCGCGCCGGCTCGTCGCAAGCGGCGCATCCTGGTCGTCGAGGACGACAGTCCGATCCGGATGCTCGTCGCAGAGGTTTGCAGGCTCCAGGGCCACGACGTGCTCGAGGCTGCGACCGGCGCTGAGGCGATCGAGCTGGCCACCGGCAGCCAGCCTGACCTCGTGCTCATCGACTGGGTGCTGCCGGATATCAGCGGGACCGAGGTCATCCGCGAACTGCGGCGCCAGGGCATGGTCAGCCCGATGGTCATGCTGACCGGCCGCACGACCAAAATGGACGAGGTAGTCGGCCTCGAAGTCGGCGCCGACGACTACATCACCAAGCCGTTCGACTCCCGCATTCTCGCGGCGCGGATCAATGCCCACCTGCGGCGTTCGGCGATGGCCGAGGCGGGTGGTGGGCGCGAGGGCGTGCTCAGCATCGGCGCGCTCCAGATCGACAATGCCGCGCGTCGGGTGAAGATCGGCGACGAGGAGATTCCGCTCACCATGACCGAGTTCAACCTCCTCGCCGTGCTGGCCGCGAATCCAGAGCGGGTGCTCACCCGAGCGCAGCTGCGAGACAAGGTTTGGGGATACCCGCACGACCTCGACGACCACTCGGTCGATCCACATGTGCAGCGGCTTCGCCGCAAGCTGTCGGACCGCGCGCATGCCGGCGTGAGCCTGGAAGCGGTGCCGGGGCTGGGTTACCGTCTGTCGGTCAAGTCCGTTTGAGCCTTTTGGTGTCAAACGTATAGATGGGCGATCAGCGCCCGATTGGAATCTTCGACTCCGGCGTAGGCGGGCTCACGGTCCTCAAGGAAATCCGTGAGCGTCTTCCGCTCGAGCCGACGATCTATGTCGCTGACCTGCTGCACTTTCCGTACGGCCCGCGCTACCAGGACGAGGTGCGCGGCTTTGCGATCGACATCATTCGCTACCTCGAATCGCGCGAGGTGAAGCTCGTGGTCATCGCATGCAACACCGCCACCGCCGCTGCGCTGAACCATGCCCGAGAGCTTTTCGAGCTGCCGATCATCGGTGTCATCAGTCCTGGCGCGCAGGCCGCGGTCGAGGCGACGAAGAACAATCGCATCGGGGTCATCTCTACAGAAGGCACAATGCGCAGCCAGGAGTATCTGCACGCGATCAAGGAGATCGATCCGATGGTTGGCGTCTACCAGAAGGCATGCCCGGAGCTTGTTGAGATCGTCGAGGCTGGTGAGGCAGACTCGCCCAGGGCGGAAGGGGTGCTGCGCGACGACCTCTCCGACATCGTCCGCCTCGGCGCAGACACGCTGGTTCTCGGGTGCACGCATTACCCGCTTTTGAAGCCAGCGATCGAACGTCTCTACCCGGGAACGTTTGCGCTCATCGACTCGGCGACCACGACTGCATCCAAGGTCGAGCGGCACCTCGAGCACTCGCGGCTGCGAGCTAGTGAGAGCAGTCCGAGTCACGAGGTGCTCGTCACGGCCGTCCCGCAGCGCTTCGACGAAATCGCGGCCAATCTCTTTGGTGAAGCGATCGAGGCTGAGGAGGTACACATCTGGGAGCCGCAGAAGACGTAGAGATCTTCGGCCCGGTGGTCGCCGACCTCGCCACGGTCGAGGCGGCTCTCCGGGACGGAATACGACATGACCCCGACGAGGTCGGCGTACCCATGACCGACCTCTTTGCCGCCGGCGGCAAGCGTGTCCGTCCGGCGCTCGTGTTGCTCTCCGCCAGGTTGGGCCAGTACGACCTCGATCAGCTGACACCGGCCGCGATGGCCGTTGAGCTGACACACGCGGCGACTCTCGTCCACGATGACGTGATCGACCGCTCATCGGTCCGGCGCGGGCGTCCGACGGTGGCCGCCTCTTTGGGCGACGAGCCCGCCATCGTCGTCGGAGATTTCTACTTCGCCAAGGCTTATGAACACGCGGCCCGCACCAACTCCACTGAGGTGGTCGCCATTCTTGCGCGGGCCGTGATGGAGATCTGCGCGGGAGAGGTGCGACAGCAGGCGATCCGTTATCGCTACAGCACGGGTGTCGACGAGTACATGCAGCGAATCGAGGCAAAGACGGCAACCCTGCTCGCCGCGTGTTGCGACATCGGTGCGGTGCTGGCCGGACTACCGCCGGGGCAGCGTTCTGCGCTGCATGAGTACGGCCGCATGTTGGGCCTCGCATTCCAGATCGCAGATGACGTGCTCGACTACCTCGGCAGCGAGGGCGAGATCGGCAAGCCAATCGGCAAGGACGTCACAGAAGGGTTCGCGACATTGCCGCTGATGGTCGCAATGGAAGACGAATCGGTGGCCGGCCGCTTGAGGAGTGTCCTGCAGGACGGGCGCGAGCTCACCGCGCAAGAGGCGCCCGCCGTGGTTGAGATCGTGCGCGAAAGCGGAGCTCCGCAGCGAGCGCTCGAGCGCGCGCAAGAGTACGCCGCAGCCGCGAGCCTGCAACTCCGTGCCGTTGCCGCGGGGCCGGTGCGCGGCGCGCTGGCGGCGCTGACCGAATACGTGGTTTCCCGAAAGCTCTAACCTGTCTGCGTGTCCCGGGTGGGGATAGAGACATGAGCAAGGTCAAGCTCGTCGGTGTCGGACCAGGACACCCAGGCTTGGCGACCGTCCAGGCAATCGAAGCGATCAAGGACGCTGACGTGATCCGCCACAGCGATGGCTGTGGCGTTGGCCTTCTGCATCTTGCGGCTGCGCACGCCGACGTCGCGGCATTTCAATCCACCGACGAGATTGTTCGCATGGCTCGCACCGGCCAGAAGATCACCGTGCTTTTCCCCGGCAATCCTTATGCGTTCTCCAACGGCAGCGCGGTCGCCGAGAAGCTCGAGCGCGCGAGCGTGGACTTCGAAGCGATACCCGGCCTGATCGTCGAGCTCGCGGCGCCCGTGATGGCCGGAATCCCGCTTACCATCGAAGGACAGTCCGCATCGATCGGGCTCGGGCTGGTCAAAGGCGCCGAGACTGTGGTGCTGAGGCTGGCCTCGGGCTGGTGGGAGTCGGGCATCTCCGCGCTGCTTGCTGATGGGCGGGCCTCCGACACGCCCGCGGCGCTGATCCTCAACCCCGGCCAGTCCGGGCAGCATCGTGTGAGCGCCCCGCTGGGCGAGCTTGCGCGCAAAGCGGCGACCTACGGTTTGCGCGGTGACGCGCTGCTGGTCCTCGGCCCCGGCGTCGCCCTGGCGGAACGGCTTGACACGATGTCGAAGCGGCCGCTGCACGGTATGCGCGTGCTGATCACCCGCGCGCGGCACCAGGTTGATCCCTTCCGGCGAGAGCTCGTCGACCTCGGCGCCTCCGTGGTCGAGATCCCGACGCTCCAGGTCCAGCCGATGCCGATCGACGACCGGGTACATAAGGCGATCGCGCACCTCGAGAGGACGGCCCTCGTGATCTTCGCGTCGGCCAACGCGGTGGAGATCTTCTTCCAGATGCTCCTGACGTCCGGTGGCGACGCGCGGGCGTTCCATGGTTCGAAGCTGTGCGCCATCGGCCACGAGACCGCTGAATCGCTCGAGGGACATGGCCTCCGTCCGGAGCTCATCACGTCTGAGTACACCGCGGAAGGGCTGGCCAAGGCGCTGGAAGGTTGGGAGATGCAGGGCATGCGCGTCCTCGTGCCGCGAGCGGAGGTCGCGCGCGACGCTCTACCATCCCTGCTTGCCAACCGAGGTGCCGAAGTCGAGATCCTTCCCGTCTACCAGGCCATGTGCCCGCCAGAGGCGGGCGACGCGCTGCTTCGCCTCTTCAACAGCGAGGGCGTCGACGTGATCACGTTCACAAGCTCATCGACCGTCTACAACTTCGTCCGCGCCTTTCCCGAGGACCGCCTTCCCGCCGTGCTCGGCGACGCCGAGATAGCATGCATGGGTCCGGTTACCGCGGATACCGCACGCAAGCTGGGCCTCACCGTCTCGATCATCGCGCGCGAGTACACGACGCATGGACTGGTGCAGGCAATCGCCGAGTCCGCGGCTCGGAAGTGACCAAAGCCAAGGTCGCTCCGCGCAGGACGGTCGCCGTCGAGGCCGACGAGCCAGGGCTACCCGAGGCCTGGCGCCGCCGGCCCTGGGCACTAGTCCTGATCGTCGCCATCCTGATCGCGGCGGTGCTGGGCACGGGTCTCCTCGTCAACAAGGCCCTGGAGCCTCAATTGCCGGCTGCGCTCGCCGGCTGCAAGACGTCGACCCAGATCGCGCCCCGCGAGTTCATAGGTCAACAGCCCATGTGCATCACGGCGACCAGCCGGTACCAGGCCACGGTCAACACGACGCAGGGCGCGATCGTGATCCAGCTTCACCCCGAGATCGCGCCGGTGACCGTGAACAACTTCATCGTGCTGGCGACACACGGCTTTTACAACGGCCTCAGCTTCTGGAAGAGCGAGGATTGGGTGGTTCAGGGCGGCGATCCGCGAGGCGACGGCCGTGGTGGTCCTGGTTACAGCCTGCCCAACGAGCCCAATTCAGCTCCCAGATGGGGGCTGGCAGCGGTCGGAATGGCGCGCGTGCCCGGAGGCGCCGTGAACGGCAGCCAGTTCTTCATCGAGAAAGCACCCTGGCCGACCCCAGGCCCAGCCGCCGTCTATAACCGGTTCGGGACCGTGATCTCGGGCATGGACAAAGCGCAGCTGTTGACGCCCACCGACACGATCACCTCGATCACGATCAAGGTTTCTTGACACCCCGCTGATCTTGGCTTGATGAGCGTCCGCCTATAATCGGCTCGAAGTGTTTGGTATCCATTGGGGCTATATAGCGCTCCTGCTGGTGGTCGTTCTGATCATCTTCGGGCCAGGTCGCTTGCCCGAGCTCGGTGGTGCGGTGGGCAAGGCAATGCGAGAGTTTCGCAAGGCGACCTCCGAGCTGACCAACGAGGTCACAACGGCCGCTCAGGCAAAGCCCGAGCCGCCCCCGACAGCGGCCCCGGCAGTGACCCCTGAGACCACCACCGCCAAGGCTTCCTCGTCCGAGGCTGATCCCCCGAAGAGCTAGGCTCCCCCTGTGGCCTTACTGAGCAGGGTTCTGCACCGCGCTCCACGCAATCAGCTTCCGGTCGAGCAGCCACGCATGTCGGTTATCGAGCATCTCGAGGCGCTGCGCCGCGCACTCATCGTGTCCCTGATCGCATGGGCTGCTGCTACCGTCGGCGCTTTCTTCATCTCCGGCCGGGTGATCGACTTCCTCATCACCAGGGCAGGGATAGGACACGCGGTCTATCTGCAGCTGGCGGGTGGCGTTCTCCTCGAGGTGAAGGTCGCGGTCTACATCGGGCTCGTGCTCGCAGCGCCGGTAGTCATCCAACAGATCTGGTGGTTCGTCAGTCCGGGCCTGCACGCGCACGAGCGCCGGTTCATCCTGCCGCTGATTGTCGCGACGATCTTTTTCTTTGCGGTTGGGGTCGGCGTGGCGATGTATGCGCTTCCGATTTACGTCAAAGTCCTCAACTCCTTCTCGCCGCCAGGCACCACCTATCTTCCGGACGTCGTTCAGTTCGTCAGCTTCGTGCTGATCATGGTCATCGGGTTTGGCTTGGTGTTCGAGCTCCCCGTCGTCCTCTTCGTTCTGGGCATGCTCCGCGTCATCAGCTCGCGCTGGCTGCACAAGAACCGGCCGTACTGGTTCCTCGCGCTCGGCATAGCCGCTAATTTCTTAACGCCGGGGGCCGATCCAGTCACGCCTCTCATCATGTTCATCCCGCTCTACACCTTCTACGAAGGAACCGCCCTATTGCTCAAACTTCTAGGTCGATGACCGAAACATCACGACCCGATGGGCGCCAGCCCGACCAGCTCCGCCCGCTGAAGATCGAGCTCGGCGTCAATGTGCATGCGGAAGGCTCGTGCCTGATCGAGATGGGTCGCACGCGCGTGTGGATCACCGCCAGCGTCGAGGACCGCGTGCCTCCGCACCGCCGTGGCAGCGGCCAGGGCTGGATCACTGCCGAGTATTCGATGCTGCCGCGATCGACTCACGACCGCGGCACGCGCGAAGCGATCCAGGGCCGGATTGGCGGCCGTACGCATGAGATCCAACGCTTGATCGGTCGATCGCTCCGCGCTGCTGTTGATATGGGCAAGCTCGGCGAGCGGACGATCACGCTGGATTGCGACGTGCTGCAGGCCGACGGCGGCACGCGCACGGCTTCCATCACAGGTGCCTTCGCGGCGCTGTACATGGCGCTCAAGCGCATGAAGGATGCGCGCATGGTGACGGAGATTCCCGTGCGACAGTACCTGGCCGCTGTCAGCTGCGGAATCGTGGACGCCACGCCGATGCTGGACCTGGACTACACCGAGGATTTCCAGGCGTCCACCGATCTCAACTGCGTGATGACCGAAGACGCACGGCTGGTCGAGCTGCAGGCCACGGCCGAGGGTGCGCCATACACCCGCGCTGAGCTGGACTCGATGCTGGCACTGGCCAACAAAGGGATCAAAGAGCTGATCATCGGCCAAAAGAGGGCTTTAGCAGTGCTGTGAAGGATGACTGACGGATCTTCGGCGCCCATGCGGCCCATCTCCGGGCTCAGCGACTGCGCTGCTCGCTTACGCATAGACGATGCGCTCGCTGTGCTGCTCGTCACTTCGCCCGGATCTGGGCCACCTGGATCGCCGAATCTCTCGCCAGCCACCTTCACAGCCCTGCTAGCCGGGCTTGGCTGAACGCCGGCGGCTCGTGATCGCGTCCGGCAACGCCGGGAAGCTGCGCGAATACCGAGAGCTGCTGGCTGATAGGGGTTTCGAGCTCGTGGCCTTTGACAGCGAGGTCGACGAGGTGGGGGAGACCTACGCCGAGAACGCGCGGTTGAAGGCGGAGACCGCGTGCACTCGATCGGGCCTGCCTGCCCTCGGGGATGACTCAGGTGTGGAGGTCGAGGCTCTGGGCGGCTTTCCAGGCCTGCGCTCTGCCCGCCTGGGACCGACGCAGGAGGAGCGGACTGCGGAGCTCTTGCGGAGGTTGGAGGGCAAACCGCGGCCCTGGAACGCGCGATTCGTCTGCGTGATTGCGGTGGCGGCTCCCGGTGATCCCACCCAGCTTTTCGAGGGTGAATGTCGAGGCGAGATCGTGCCGGAGTGGCGAGGCCAAGCCGGTTTCGGATACGACCCTGTGTTCCTGGTCCCAGGGACTGGAAAGACGTTTGGCGAGATGACTCCGGAGGAGAAGCGCCTTTACAGTCATCGGGCCCGTGCCGCACGCGCCCTGCTAGACTCTGGCATGCTTGAACACTTGTTCGGACGCTCGCCAAACCAGCCCGCCTGAAGCCCGCCGAGGCTTAAAAGTTGCTGAGTTTGTTCTGGCCGGTGAGGCATTCTTCCGGACGTAATGGCGAACAAGTCGAAGCGTCTCCTCGTTGCGCTTGCCATCACCGCACTTGTCATCGCTGTGTTTGCGATCACCACCTGCACCGGTAGTCCCGCGATTAGCGCCGGTGCCGCAGCGCCAAAAGCCGCGGTGCAACCGGCCCCACCCCCTCCTGGTGCGGTCGACGCCTCGACTTCAGAATCGTCGATCGGGTCGCGGATCATTGCCGCGGCCAAGACCGCCGAGGCAGCCCCGCACGGCGATATCGGTGAGCCCGCGGTAGCCACAGCGCCGTGAGCCAGCTCCCAATTTGACAGCCGCGGCCGCGGACGGGGCGTGGTCGTACGGTCAGGACGGCAGTGCCAGCTCCCAACTGACTCGCTTCGGCTATGTGCCTGGCAGCGAGGCTGATTTTGAGCGTCTCTACAACGCGTCTTACAGCAAGATTCTGGCTTCACTTGTAGTCATGCTCGGCGATCGGGCGGCGGCGGAAGACTGCGCCCAGGACGCGTTTGAGCGGGCATTCAAGAAGTGGCCCACGTGGCAGCCGATCGCGCCGCCTGAGGCATGGGTCCACCGCATCGCCGTCAACGTGGCGGTGTCCTACCAGCGTGCGCGCAGCATTCGCGAGGTCGACGAGGTGATCCGGCGCATCGGACTTCCTGTCGCGCGAGACCACGACCACCACGGCGACCTGGCGACGGCCCTGGCCCAGCTCCCCGCCAAGCAGAGTGCCGCCATCGTGCTCCGTCATTACCACGGATATACCAACCGCACGATCGCCCATGCGCTGGGGATCCCCGAGGGCACGGTCGCCTCCAGGATCCGTGGCGCGACGGCCCGCCTGCGCGTCATGTTGGCCTGAAGTGCATCGTCTCCACCCTTCACCGCCCGCCCGCCTGGCCGTTTACGCCCTGTTTGCTTTCGCGCTCGGGCTGCAGGCCTTCTTGGCCCCTATCCACACCACAGCCATGGAGGTCGTCGCGCTTTTCTGTCTCGCCGCGAGCCTCATCCTGGCTGTGGGTGCTCTCTACGTCTCGCTCTCGACTCCAGCGCCCCTCACGGCGTCACCGCCACCTTCCGCTTCCTCCGCTCTAAATGCTTTCTTCGTCGCGACCTGGCTGGCTCCATTCCACTACTTCGTCTTTTATCTGGCCCTCGTGGTGCTGGCCGCAATGGTGGCAATTCCCGCCTACGTCTTTCACGCCAATGACGCTTGGCTGGTCGTCCTGGTCACGGTGGCTCTCGGCGGTTGCTTCCTCCTCGAATACGTGTTCTTGTATGTCCTGAGGATCACGGCCGAATCTCTTCCCGCGCCTCTCCAGCTGCCGCTAGACAAGTAGTTCGATTCGTGGTCGGGCGGGCGAGATTTGAACTCGCGGTCTCCTGGTCCCAAACCAGGCGCTTTACCGAGCTAAGCTACCGCCCGCCTTTTAGCGTTGCCGAACCACGAGCACCCTCCAGGCGGCGCTCATTCTAGTCAGCGATGGCGAGTCACAATTCCGCACGTCTGGCGCCAGCGAGGCCATTCGGGTATGGCCGATACGCGCGTTGGGCGCCAGACGTTCGGTTTCGGGCTATGGGACCGTTCGACCGGTAGTACGCTTTTAGCGAGATGATCCAGGCGCCGGTCGGCGGGTCGGTCGAGACCGGTTTCGAGGCGGTCCAGGAGGCCTTCACCGCCAACTTCGAGCGCTACAGCGAGGTCGGGGCTGCCTGCTGCGTCTACCTCCACGGCCGGCGTGTGGTCGACCTCTGGGGCGGAGTCACGACGCCGGGTGGCTCTGAGCCTTACACCGCCGACACCCTGCAGATGGTCTGGTCCACCACCAAGGGTGTGGTTTCCATCGCCGCGCACATGCTGGCGCAGGAAGGAAAGTTGGACTTCGACGCCCCGGTCACGGACTACTGGCCGGAGTTCGCGGCCCAAGGCAAAGGCGGCATTCCTGTCCGCTGGCTCTTCTGTCACAAATCCGGCTTGGCTGCGGTCGATCGTCCACTCGGTCGGGACGATGTGATCGCTTGGAACCCGTGCGTCGAGGCACTCGAGGCGCAGCGGCCTTACTGGGAGCCTGGGACGGCGCACGGCTATCACACCTGGACGTTTGGCTGGCTGGCGGGCGAAATAATCCGCCGAGTTACCGGCGTCTCGGTGGGTAAATTCGTCGCGGAGCGGATTGCGAAGCCTCTTCAGGCTGAGTTCTGGATCGGCCTACCCGAATCGCTGAACGCCCGCGTTGCGCCAGTGCTCCCTCCGATCCCACCAGCACCCGGCACGCCACCCGATCCGCACGCCGCCCGCATCGCTGATCCGAGCTCCCTCGCGCACAAATCGTGGGCAAACCCGGCAATCCCGCCTGCGGCGTTCAACGAGTACCCCTTCCGAGCGGCAGAAGTGCCGGCCGGCAACGGCATCGGGACCGCCCGCGCGCTCTCACGGCTGTACGCGGCCTGCCTTGGCCCGGTGGATGGAGTCCGCCTGCTCGAGGCTGAAACGCTTGAGAAGGCCGCCGTGATTCAAGCACATGGCGAGGACCTGGTCCAGGGCTACGAGACCCACTTCGGCACGGGATTCCAGCTCACCTTCCCGTTCCGGCCGATGGCCGGACCTGGATCGTTCGGCCACTACGGCAGCGGCGGCTCGGTCGGCTTCGCCCACCAAGAGCTCGGGATCTCCTTCGGATACGTCATGAACCAGATGCGCCCCGTCTATGGCTCGGACCCGCGCACCTCAGGGATCGTGCAAGCGCTGCTCAACTGCCTGCGGTAGGCTGTCCGGCGGCCTAAGATCTGGCTCGAGTGGATAGGGCATGAGCGCGGCTGACCTGGTATTCGGAGTCTGCCTACTGCTCGGAGGCGGCCTCTTGCTCTTGACGCTGGTCGTCGACGACATCTTCGGCGGCCTGCTCGGCGCCCTCCATCTCGGTTTCGACGTCGCGGGCGTGTCGCCGACACCCCTGGTGTTCGGTTTCCTGGCGATGTTCGGCGCCGGCGGCCTGTTCGGCCTGCACAGCCTCAACGTCAGCGTAGGAATCGCCACTGTGATTGGCACGGTGACGGGCCTGGTTGGCGCCAGCGTGGCGTTCGGCGCCTTCAAGGTGCTGAAGCAGGCCGAGTCGACCGATACCTTCAGCCTGCAGGAGATGGTCGGTTCGACCGGCCGCGTCTCAGTCGGGATCCCGGCCAACCACTTTGGCACCGTACTCATCAGCTTTGCCGGCGCCTCGCACAACCTGACCGCCACCGCCGACTCCGAGATACCGGCGGGGCGAGTCGTCACAGTCGTGTCAGTCGCCGGCGGCAACCTCGTGGTCGCCCCCACCCCGGTAGCAACCAGTGAAGGAGCACGTTCCGATGCCTAGCTTTGTGACGTCTACGCCGTTCTTCGCGGTGGCGGTCGTCGTGATCATCATCCTGATCCTCGCGTTCGTCGCCAGCCGCTATAAGGTGGCCGGCGCCAACGAAGCGATCATCGTCGCCGGCTCGCGAGGTGCCAAGGTGCGCGACGAGCGCGGCCAGAGCGTGTCGACCTCGGGCGACAAAGGGGTCAAGGTCGTCGTCGGAGGCGGGACGATCGTCATGCCCCTGCTCAACCGGGTCGGCAGGCTGAAGCTGACTGCTCGACAGATCAACGTTCAGCTCAGCGACGCGGTGACCAGCCAGGGCATCAAGGTCCAGGTGCAGGGCGTGGCGACTTTCAAGATCGGCCGCGATGTGGAGTCGCTCCGCAACGCGGCTGAGCGATTCCTCGACGCCAAACCCGAGCAGGTCGACTCGATCGTCAAGAACGTGCTGGAGGGATCGCTGCGATCCATCGTCGGCACGCTCACGATCGAGGAGCTGATACGCGACCGCCAAAAGCTCCTGCAACAAGTGCAGGACGCGGCGAAGGGCGACCTCGCGACGAGCGGGCTGCAGATCGACGCCTTCACCATCCAGAGCTTCTCGGACGAGTCGAACTACATCGAGCTCCTCGGCCAGCAGAGCGTGTCCACCGTCACCCGTGACGCGCGCATGGTCAAAGCCACGACCGACCAGGAGGCTGCCGTTCGAGAAGCCGAGGCGCAGCAGGTCAAGATCAACGCAGCTCGTGACGTCTCGCTGAGAGAGGCGGAGACCAAGACCCAGGTGGCCGCCGCGCAGGCGCGCGCCGACCAGGCCGGTCCACTCGCGCAGGCCGAGGCTCAGCAGGAGGTGGTGCGCAAGCAAACCGAGCTGGCCCAGCTCGCTGCCGAGCGCAAGGAGATGGAGCTGCTCTCGTCTACCGTCAAGCCGGCCGCGGCGGACGCGCAGGCGGTGATCGCGAAAGCTGAAGGCGACAAGCGCGCCCGGATCGCGTCCGCCGAGGCTGATGCCGAGACGACTCGGCTGGAAGGTGGGGCAGAAGCTCAGATCGTGCTCACGAAAGGCGAGGCGGAGGCTAAGGCGCTCGCGATGCGTGCGGATGCCTACAAGCAGTTCAACGAGGCGGCCATCATCCAGACGGTGCTCGCGGCGCTGCCCGAAATCGTCCGTGCGGCCGCTGAGCCGATGGGCCACATCGACTCGCTGACCGTGATGAGCGCGGACGGCGCGTCCGACATCGTTCGCAACGCGACGCGGGCCATGATCGAATCCACAACTGCAATCAAAGGCCTCACGGGGCTGGATGTCCCGAACCTCATCGGTGGCGCGCTCGGGCGAGGCTTCGGCGAGCGGCTGCGCACTGGCGATGGCGAGGCCGGCAGCGACTCCGGAAGCGCGGCGGACCGGATCAGTGAGATCGCCGGCGAAGGCCTGTCCGCGCTCAAGGCCCAGAGGGTCGAGGCGGCCGCAAGGGCCGAGACGGCGGCGCACGAGGCGGCGACCAAGGCTGCCGCCGACGCCGAGAAGGTGGCTGAGAAGGCGGCTGAAGAAGCAGCTAAGGCCAAGGCTGTCGCAGGGGCGCTGAAGGCGGCCGGCGCTGCTGACAGGCCCGCTGCTGCGGCCCCCAAGCCGGCTGTGGCTGGTACGGCCCAACCCTGGGCCACTGTCCCTCAAACCAAGCCCGGGGCTGCGGTGGAGAGCGTGGCTCCGAGCGAGGGCAACATCGCGCAGTGGGGTAAATGGCTTGCCGACCGGCTGCGCGAGGTGCCGAACATCCAGCTGTATGACGCGCTGACGCTCAATGACCTGGCGAATAGAGGACCTGCCCCGGCGCGCGCTGTGTGGAATACGGCGCAGGCGGTGATGGGGAAGGACTACGGGGTCATGACCGTGGCCGACCTGCTCAAGCGGTTTACCCAATAAAGCGGGAAGCCCGCTTGCGCGAGCTTCCCAAGGCTGGGGTGGGGGCGTGGAGTCGAATTTCAGTGGGCCGACTTGTCGGCCGACGATATGGTAGCACAGGGTCTGCTCGTCCACAAGATATAGACACCTGGGGACAACCGGCGTGAAACTTCCCATCCCATTGGACATGGAGCCGATGCTGTCCGCTCCCGCGGATGGCATCCCCACGGGCGACAGCTGGGAGTACGAGCCCAAATGGGACGGATTCCGCACCCTCGTCTTTCGAGACGGCGACGAGGTAGCGCTCATCAGTCGGGGCGCCCGCCCGATGACCCGTTACTTTCCCGAGCTCCTGCCTGCCTTACGCGGGCTGCGCGAGCCGAAGGTGGTGCTGGACGGCGAGCTGGTCGTTGTGGCCGCAAACGGCCTGGACT
>CATPBO010000146.1 GCA_955652835.1 Candidatus Dormiibacterota bacterium
GTTGTACTCAGGACCGATCGCGCCATATAAGGTCGAGGGCGTCGGCGAGGACTTCATGCCGGGCACGATGGACATCAAGCTGGTCGATCAGATAGTCCAGGTCACAGACAAGGAGTCCTTCGTTGCGGCTCGCCGCCTGGCGCGCGAGGAGGGCATCCTCGTCGGTGGCTCGTCGGGGCTCGCGCTCCACGCTGCGGTCGAGGTTGCGCAGGAGCGGGGACCGGAAGAGGTGATCGTCGTGCTGTTTCCTGACACCGGCCGCAACTACCTGAGCAAGTTCTTCAACGACGAGTGGATGCGGCAGAACGGTTACCTGGCGCGACTGGGTGCGGTGCGAATCCGCGAGGTCCTGCTGGCACATCCTCAAGGCCTTCCGAGGCTGGTCACCGTAGAGGCTGGCCGCTCGGTCGGCGAGGCGATCGACCTGATGCAGCAGTACGGCATCTCACAGCTGCCTGTGGTCGATGACTCGAACGGCCACGGCGTGGTCGGCACCCTCCAGGAACGGACGTTGCTGGATCGTGTGTACCGCGATCCCGGCGTGGTCACGACTGCCGTGTCGTCGGCGATGGATGCCCCACTGAGCCAGGTCGGCGTCGACTCATCGCTGGACGACGCGTTCGAGCCGCTTCTCCGCGGCGAGCAGGCTGTGCTGGTCGTCGAAGCCGGCAAGCCCGTCGCGGTCATCACCCGGGCCGATCTGCTCGAGTTCGTCGCGCACCGCGGCCAGGGCTGACGGCTTGGCACGGGAGCCGCGGCCCAGCCACAGTGGGCAAGACAGTTGGGGTTTTGCAACCCGGGCGCTGCACATCGGGCAAGGCCCCGACCCTGCAACCGGCGCGGTCGTCCAGCCGATCCACCTCGCGACGACGTTCGCCCAGCAAGGGGTCGGACAGCACAAGGGCTTCGAGTACTCGCGCTCGGGCAACCCGACCCGGGCGGCGCTGGAGGAATGCCTGGCCGGCCTCGAGGACGCAAAGCACAGCCTCGCGTTCGCCTCGGGGCTCGCCGCCGAGACGACCCTCTTGCTGCTGCTCAGCCCGGGCGATCACGTCGTCTATATGGAGGACGTTTACGGTGGGACGTTCCGACTCTTCGACAAGGTGCTCAAGCGCTACGGCCTGACTTTCAGCGCGGTGGATGCGGGAGACGTGGATGCCGTCGAGCGGTCGATCACACCGGCGACGCGGCTCGTATGGCTCGAGTCACCGACCAACCCGCTGCTGCGCGTCGTCGACATCGACGCGGTGAGCGAGGTGGCGCACAGCCATGGCGCGATGGTCTGCGTGGACAACACGTTCGCGACCCCCTACCTGCAGCAGCCGCTGCGCCTCGGTGCTGACCTCGTCGTTCACAGCTCGACGAAGTACATCGGTGGCCACAGCGACGTGGTGGGCGGCGCGATCATGACCAACAACGACGAGCTGGAGAAGCAGCTGCGCTTCAACCAGAACGCTGTAGGTGCCGTGCCATCGCCTTTCGACTGCTGGCTCCTGCTGCGAGGGATCAAAACGCTCGCGCTGCGTGTCGAACGCCAGAGCCTGAACGCGACGGAGGTTGCTGCGGCGCTCGAAAAGAACAAGGCCGTGAAGCGCGTGCATTACCCGGGACTGGCGTCGCATCCCGGCCGCGCGGTCGCTTCGCGCCAGATGCGGATGTTCGGCGGCATGGTGAGCTTCGAGGTCGATGACGAAGCGACGGCGCTGCGCACGCTCGGGCGCCTCAAGCTCTTTGCGCTGGCGGAGTCGTTGGGCGCGGTCGAGTCGCTGGCCGAGCATCCTTCGCGCATGACGCATGCATCGATGCCCGTTTCTGAGCGAAAGCGAGCCGGAGTGGGGGATGGCCTGATCCGGCTGTCAGTCGGCGTTGAAGATGTTGCGGACCTGATTGCGGACCTCGAATCAGCCCTGGCCTAGACTTTTCGACCGTGCCAACGCGTGACCTGCCCAGCAGCACCCTCTATGAGGGTCGAGATCGTGCCGCGGCGCGATCCTTTCTCCACGCGATTGGGCTGACCAACGCCGATATCAGCAAGCCGTTCGTCGGGGTGTCCAACGTCTGGACCGAAACGATGCCGTGCAACTTCGGTCTCCGCGACCTGGCTGTGCCTTTGAAGGCAGGCATTCGAGCCGCAGGCGCGAACCCGATGGAGTTCAACACCATCGCCATCTCCGACGGCATCACGATGGGCACCGAGGGCATGAAGACCTCGCTGGTCAGCCGCGAGGTGATCGCCGACTCCATCGAGCTCGTCGGACGCGGGCACATGTTCGACGCGATGTGCGGCCTCTGCGCGTGCGACAAAACCATTCCCGCCACCGCCATCGCACTGGCGCGTCTTGATCGCCCAGCTCTATTGCTTTATGGCGGCTCGATCATGGCAGGGCTGTTTCGCGGCAAGCAGGTTGCCGTCGGTGATGTCTACGAGGCGATCGGCGCGGCCGCGGCCGGCAAGATCACCGACGCGGACCTCGCCGAGCTCGAAGCGGTGGCGTGCCCAGGCGCGGGGGCATGCGGTGGCCAGTACACGGCGAACACGATGTCGATGGTCATGGAGGTCATCGGCCTGTCCCCGGTCGGCTTCAACTCGATTCCGGCGATGGATCCGAAAAAGCACCCGGCTGCCGAGACGATGGGCCGGGTGGTCATGAACGCGCTCGAAGGGGACCTGCGGCCGTCGCGCATCCTCACCCGGCGCGCCTTCGACAACGCGATCGCCGCCGTCGCGGCAAGCGGCGGCTCGACCAACGCGGTGCTGCACCTGCTGGCGCTGGCGCGCGAGATCGGCGTCGACCTCGCGATCGACGACATCGACCGGATCAGCCGCCGGACGCCTTTGTTGTGTGACCTCAAGCCGGGCGGGCGATTTGCCGCCGTGGAGCTGCACCGCGCCGGCGGCATCGCGCTGCTGACCAAACGACTTATTGACGGCGGCTATGTCGACGGGGATGCGCTGACCGTGACCGGTCGATCGCTGGGCGAGGAGTGCGAGTCCGTGACGGAGACGGTGGGCCAGGAAGTCGTGGCGCCGCTGTCCCGTCCGCTGCGCGCAGAAGGCGGACTGGTGGTGCTGCGCGGAAACCTGGCCCCGGACGGAGCCGTCGTCAAGATCACGCAGCATACACCGACCTCGCACCGCGGGCCCGCGCGCGTCTTCAATCGCGAGGAAGACGCGTTCGCCGCGGTCTACGCCGGCCGGATCAAGCCAGGCGACACGGTTGTCATCAGATATGAAGGACCGAAGGGTGGGCCTGGCATGCGCGAGATGCTGCAGGTGACGGCGGCGATCGTCGGCGAAGGTCTAGGCGACTCGGTGGCGATGGTCACCGATGGGCGATTCTCGGGAGCGACGCAGGGGCTGATGGTCGGGCACGTCGCACCGGAGGCGGCGGTTGGCGGGCCGCTGGCCGCGCTGCAGGATGGCGATGTGATCGAGATGGACGTCGACAGCCGCAGGCTTGCCGTCGAGGGTGTCGACATCGAAGCGCGCTTGAAGAGCTGGTCGCCGCCCGAACCGCACTACCGCAAAGGCGTGCTGGCGCGCTACGCGCTGCTGGTCGGCTCGGCCTCCGAAGGGGCGATGCTAAAGCCGTAGCCTCCATTTCGCTCGGTTGACGCCAAACACGCGTAATCCGAGGCTGAAACCGAGCGTTTGGCGCCAAACGTGCGGATCGCGCGCCTATTTCACCGCCGGCAGCCAAGTCGCCCGTCCCGCTTCATACGCCGCGATGGCCGACTTGTGCCGCTCGACGAGGCCGATCTCGTCCAGGCCGCCAAGCAAGCATTCCCTCGCGAACGCGTCGATCTCGAACCGGTAGGCAAATCCCTCGCCGCGCACCTCCTGCTTCTCGAGGTCCACGGTGACCTGCGCGGACGGGTCTTCTGACGCAAGGTCGATCAGGTGCCGCACCTGCCGCTCCGGCAGGGTCACCGCCAGCAACCCGGTCTTGTAGCAATTGGCCAGGAAGATGTCGGCGAAGCTCGGTGAGATGATCGCCTTGAAACCGAAGTCGCGCAACGCCCAGGGGGCGTGCTCGCGCGAGGAGCCGCACCCGAAGTTGGCGCCCGTCACCAGCACCGCCGCGCCGGCATGCTCGGGCCGGTCCAGGACGAAATCACCGGGCGCCCTCCAGTCGAAGAATAGGAAAGGGCCGTAACCCGTGCGTTCGATCCGCTTCAAGAACTGCTTCGGAATGATCTGGTCCGTATCGACGTCGGCGCGGTCAAGCGGCGCCATCCGGCCCGAAACTCGGGAGACGGGTTCCATCTAGAGCAGCTCCCGCACGTCGACGACGTGACCCGTCACCGCGGCCGCCGCCGCCATCGGCGGGCTCATCAGGTGAGTCCGGCCGCCCGATCCCTGCCGGCCCTCGAAGTTGCGGTTGGACGTCGAGGCACACCGCTCGCCGGGCGCCAGGATGTCCGGGTTCATCCCCAGGCACATCGAGCAGCCGGCATTGCGCCACTCAAACCCGGCAGCCTTGAACACCAGGTCCAATCCCTCGTCCTCGGCTGCGCGCTTGACCGACGTCGACCCCGGCACGACCATCGCCCGCACCTTGGGGTGGACGTGCCGCCCCTTGATCACCTGCGCGGCCGCGCGTAGATCCTCCAGCCGTGCGTTGGTGCAGGAGCCGATGAAAACCCGGTCGATGGCGATGTCCGCCAGGGCTGTGCCCGCCAGCAGGTCCATGTACTTCAAAGCCCGCTCGTCCGTGTCCGACCGCGGCTGGGGCACCCGCCCGGTCACCGGCGCCACCTGGCCGGGGTTGGTGCCCCACGTGACGTGAGGTTCCAGCTGCGAAGCATCGATCGAGATCTCGGCGTCGAAAGGCGCTTCAGGGTCGGTTGCAAGCGACCGCCAGTATTCCAGCGCGGATTCCCACGCCTCACCCTTTGGCGCGCTCGGCCGGCCTTCCAGGTATTTGAACGTCGTCTCGTCCGGCGCCACCATCCCGGCCTTGGCGCCCCATTCGATCGACATGTTGCAGATCGTCATCCGTCCTTCCATCGAGAGGCCTTTGATCGTGGAGCCGCGGTACTCGACGAGATGCCCTTGCCCTAAAGAGGTGCCTGTCCGGCCGATCAGGCCCAGCACGATGTCCTTCGCGGTCACGCCCAGCGGAAGCTCGCCCGAGATCGTCACCGCGAGGTCGCCCAGGCGCTTCTGGGGCAGGCACTGCGTGGCGAGCACCAGCTCGACCTCCGACGTCCCAATTCCGAAGGCCAGCGCTCCGAACGCCCCGTGCGTCGAAGTGTGCGAGTCGCCACACACGATCAGCATCCCCGGCTGAGTAAGCCCAAGCTCGGGCCCGATCACATGCACGATGCCTTGCCGCCGGCTGCCGATCTGGTAAAGCGGGATGCCTTCTCGCCGGCAGTTCTCCGCCAGGGTCTCCATCTGGCGTCGCGAAAGGTCGTCGGCCGCCCTCACGCCGCCTTGCGTCGGCACGTTGTGGTCCATGGTCGCCAGCGACAGGTCGGGCCGCCGGACCCTCCTGCCGGACAGCCGCAGCCCCTCGAAGGCCTGTGGCGAGGTCACCTCATGTACCAGGTGGAGGTCGACGTACAGGAGGTCGGGTTCGCCTGGCGCAACACGCACCACGTGTGAGTCCCACAGCTTCTGGGCGAGGGTCTTAGGCATCGGGAACGACAACTCTACGCAAACCCGGCGGCCGAAATTTGTGCCCGAGACACAACCAACAGCCCGGCCTGATCGGTAGTATTCGAGTTCCACATGGCTCGTTCTTCCGGCGCGCTCGTACTCCTCCTTGGACTCCTGGGCCTTATTGGCTTCGGACAAACGGGGGCACGCGCGAGCTAACAGACCCGCAAGTAGATCGCAAAAGCCCCCGAGCAAGAAGCGGGGGCTTCTTCATTTTTAAGGAGCAATGAACCCAAGTTGACCGGAGCAGACATGATCCTGGAGGCGCTGGAGCGCGAGGGAGTCGAATTCATATTCGGCTATCCCGGTGGCGCCAACCTGCCGATCTATCAGCACCTGCCCGAGCACCCCAAGCTCAAGCACATCCTGGTCCGCCACGAGCAGGGCGCCGCGCACATGGCAGACGGCTACGCGCGGGCCTGCGGCAAGCCGGGCGTCGTGTTCGCCACCTCCGGTCCTGGCGCGCTGAACCTGGTCACCGGCCTCGCCACCGCGTACATGGACTCGGTGCCGATGATCGCGATCACGGGACAGGTCGCCAGCACCCAGGTCGGCCGGGACGCGTTCCAGGAAACCGACGTCATCGGCGCCACCAGCTCGGTCACCAAGCACAGCTACCTCGTGACCAACATCGACCAGCTACCACGCGTGATCCACGAGGCCTTCCACATCGCCTCCACCGGCAGGCCTGGCCCGGTGCTGATCGACATCTGCAAGGACGTGCAGCAGGCCACAGCCGAGCGCGTCGACATCGAACGCCTTGAAATCCCCGGCTACGTGCTCAACGGCCACGTCGACCTCGACCGGGCTGGTGAAGCGGCGCGGGCCGTCGCCGGAGCCGAGCGGCCCGTCATCCTCGCCGGCCACGGCGTGATCCTCAGCCATGCTGAAGCCGAGCTGCGCGAGTTCGCCGAGAAGGCCGGCGCGCCGGTCGGCACGACCCTGCTCGGCGTCGGAGCCTTCCCCGTCAACCACCCGCTCTCGCTGCACATGACCGGGTTCATGGGCACCGGTTGGAACCTGAAAGCGGTCCAGAACGCTGACGTTCTGATGATGGTCGGCATGCGAGTCGACGACCGAGTCACCGCCCGCCTGGCCGACTTCGCCCCGAAGGTCAAGACGTTCATCCACATCGACATCGACGGCTCGGAGATGGGCAAGAACGTGCGCCCGCACATCGAGTTGGTTGCCGACGCGAAGAATGCCCTCGAAGCGATGACCCCACAGATCGGTGAGCTGCACGAGGGCCGCGGCCAATGGTTCTCCCAGATCGATGCCTGGCGCGAGGAGCATCCCCTCAAGTACACGCACTCGAACGGCCACCTGCAGCCGCAGGACGTGCTGATCGACATGTACCGCCGATGCCGCAGCGAGGCCATCGTGGTCGCGGACGTCGGCCAGAATCAGATCTGGGCAGCCCTGTGGTGGAACTACGACCGTCCGGGACTCTTCCTCAACTCCGGCGGCTCCGGCACTATGGGCTTCGCCTTGCCGGCCGCGATCGGCGCCAAGTTCGGCCGTCCGGACACAGCCGTCTGGTGCGTCGCGGGCGAGGGCGGATTCGTCATGACGGCGCAGGAGCTGTCGGTCGCCGTCGAGCACCAGCTCGACATCAAGATCGTCCTCCTCAACAACTTCTCCCTCGGCATGGTCCGCCAGTTCCAGGACGACTTCTACGGCGGCGTGCGGTCCGAGTCGGAGCTCACCCACATGCCGGACTTCGTCAAGCTCGCCGACGCCTACGGCATGCCGGCCGTTCGAGTCGACAGGTTCGAGGAGATCGGCCCTGCGATGGATGCCGCGGAGCGGACCAAGGGTCCCTTCCTGATCGACTTTCGCATCGACCCCGAGGCCAACGTCTATCCGATCGTCCCGCTCGGCAAGAGCCTGAATGACTTCTGGGAGGCGCCAGACAAATGAGCGAGCACGATCGTATTCGCGTGCTGTCGGTTCTGGTCGAGGACGGCTCCAACACCTTGAGCAAGGTATCGGGCCTCATCCGGCGTCGCGGCTTCAACGTTCACTCCATCTCGGTCGGCCCGAGCGGCGATCCCGGCCGATCCAGGATGACGCTGACGGTCCACGCCGGACACGCGGAAGCCGACCAGGTACGCAAGCAGCTCGAGCGCCTGGTCGAGGTGGTCGAGGTCGAGGACGTGACCGGCGAGCAGGTGCACAGCCGTGAGCTTGTCATTGCGAAGGTCGCGCCGGACCAGGTGGACGGCTTGGTGAAGCGCGGCGCCAAAGTGCTGGACACCGGTTCCGGCGGCACGACGGTCGAGTTCGCCGGCGAAGGCAAGGACGTCGGCGACTTCATCAACGAGCTTGTGCAGCACGGGGCTGTGAACGTTGCCCGCTCGGGACCCGTCGTCATGAGGAGAACCGCATGAAGATCCACTACGACCGCGACTGCCCGCCCGCGCTGGGAGACGACTACGTTTCCGGTCCGCGCGTGATCGACGACCACGTCCGCACGCAGATGCGGCAGGTCCTGGCGGAGATCCAGGACGGAAGCTTCGCAGAACGCTGGATGGACGAGAACTCGAACGGGCGCGATCGGTTTCTGACCATGCGCCAAAAGGACGCCGAACACCCGATTGAAAAGGTTGGACGCGAGCTCCGCTCGATGATGACCTGGCTGGAGCCTGTAGAAAAATGAGCGAGAAGACGCCGGACAGAGTATTCATCTTCGACACGACGCTGCGTGACGGCGAGCAGTCGCCCGGCTTCCACCTGGACGGAAATTCCAAGCTCCGCATCGCGCGGCAGCTTGAAAAGCTCGGAGTCGACGTGATCGAGGCCGGCTTTCCGATCTCTTCTCCAGGCGATTTCGAAGCCTGCCGGCGCATCGCTCGCGAGATCCGTGGCGCGACCGTGACCGCGCTCGCGCGTGCGGTTCGCGAAGACATCGACGCGGTCTGGGGTGCGATCAAAGAGGCGGAGACGCCGCAGATCCACATCGTGCTGTCGGTCTCCGATGTGCACATCGACCGCAAGCTCGGCATGACCCGGGCAGAGGTGCTCAAGCGCGGGGCGGAGATGGTTTCGTACGCGCGATCGCTGTGCGACCGCGTGCAGTACTCTCCGGAAGACGCCGGCCGCGCGGATCCCGACTACCTGGTCGAGACGGTAGAGACGATGATCGCCGCAGGGGCGAACGTGATCAACATCCCCGACACCACCGGCTACTGCCTTCCGTGGGAGTTCGGTGAGATCGTCCGTCGCGCAATCGAGGAGGCCCGCGGCAGCGAGAAGGCCCTGTTCTCCGTCCACTGCCACAACGACCTGGGCCTCGCTGTGGCAAACACGCTGGCCGCGCTCGCCGCCGGCGCCCGACGTGTCGAGTGCACCATCAACGGCATCGGCGAGCGGGCGGGCAATACGTCGCTCGAGGAGATCGTGATGTTGCTCAGCGTCCGGCAGGCGAAGCTGGGGCTCGAGGGCGGCGTGGACACCAAAGAGATCACGCGAGCGTCGCGCCTGGTCGCCGAGCTGACGGGCACCCCGGTGCAACCGAACAAGGCCGTGGTCGGCGCGAACGCTTTCGCGCACGCGTCAGGCATCCACCAGGACGGCGTCCTCAAGGATCGCTTGAACTACGAGATCATGAAACCCGAGGACGTCGGGCTGAGCGACTCGCGCATCGTGCTCACCGCGCGGTCTGGCCGCCACGCATTTCACCACCGCTTGGGGCGCCTCGGCATCACGCTGGCGGACGGCAACGTCGAAGCGGCATGGCAGCGCTTTCTCCAGGTCGCCGACACCAAGAAAGAGGTCACGGACGAGGACTTGCGCAAGATCGCCGCGGCCGCTTCAGAGCCGAACGGGCATGAGACCAACGGGCACCCGCCGGTAACCGATCAGCTTTTGGACCACAACCACGTCGCGGACACCCTGAGGCATCTCATTTTCGGTTGAGTTTTTTGGGATGAGTTTTTGGGGGTGAAGGTCGCCTACCAGGGGGAACCTGGCGCGTACTCGGACGAGGCCGTTTCGGCGATCTTCGAAGGCGCCGACGCAGTCGGCTTTCCGACCTTTCGGCTGACCTTCGAGGCGCTCACCATGGGCGCGGTCGAGGTCGCCGTCCTTCCTGTGGAGAACAGCAGCGCCGGCGTCGTGCAGGAGGTGTCCGACCTGTTGTGGGAGCTGCCGGGCTTGCGAGTCGTGCGCGAGCACGTTCATCCGGTGCGGCACTGCCTCCTTGGATGGCCGGGTCCGGTCGAGCGCGCCCTGTCCCACCCGCAGGCCCTGGCCCAGTGCGACGCCTACCTCCACGCGCGGCAGATTCGCTCGGTGGCATTTCACGACACGGCCGGAGCAGCGCGGGCCGTGGCCGAGCAGCGCCAGCCAGGCACGGCCGCGATCGCCAGCAAGGCGGCAGCGGCCCGTTACGGGCTCTACGTGCTGGCGGAATCGATACAGGACGATTCCGAGAACAGGACCAGGTTCATCGTGGTCGAGCCAGGCGAGCCGGCGAGGCCGGCTGAATCGGGAGAAGGCCACAAATGCTCGCTTGCTTTCGTCGCCGCCCACCGGCCGGGTAGTCTCGCCCAGGCGTTGGACTGCTTTGCGCGCCGCGGCATCAATCTCACTCGCCTCGACAGCCGGCCCATGAAGGGGCGTCCGTTTGAGTACCGCTTCTACCTCGACTTTGCCGTCAATGGAAACGCGAAGGAGGCCGAAGCGGCGCTTAACGATCTCGAGGAGGCAAGCGCCGAGATCAGACTGTTCGGAACATACCCCTCGGCATAGGGCACAGGCCGCGGCGGGAAGCACTCTGACCGCGACCTGCGGCGTTAACTTAACTTAAAACCGACGTTAAGTCGAGCTTGATACGCCCTGTATCGGGATCAACCGGGACGGACTGCCTATGGAACGTTCCGCCGACAATCTGTAACAATCCGCCAAGTGACTTTCAGCTTGGCTTTAGATTTGACTTTCGTCACGGCTTTAGATTTTCGTGTGGTCTACAGTTGATTCCGGTGGCTAGCACGAACAATATGCATGGCCCCAAAACGCTCCGGCGGCGCCTTCCAGGCGTGACGCTCAAGCCCGGCTCGGTGAAGCAAGCCCGACAGGAAGCCGGACTGAGCCTCGCGCAAGTCGGCAAGGGCCACGTGACAGCTCCGGCGATCTACCTGATCGAAACCGGCCGCACACGCCCGTCTCTGCCCACGCTCGAACATATCGCGCACCGCACCGGCAAGCCGGTCGAGTTCTTCCTGGCCAACCCGGGCGGCACGATAGATGAGAGCCAGGCCATGGTCGCCGAACTGGAGGCAATGGTTGCCGATGGTCGATACAACGAGGCGATCGAACTGGGTCGGTCGCTGCTCGATCTTGGGAGCTCGGCGTACCGCCTGGGTCGCATCCGCTATTTCGTGGGGCTGGCCCATCTGCAGGTTGGCCAGCCCGATCGTGCGGTTGATCTGCTGGCCGAAGCCCGCGCCCATTTCGAAGCGACCAATGACGGCGTGATGCTGGCCGAGTGCTTGGGTGCGGAGGCTTCCCTGGCCTACATGATTCAGCGACCCGACGCCCTCGTTCTGGCCGAGAAGGCGCTGAGCGTCTGCCGGAGCCTCAAACCCGTGCCCACGCCGACCGAAGCTCGCCTGCTCGGAATCGTCGCGGGGGCGCACGTCGCCAACCTGGAATGGGATAAGGCAATCGATTTCTATGAGGCATCAATAGAGGCAGCAGGCTCGTATTTCGACCTTCGGCGCCTGGCCAAGATGTACAGCGGGCTTTCCTTCGCGTACCACGAGCTGGGTCAGATCGACGTCGCGGCGAGGTACGCGAGCCGGTCCGTGGCCCTGCTCGATGTGCTCCGCGACAGCGTCTCGCTCGCGCGCTCAGAGAACAACCTAGGCCTGATCCTCATCGCTCGAGGCGAGCTTTCGGCCGCGCGGGAGCACCTGGATCGCTCGCTCGAGCTCAGCGAAGCATCCGAGCTGGAGGTCGGCCGGAGCCACGTACTGCTGAGCCTGTGCGAGCTGTGCCTGGAGGAAGGCAACCTGGAACAGGCGCGGGAGTTCGCCGGGGAGGCGCTGGCCCTGGCCGGCCGCCTGCACGAGGGTCCGAACGTCGCTGAGGCGCACATGTGGCTGGGCCGAATCGCAGACAGGCAGGGCAACCACGAGACCACCGATCACGAGTTCGCCCAGGCGATCCATTGCCTCGAGCAGCTGGGAACGAATGAGAGATTGTTCCGCTGCCACGGCACCTACGCCGAGATCCTCGAGCGCCGCGGCGATGTCGCAAGGGCATATTTGCATATGAAAAAGGCGCTTCAGGCGACCCGCCCAGGCTTGCTGCAGAGCCAGCAAGAAGACCAGCAGGAGCACGCCACCACCGCCTGACGTCCGCTTCCCGCGTGCCGCGGAGTTCGACCCAATTTGGGACTCGAGCTCGGGAGGCGCGTGCTAGTGTAGATTTCGCCGCCTCGGGGGGCGATTCCAGACGCGTAGGGGAGGTTTTTCCGGCTGGCGAAAACGCTGCGCAACTCGAAGTCTTCCCTGACCGCCGAAAAGATCGCCGCCGACTACCGCCTGGCCTACAGCAGCCGCCGGGCGAGCGTCATCGGCCGTGCGGAGGTGCTGCGCGGTAATGCGACCTTTGGCATCTTTGGCGACGGCAAAGAGGTCGCACAGCTCGCGATGGCCAAGACATTCCGGCCCGGAGACTGGCGCGCCGGTTACTACCGCGACCAGACGTTCATGTGGGCCACGCGAATGTCGAATGTCCGCTCGTTCTTCGCTCAGCTCTATGGCAACGCGAATGTGGAAGCCGACCCGGCTTCGGGCGGGCGCCAGATGGGGAATCATTTCGCGACGCGTTTCCTCGATGACCGCGGGGAGTTCACACGGTCGGTCGAGATGCCGAACTCGAGCGCTGACGTCTCCAACGTCGCCGGTTGGATGCCGCGACTCCTGGGGCTTGCATATGCCTCGAAGCTTTATCGGGACAACCCCCAGCTGAAGTCGATGCAGGATGGTTTCTCCGTCAATGGCAATGAGGTCGCCTTCGGAACCATCGGCGATGCAGCCACCAGCGAGGGTTTGTTCTGGGAGGCGATCAACGCGGTTGGCGTGCTGCAGGCGCCGCTTGCCATGTCGGTCTGGGACGATGGGTACGGCATCTCGGTACCGATCACGGCTGAGACGACGAAGGCTTCGATCTCCGACGTGCTGCGAGGCTTCATGCCGGACGATCGCCCGGGCATCGACATATATGTGGTGCCCGGCTGGGATTACCCGGCCCTGGTGGACGCTTACGCCGCTGGGGTCGAAAAGGTCCGGCGCGAGCACAAACCGGCCCTCTTTCACATCACGGAGCTGACGCAGCCACAGGGCCACTCGACGAGCGGAAGCCACGAGCGATACAAGACGAAAGAGCGTCTGCGTTTCGAGAATGAGTTCGATTGCGTCGCGCGGATGCGTGACTGGATCATCGAGTCCGGGATTGCGAGCGAATCCCAGCTGGAGGGATGGGAAGCGGCCGACAAGGAAGCGGTCGAGGCTGCGCGCGACCTTGCATGGGAGGCCTTCCAGGCGCCGATCCGTGCCGAGCGCGATCGCGCGGTTGTGATCCTCAAGAGCGTCGACATGCCGGAGGTTGCCGAGATCACCAGCATGTTGGATGAGGCGGGCAAGGTTACCCGGTCGCTGGTCATGTCGAGCGCATCGCGGGCTCTGCACCGATTGCGGGGCATCGAATCGCCGGCGCGGTCCGAGCTTGCGAAGTTCGTCACGGAGTACGGGCAGGAGAACCACCAGCGGTACAACTCGCACCTTTACAGCGGGTCGGATGAGTCGCCGTTGAAGGTCCCAGTCGTGCCCGCGGTCTACTCGGACAAGTCACCCACGGTTGACGGCAGGCAGGTGCTGCTGCGCAATTTCGATTCCAATTTCGCACGCGACCCGCGCCTTTATGTGATTGGCGAGGACGTTGGGCGACTCGGGGACGTCAACCTGGTCTTCGAAGGCCTGCAGGCGAAATACGGCGAGCTGCGGCTGACCGACACCGGCATTCGCGAGGCCACGATCCTGGGCCAGGCGATCGGCTCCGCGATGCGAGGGCTGCGGCCGATTTGCGACATTCAGTACCTCGACTACTTCCTCTATGCGTTGGAGACCGCCTCTGACGATCTCGCCACCCTGCACTGGCGGACGGTGGGAGGCCAGAAAGCGCCGGTGGTCATTCGCACCAAAGGACATCGATTGGTCGGGATCTGGCACTCGGGCTCGCCGATGTCCGTCCTCCTGCACGCGCTGCGAGGAATCTACGTTGCGGTGCCTCGCAACATGACGCAGGCGGCGGGGTTCTACAACACGCTGTTTCGCGGTGACAATCCGGGCGTGGTGATCGAGGTGTTGAATGGCTACCGGCTCAAGGAGCGCGTGCCGGACAACATCGGAGAGTTCACAGTCCCGCTGGGCATGCCGGAGGTGCTGCGGAGGGGCAGCGACGCCACGATCGTGACGTATGGCGCGTGCTGCGCCTACGCACTCGATGCCGCCCAAACGCTTGAGGAGCTCGGTGTGTCATGCGAGGTGATCGACGTGCAGACCCTCAGTCCGTTCGACCTCGACCACACGATCGTGCGCTCGATCGAGAAGACTCATGCGCTCATCTGTCTCGATGAGGATGCGCCGGGAGGCGCGTCGGCGTTCATGCTGCAGCAGATCCTCGAGGTTCAGCAGGGCTGGTGGCATCTCGACGCCACCCCACGCACGCTGGCCGCTTCGCCCAACCGCCCGGCTTACGGCCCGGACGGAGACTACTTCACCAAGCCGAACCGCGAGAGCATCGTCACCACCGTTTACGAGCTCGTACGCGAGCGGCAGCCGTGGAGGTTCCCGGCGCTGGACTCCTAGCCACACCCCTTGCAGGGGCCCCTGGCGGGGCCCTCCCTCTGTTTGGCTTCCCTCCCCCAAAGCCGTCGCACCGAACCGTCCCTGAGCTTGATTTCGATTCCGAGCGAAGTCAACCCAGCGCATTCACTCGTCCAGAATCTGACCAAAACGCGATCGTTCCTTCACAAAGAAATCTGACCGAGGCCGAGCCGGCCCCGGAGGCGGGAGGACCGATGCGGATTGCAGAGAGGTACGAGCTGGCTGGAGAGA
>CATPBO010000147.1 GCA_955652835.1 Candidatus Dormiibacterota bacterium
CGCCGCCAAGCTCCTCGAACCGACATTCAAGGAGCAAGCGGGACACAACGGCCGCCTCTCGATCCAAACCGACCCCCGGCTCTACCGCAATCCGGACGCGATCGTCCAGCAAGCCATCGCCTTCAACAGGCTGGCGTCGAACATGATCGTGAAGATTCCAGCGACCAGGGCGGGTATCGAGGCGATCGAGGAAGCCACCTATCTCGGCATTAGCATCAACGCGACCGTCTCTTTCACCCTACCTCAGTGCATCGCCGTCGCCGAAGCGGTGGAGAAAGGCCTGCGGCGACGTGAGAAAGAGGGCAAAGACATTGCTTCGATGGGCCCTGTCTGCACCATCATGGTGGGCCGGCTCGACGACTGGCTCAAAGTTCTGATGGAGCGCGAAGGCATCTCACTCGAGCCCGGGCACCTCGAGTGGGCCGGCGTTGCCGTCTTCAAGAAGGCCTACCAGATCTACCGCGAGCGCGGCTACCGGCTGAGATTGCTCTCGGCGGCCTTCCGCAACCACATGCACTGGAGCGAGCTCGTCGGCGCGGACGCGGTCATCTCGCCCCCCTACGCGTGGCAGCAGCGACTCAACGCCAGCGGCATCGAGGTGAAGCCACGCATCGACGACCCGGTCGCTCCGAACACAGTCGCGCAGCTCCTGGCTCATTTCCCCGACTTCCGCCGGGCGTATTCAGAAGACGGGTTGACCGTCGAGGAATTCGACTCCTACGGGCCGACGCGGCGAACCCTTCGCCAGTTCATCGGCGCGTGCGCCGACCTCGATGTCTTTGTCCGCGACGTCATGGTGCCCAGCCCCGACCAGGCTTAGGCCGAAACCGGCTCCTTCTGGCGGCGCTGCGCTTCCCACCGCGCCTCTGCCACGCCCATCGGCGTCGAGGGCGGGGCGTTGACGAACGGCCAGATCTCCTCGGTGATCCGCCGCCAGTTCGCTGTGGCGTTCAGGCTGCCGAGCACCGCGTAAAGGCCCAGATTGATGCGCTGCAAGATCGCGTAGTTGCGAGGGACGTCGCTGTAGGGCGCCAGCGGGCTGCGGGCATCGAAGAAGCGTTTGACGATCGCAGACGCAGCCGCCGGCGTGATGGTCACCGGAGCGTCTCGAGACACCGTTCCGTAGAACTGACGGAAGCGGTCGACCACGGCCTGCGTTGAAACGGGAGCGCCCGCGCGCAGGAATCCAGCACGCTCCATCGCCGCGCGAAACTTTTCAGCGTCCGGCTCGACCACCATGAAACGAGCGCCATCAACCAGCGGTGTCAGGTCGCTCGCGATGAAGTGCTTCGTCAGGCCGAAATCGAGAAAGCTCACCCGTCCGCCGCCCTCAAACAGGTAGTTGCCCGGGTGCGGGTCGCCGTTGAAGGCCAGCAGGCGGTACAGGCTGCGGAAGACAAATCGATAGATCGTCTCTGCCGCCAGATCGCGCTCGTGCTGATCCCAACCCTGCAGCTCTTCGAAGCGCTTGCCCACCAGCAGCTCGCTGGTCAGCACTCTTTCCGTGCTCAGCTCGCGCACGACCTCTGGAATGTGCACAAACGGATGTCCCTCGTAGTAACGCGCGAAAAGGTCCTGGTTCTCAGCTTCGAGCTTGTAGTCGAGCTCCTCTTTCAGGCGTTCGCCCAGCTCTTCGATGAGGGACTGCGCGTCAAGGCCGGGGAACGCGGCCGCCGCGATCTTCCTCAAGAGGCCGACGTTGCGGAGGTCCGATGTGATGCTGCGCGCGATGCCCGGGTATTGCACCTTGACCGCGACCGCCCGGCCATCTCGTGTGATCGCTCGATGCACCTGTCCGATCGAGGCCGCTGCGAACGGTAACGGGTCCCAGCGGGCGAAGACTTTTTCGGGTGCGTCGCCCAGCTCTTCGACGATCACCGCAGACGCGAGGTCGGCGCTCATGGGCGGTGCCGTGTGCTGCAGGCGAGCCATTGCGGTACGAAAGGTCTCGGGCATGTCCTCGTCGATGTAGCTCGCCATCTGGCCGAGCTTCATCAGGGCGCCCTTCATAGATCCCAGCTCCTCGGCGACGTCTTCGGCCGTGCGCAGCGCGAGGTCGTGGCGAAGGTCCTTGCGGCGCTCGACTGACGCGAAGATCAGGCGCGGCGACCGCGCGGCATAGCGGCCGCCGATGCGCAGCGCAAGCCGGGCAAGCATCCCTCCGCGACTCAGCCGCGACTGGCGAACGGCGCTGTGTGTCCGCGACCGTCTCATTCGCGCGTGCGGAGCTCGATGCGCTGTCGCGCCTCGAGCACGCCGGGCAGCGCCTCGAACGAGACGTCGAGGGCGCCGATCAGCTGCCGGACGGGCTCCCTCTCCATTGTTTCGGGTGGCGGTTCCGTAAAGCCGTACATTTCCCGCGCCCAGGGCGGCAGCGTGCCGATGGCCACTTGCCCGACGTCATGCCACAGCTCGCGAAGGTCATCGCTCAGCTGCGGCGGATCGAGCACGATGCCGATCGCGTCCATGGCTGCGGGAGTCGCCTGCCGCAACGGAGCGTTGTCGATGTACTCGCGCATTGCTTGCGCGGTGGTGGGAACCTTTTCGGCCGGAACCCCGACGATCTCGGCGAAACGCACCATCTCTGCCAAGTAGCGGTCGGCCTCGTCCGGGGTCAGCCCTCGACCGTAGCGCTGCACGACGTGCACGATCGAATCGACCATGCCGGCGTGGACCCAGAGCAACAGGTCTGGGTCTTCTGCTTTGTAGTCCAGCCCGGTCACACCATCCGTACCCCGGACGTGCGTGTGAACGGCGCGAACCCTGGCCGCGGCAGACTGCGCGGCCGCCGTGTCTCCGTACGTGACCGTAAGGATGTAGCCGCCTGTCGCGGCCATTCGCCCGAACGGGTCGCGCTTCCAGTCGCTGTGCTGGGCTACTCCGGCCATTGCAAGCGGGTGAAGCGCCTGGACCATCAGCGAGCGGATGGCCGCCAGCGGGAAGCTGCGGTCGCGGTGAACCCGCCAGACCAGGCTCCGGGGCCCGAACAGGCCCGCATCGGCGGGGCGGTCCGGAACCGCGCGGGCGTAGGCTCCCGCCAGCGGCGTCATCATCTCTAGTCGAGACTCGCGGTCGACCTGGAAGCCCACGCGGGAGACGATACCGGCCCCAGAAAAGGAACTGGCCCCAACGAACCGCCTCTCCGGCTTCGGGACCGGTCTTGCGACCGACTCCGACTCCGGTGAACGTGTCCCTCAGGGCCACACAAGACACTACACCCACACGGGCATCGTGCCTATAGGACTAATGTCCCAGTCTGCCCAACACGGAAATCGTGCGCGGCGGCGTTAGAACGGGAAGGGGTGAGAGCCGCTCTGGAC
>CATPBO010000148.1 GCA_955652835.1 Candidatus Dormiibacterota bacterium
GACAGGATTTCTCCTGGCGGCGCGGCCGGATCTGAAGGTCGTGCCGCTTCATGGCAACGTGGAGACGCGTCTTCGGCGCCTTGACGAGGGCTTCGCCGACGCGCTGGTGCTGGCAGCCGCCGGCATCGACCGGCTCGGAAAGAGTGCGCGAATCGACGTGCGGTTGAAGCCCGAGGTGGTGACTCCTGCTCCGGGGCAGGGCGCGCTCGCCGTGCAGGTTCGCAGGGATGATGCGTGGCTCGTTGAACTCATCTCAGCGATTGACAACGAAGACATTCGGTGCGCGGTCGAGGCCGAACGTGAAGTGTTGAAGGCAACGGGTGGGACGTGCCGAGCGCCGGTGGGCGCCCTTGCTTTTGTCACCAAAGACTCGTTCACACTCCTGGCGGCGGGCGTCAACAGCGACGGAACCGGCAGGCTGATTGAACATGCGGATGGCAGTCGGGCGGATGCTCCAAGCCTTGCGGCCGGTCTTGGCAGGCGGCTGTTGGCGAAGGTGGCGCTGCGTTGATCGCTGTCATCGTCACGCGCCCTGGAGGGGAATCAGATCCCCTGGCGCAAGCGCTGCGGCAGCGAGGTTACCGCGTGTATGCCGTCCCGACCATGCAAACCGAACCGATGGAATTCGACCCGCTGTCCCTGGCGCAGTTCGACTGGATCGTGCTCACCAGCGTGCAGGGTGTGAGGGCCATGGCCGACTTGCCGGTCGGTCCAAGATTTGCGGCAATTGGGCCCCAGACAGCGCGAGCGCTGCGAGAGCGGGGCGTAGAACCGGCGCACATACCCGCTCATGCCGATGGGGCAGATCTCGGGGAAACTCTGCCCGACGTGCAGGACAAGCGGATCGCACTCGTACGAGCATCGGCCGCGGACAGGGATCTGCCCGACATCCTGCGCCGGCGCGGAGCGACCGTCGAGGAGGTCACCGCATATCGCACCGTTGAGGCGCCCGCTGCATCGGCTGATCAGCTGCAAACGGCGCTGACCGATTCGGACCTGGCGGCTGTGGTCTTCGCCTCGGGATCGGCGGTCAGGGGATTCGTCGACCTTGGCGGCAGCGCTCGACCGCCTGCCGTCACGATCGGGCCCCGCACCACCGCCGGCGCTCGCGAGCTTGGTTTCCAGGTGATCGCGGAAGCCGCTACGCATAGCGTCTCCGGACTTGTCAACGCTGTCATCCGCGCCTTGCCGCTGGAGGTGGAGAACAATGCGTGAGGCGCTGCGCACCCGGAGCGTAACGACACCGGCCGCCGATCGGCCGCGGCGCCTGCGCGCGAACCCTGCGCTCAGGTCGCTCGTGCGAGAGACCTGGCTCAATCCCGCCCAGCTCGTGGCGCCGATCTTTGTGGTCTCCGGCCGCCGGCGGCGAGAAGAGATCTCGTCGCTCAAGGGTCATTCGCGAATGAGCCCCGATCTCGCCGTGGCGGAGGCCGAGCGGCTGGCAGGCCTTGGGGTGGGTGGCATCCTCCTGTTCGGCATTCCGGATTCAAAGGACGCGCGGGGCGAGACAGCGGCAGACGAAAGCGGTCCGGTGCCCGAGACGCTGCGCAGGCTCACAGCAGCGAAGCTGCCGCTTGCGCTTGCCGCTGATGTCTGTCTGTGCGAGTACACGACCCACGGCCACTGTGGGGTCCTGGAAGGTGATCGCATCGACAACGACGCGACGCTGCCGCTGTTGGCTGAGGCCGCCATCGTCTACGCCGAATCCGGGGCTGACATTGTGGCGCCCAGCGCGATGATGGATGGTCAGGTGGCCGCCCTGCGATCGGGCCTCGACGTCGCCGGATTCGCCGAGACGGCGATCATCGCGTACGCGTCGAAGCATGCATCGGTGCTGTACGGACCATTCAGGGAAGCGGCCGGCTCGACTCCGAGCTTCGGCGATCGAAAGTCTTACCAGATGGATCCCGCCAACGGCCGCGAGGCCATGCGCGAGCTGACACTTGACGCACGCGAGGGAGCTGACATCTTGATGGTCAAGCCGGCAATCACATCACTGGATCTCCTCGCGCGCGCGCGCGATCGGTTCGACATGCCGCTGGCCGCATACCAGGTGAGTGGTGAGGCGGCAATGATCGAAGCGGCGGCGGAGCGGGGTTGGATCGACCGCCGTGGGGCTGTTCTCGAGGCGCTGACTTCGATCGCTCGCGCCGGCGCGCACATCATCGTCACGTACTTCGCAGCTGACGTCGCGGCGTGGTTGAAGGAGACACCTTGACGGAGGGCCGTTTCATTCACGCGCTTGCGCTGGGGCTCGATGCAGCCTGGCGCCGGCTGCCGCCAGACGAGCGCTGTCAAACGGCGGATGAGCTCATCGCGGCAGTCCGTGTGGAGTCGGATGTGACGACACATTGCTACTCGATGGTTGGGCTGCAGCCTGGCGCCGACCTGCTTCTGTGGAGTCTCGGCCCTAGTCTGGACGCCCTCGAACAGAGATCGGCGATGGTGCTGCGGTCGGGCATGGGCAAGTGGATGAAGGTGAAGGAAAGCTTTCTCGGCATCATCCAGCCCTCGCAATACGTGAAGAAGCCCACGTCTCAGGAGCAGTCGCTCTTCAGCGGAGAGCGCTCACGTTATCTGGTCGTGTACCCGTTCACCAAGAGCACCGACTGGTACTTGCTCGGCCGCGAGGAGCGACAGCAAGTCATGAACGAGCACATGCGCGTCGGGCATGGATTTCCAGAGGTACGCCAGCTGTTGGCCTACAGCTTCGGCCTGGATGACATGGATTTCCTGGTCGCCTACGAAACGGAAGACCTTCCGAGATTTGGTGAGCTGGTCCGCGCGCTGCGGGGAACTGAGAGCCGGCGATCGACTGTGCGCGACACGCCGATCCTGATCGGCATCCACAGGCCCATCGACGAGATCACCGAGCTGCTCGGCGCCACCTTCGAATCGAGGTGAGCCGGTTCCTCGACGCCGCGCACCGGCGGCCCGTCGACATAACACCGGTCTGGCTCATGCGCCAGGCAGGCCGCTCGCTGCCGGAGTACCGAAAGCTCCGCGAGCGCTGGTCGCTCGCCGAGATCGTGGCCCAGCCCGAGCTTTGCGCCGAGGTCACGCTTCAGCCGGTGCGCCGCCTGGGAGTCGATGCGGCCGTGATGTTCGCCGACATCATGCTGCCGCTGCGGGGAATGGGAGTCGAGTTCGAGCTGGTCGAGAACATCGGGCCCGTTCTCGCGCGACCGATCGCGTCGGCGGCTGACGTAGAGCGGCTGATTGTGCCGCCTGGCGAAGAAGCGGCGCCGCAGGTCATCGCCGCCGTGCGCCAGGTCGTCGCGCAGTCTCCCGTGCCGGTGATCGCGTTTTCCGGCGCTCCGTTCACGCTCGCGAGCTACCTCATCGAGGGCCGGCCGAGCCGCGACTTCGCCAAGGTCAAGTCCTTCATGTACTCGGAACCGGCCGCATTCGAGACGCTGCTGGGCAAGCTGTCGACCACGATGGCCGGCTATCTCAAGGCGCAGGTGGCGGCCGGAGCGAGCGCGGTGCAGCTCTTCGACTCATGGGTTGGCGCCCTCGCCGTCGAGGACTATGAGGCGAGCGTGCTGCCCCATACACGCGCGATCTTCGACGCACTGAAATCGGTTGAGGTCCCGCGCATCCACTTCGGCACCGACACTGCCGGGCTGCTCGAGTCCATCACATCGACGGGCCCTGACATCGTTTCCCTCGACTGGCGCGTGCCGCTCGACGCCGGGTGGAAAAGAGTCGGTCACGATCGCGGCATTCAAGGCAACCTCGATCCTGCGGTGCTGCTCGGTCCACCCGAGCTGGTCCGCGAGCGCGCCCGCGACGTGCTCCGCCGCGCCAATGGACGGCCCGGCCACATCTTCAACCTCGGCCACGGAGTGCTGCCATCGACTCCCCTCGAGAACCTGCACGTCCTGGTCGAAACGGTTCACGAGTGGCAGGTGGCACGTGTCGGCTGAGCTCGCGACGGGAGTTCTGTGCATGGCGTACGGCAGCCCCGCGAGCGAAGCTGATATCGAGGACTACTACACCCATATTAGAGGCGGCCGGAAGCCTTCGCCAGAGTCGCTGGAGGAGCTGCAGGCCCGCTATCGGGCGATCGGGGGCTCGCCTCTGACCGCGATCACATCCGCTCAGGCCGCGGCGATCGGCGACCGGCTCCGGATGCCGGCGTTCGTGGGCATGAAGCACGCATCGCCATTTGTCGCCGATGGCGCGGCGGCAGCCGAGAAAGCGGGCGTGGAACGGCTGGTCGGCCTTCCGTTAGCGCCTCACTTTGCCGAGATGAGCCTGGGGGCTTACCAGCATTCGCTCGAGAAGGCCTGGCCCGGGAAGCTGCTCTTCATCCGCGGGTTTCACGATCATCCGGCTTTCATCGGAGCCGTTCAGGGGCTGCTGTCGGAAAGCCTCGACGAGTCGTGGCCGGATCGCCTGTTCTTCACCGCGCACAGCCTTCCGGCTCGCATCGTGGAAGAGGGCGACGGCTACTACGACCGCCTGCTCGAAAGCTGCCGCCTCGTCGAAGCCGGGATGAAGCTGCCGGATTGGGAATTTGCGTTTCAGTCCGCGAGCATCACCGGCGAACTCTGGCTCGGTCCGGATCTCCTATCGGCAATCGACAAGTCCGGTGCCCGCGATGTGCTCGTCTGCCCGATCGGCTTCGTCGCCGACCACCTCGAGATCCTTTACGACCTCGATGTGGAAGCCCAAGCCTTTGCGCGTTCGCACGACATCAAGATCAGGCGGACCGCATCGTTCAACACCAGGCCCGACTTCATCGCCGCGATGGCCGACGTCGTCGCGGACGCGCTCGCGCGCGACATGTCAAAGGTTGAGGGTCGCTGACCGCCTTCTACGAAGCTATCTCGGCATGGGCGAGATTCGGCCGGCCCTCGATCGATTCGGCAATCGCTTCCAGAAGCTGCCGCGCGGCGTGGTCTGCCCAACCGCGGAGCATTCCGTATCTCAGCACCAGCGCGGACCTACCGCCGAAGCTCATCCTGATGCGAGTGTCAGTCGGATGAGCCACGAAGCGCAGCTGCCCTGCGAGCAGGCATCCGCCGGCGACGATATCTTCGAGCAGCCAGACGGCGCAGAGCACTGCACGCGGTGCGGTGATTGGCGGCGCCAGCGTGAGCCACGAGTCTTGCCCGAGCGCGGGCACAGCGTCGACGTTGAGACGCACAGGATTGGACTGGCGCTCGATCAGCCAGCGACAAACGTCATCCAGGTGGGCAGAAGCCGATGCCTCCGCCGAGATGCGAGCCACCACCAGTGGTCTGTCCTCCCACACAGTGGAGTCGACTTTAGCGGTCGGTTAACGACCACGTTAGGTGGAGTTCACACGATTCAAAGCCACAATGATGGTGTGAGATGAACGACGGCACTCGCGCGAGTTTCACACCCGGATACACCGCAACCCTGGCCGCTGTCGGTCGGGCCATGCATCTCGCGAGCGACCGGCCACTGATCGAGGATCACCTCGCGTTGGGTCTGGCGGGCGAACCTGGCACCACGCTGCTGGCGGCCCTGGCGAGCCAGCTCCCGGAGGAGTCTCGGCAGTCGTTTGGACTGGCTTTCGCCATCCGCGCTCGATTCGTCGAGGACGCCGTCGAGCGGGCGATCGGAGACGGCTTTGGACAGTACGTGATCCTCGGGGCGGGGCTCGACGCGTTCGCGTACCGGCGCGCCGACCTGAATCAACGCTTGAAGATCTTCGAGGTCGATCGCGCCGGAGCGCAGGCCTGGAAGCGCCGCCGCCTCGAAGAGATGGGGGTGTCGATCCCTGCCTCCGTCTCGTTCGCGGCCCTCGACCATGAAACCGACGATCTTCGCAAAAGGTTGATCGATGCGGGATTCGACCCGTCGGGCCCGGCGATCGTGTCGGCGATGGCGCTGACCCAGTACCTGGCTCAGCCGGCCATCGTGAGAATTTTTGACATGGTCGGGAAGCTCCCTGTGGGCTCTGGCCTGGTTGTCACCTACGTGGTTCCCGCCACGGAGCTGAGCGACCTCGCCAAGGCCGGCCTCATGTGGACGATGTCGCAAGCCGAGGAACGTGGCGAACCATTCCTGAGCCTGTTTCGTCCTGAAGAGATCGACGACCTGCTCCGCCAGAGTGGGTTCACGCGAGTCGATCACTTCGGGCCCGACGAGCTGCGAAAGCTTTACCTGGCTGACAGGCCCGAGGCCCAGCTGACGGGGATCGAACGCCTGGCCACAGCGTTCGTTTGATCCCGCGCGACCGAGCCGCAACCAGTGTGACCAAAGTCCTAGCGCCTGGCCTCGAGCTCAATCACGCTAAGGGTCCCTCCCTTCCCCGCTGGCAGCTGCTGTGACCGTCATGGCTCGCTGCCGGCGGTTTCTCATCAAACCTGCCGAAGCCGTTTCGCACACCTTCTGATATACAAGCGTTGTACCTATAGATGGACAATCCCTCTTCGGCAGAACAGGAGGCAAACGAGCCGCTCCCGGGCGAGCAACGAACCCGCCTGAGCGGCGCCTGGACCGCCATCGTCGTCGGACTTCTCGGTTTGGTCGTGATCCTCGTCTTCATCCTGCAGAATCAGCAGAGCGTCGAGGTCACGTTCCTTATGTTCCAGGGACACCTCCCACTGGCAGTGGCGCTGCTCTTCGCCCTGATCCTCGGGGCGGTCGTCGTTTTCGCATTTGGAGCGGCTCGAATCCTTCAGCTTCGTATGGTCGCCGGGCGAGCGCGTCGAAAAGGCCCAAGCCCCAGTCCGCCGCCCGAGTGACCGCTGCCAAGGGGCCGGCTCCGCGCCGCACGGTAAAGAAGGGCGAGCCGAAAACTGCCGCCGCTACTGGGGCCGACCCGAAAGATCCCGAGATTACCGATCCGAAAGCCACCGAGCCGGCCAGCGCCCCAGTGGTTGCAGCAGGCCCGGTCGCCGTCCACGTGGACTCCGGCCAGGTTGCCGTGGTGGTCGCGCCGCCTGGTCGGGCAGGGATCGACCGCCGGCTTTACAGGGTCATCAACAACCTGCCCCACACCAAGACGAGCGACCGCTACGTCAGCGTCCTCTCGGACCTGGGCGAGGGCCTCGGGTGGGTGGCGGGAGGGATCGCCCTGGCCATCCTGGGCGGCCCCAAAGGCAGGCGGGCCGGCGCGGCCACGGCCGTCGCGTCGCTGGGGGCGACCTACATCGTCCAGGTCCGGGTCAAGCCGCTGTTCCGCCGCGTGCGCCCCTTTGTGAATCGCGAAGCGCGCGTGGTCGGCGTCCGGCCGGCCGATCACTCATTTCCCTCCGGCCACACTGCCTCATCGTTCGCTGCCGCGACCGCTCTCGCGTTTTTCTATCCGAGGGCGGCTCCACTGGCTTACACAGTCGCGACCGGAGTCGGCATGTCCAGGGTCCACCTTGGCGTGCACTTTCCAAGCGACGCCGCGGTCGGCGGAGTGATCGGCATCGGGATTGGCACGTTCTGCGCCTGGGTGTTCAAGAAGCGAGGCTGACGCGCGGCTGGTCGGCCGGCTCAGAAGCGAGCGACCGATCCGAGATCCACCGCACTGACAGCACGAAGGTAATCCAGGCGGTCGCGATGAGGATGCCGGCGATCACGTCGCTCGGCCAGTGGGTTCCGGTGTAGATCCTGTCCAGAGCGACTGCGACAGCGATCGCCGCCACGACCGCCCAGCCGATCGGTCTTGCCCATCGCGGCAGATACCTGTAGCCGATGCACAACATCAACACGGCCGCGCTGATCGTGATGAAGATAAGGTGCCCGCTGGGAAAGCTGCTGGAACCGGGATGCTCGGTCACCCGGA
>CATPBO010000149.1 GCA_955652835.1 Candidatus Dormiibacterota bacterium
AGTCAGTTCGGAGGGGCGGCGCGGGTGCGCTGCGCCTCCTCCAGTTCTCAGGGGAAGGCTGCCATGTAGTCGATAGCGCGGCCGATCTTACCCATGGCGAATTTCAAGAATTCATGAGTGAATTTCGAGATTCGTAGTGAAATTTCGCGCACGGGGGGAATCTGAGACATGACGAGCTTCTTCCGCAAGGCTTATTCGGTGGTCGGGCTGCTCCTGGTGCTCGAGTTTCTGACCCAGTTCTACGTCATCGCCGCTGCGATTTTCACCATTGCTGCCAAGGCCGACCCGACTACTCCCGCCGAAGTCCTCAAGAAGGCAGTCAGCGATGCCGACGCGTACGCCGGCGTCCACGCCCTGAACGGAACCCTCGTCATCCCGATCACCATCCTGGTCCTGATCGGTCTCTCGTTTGGGGCTCGCTATCCCTGGAGAACGACAGGCTTGACAGCACTGCTCTTCGTCTTGCTGCTGATCCAGCTCGGTCTCGCCTTTGCGGGCTTCGGCGGCTTTGCTGCGGTGGCTGGCCTCCACGGGCTCAACGCGCTGATCCTCACCGGGCTCGGAATCTATCTGTTGGCGCGGAACTGGGCGTTCCGGCCCAAGTCGTAGAAGACGCGGGCCAGGCGGAACAGGTGTCGGACCATGCGGTTGTCGTGTGGCTCCCTCGGCGCCCGGTCGATTTGGCTACCCTGACGTGTTGACGTACCACTGCGTTACGTACTGGAACCGATCGGCGGGCTCGATGACCTTGTTCATGTGCACGCCGTGCACACGCTGCGACACCGCGTAGTCGTAGCGCCCGGAGTAGAGGAAGATCGCCGGAGCCGAGTCCGCCATCAGCATCTGAAAGTCGATGTACGCCGCAAGCCGGGCTTGCGGGTCGACGGCAGCGCGCCCGGTCTCGAGGTCGCTGTCGATCAGGCCCCAGCCCCGCGAGTACGCGAAGTTCAGCACGTTTGCCTCGGCTCCCGAGTGCCATAGCGAGTACTGGTCGGGGTCCGAACCGACATCAAACGAGGCCAGCGCCATCTGGTAATTGCGCCCTAGCAGGTAGTTCTGGACGAGCTGCGATGCGGGCACGGCATGGACGGTCACCTGGATTCCGATGTCCACGAGCTGCCGCGCCAGGGCGTCTGCGACCTGGCGACTGGGGTAGGAGTCTGCAGCGACCAGCTGGACCGAGAACGTGACGCCGTTCTTGGTGCGCACCTTGGCGCCGGGGAGGGTCGTCCAGCCCGCCTTGTCCAGCGCTTGAGCGGCCGCGAGCGCATCCGTTGGATGCAGCGCGGCCGCCGCCGCGGAGTAGGCCCAATCTCCAACTGGGATGGGGCCTGGATCGGGGTCAGCCCTTCCGAACAGCACCTCGGTGACGATCCGCTGACGATCGACCGCCTGCATGAGCGCCATCCGCACTTTGATGTCACCGAAGAACTGTTTGCCGTCACCGTCCGAGTTGAGGCTAACGAATGAGTTGGTGAACATCCGGGAGTCGAGCACGGACACGTCCGTCCGTCCCTGGAGCGCATCGACCTCCTGCGGCTCGAGCCCTCCAACCAGGTCGGCGACACCCTGCCCCACCGCCCGGATCGCCGACTGCGGATCTCCCGCCGGATAGGTGCGCAGGACCAGGTGGTCGAGGTAAGGCTGCGGGTCGGCGTAGGGATTGCGGTCGAGCGTGATCGCAAGCTGGCTGAGGGCGGCCACCTTGAACGGACCTGTACCAATCGCCCGGACACCGCTGAACGGGCTGGCGGCGATCTGCGCCGGCGCCATGCCCGCGAAAACGTGCTTGGCGATGATGCCGATGCGAAGCGCCAGGGGAAACGAGGCGCTTGGCGCGCGCAAAGAGAAGACCACCTGGCCCGGGCCTCCCGGACCCACGCCCACCTGCCGCCAGAAGTCTGCGCCAGGCTGTGTGTACTCGACGTCCTGGAGCACGTGGTATGTGAAGAGGACGTCGTCTGTGCTGAAGGGCTGGCCGTCCGCCCATTTGACGCCACCTCGGATGTTGAAGGTATAGGTGAGCCGGTCCTGCGAGATCGCCCAATCGCTGGCCAGAGCGCCGACGACATTCTGCTGGGCATCGACCGCAGTCAAACCCTGGTAGATGACGCTGTCGACGTCACGAGTGCTGTCGACGGATTCAAAGAGTGGATTGAGCACGCCGGCCCCGCCGACCAGTGCTTCGACGGCCGTGCCCCCGCGCGCCGGCTTGGGCACGGTCGCCACCGGCTGGCACGCTACGAGTGCCAGCACCACCGCCGCACCTGCGGCGGTGAGAGACCGCCTACTTCGAATGAGTGGTCACCCAGATGTTGGCGAGCGAACAGATGAGGAAGGCGACGACCAGGACCCATGTCGTCCAGTAGATCTGGCGTTCGAGGCCGCGGCGCGTCCGGTACCCGCCGCCCGACCCGTCGCCCCCTCCACCGATCGTTCCTCCCAGGCCCGAGGCTTTCGGCGTCTGGATGAGCACGCCCGCCATCAAGAAGACCGCGAGGACGGCCTCCGTGATGACGAGAACGTTTTTGATGCTAGCCATGGGACCGGGAGGAGATTTTACCTAGCTCCCTAACTCCAGACTGAAGAGAATCGCGCGTTGATGGTGTCCCAGTTGAGCGTGTTGAACCATGCGGCGATGTAGTCCGCCCGCTTGTTCTGGTACTTCAGGTAGTAAGCGTGCTCCCACACGTCGACGCCCAGGATCGGGGTCAGGCCCTCCATGTAGGGGCTGTCCTGGTTCGGATAAGACTTGATCGACATCTTGCCGTTCTTGTCGACGACCAACCAGGCCCAACCACTGCCGAACTGGCCGAGCCCCGCCTTGGTGAGCTGCTCCTTGAACGCGTCGTAGCTGCTGAAGGTCGACTTGATGCCGTCTGCAATCCGGCCCGTCGGGTTGCCACCGCCGCCGGGACCCATTATGGTCCAGAAGATCGAATGGTTCGAATGGCCGCCGGCGTTGTTGCGAATGGCAGTCCGGATGTCCTCGGGCACTTCGTTGATGCCCCAGAGCAAGTCTTCCACCGACTTCGAACCCAGCTCGGGATGCTTTTCGATCGCAGCGTTGGCGTTGGTCACGTAGGTCCCGTGATGTTTGTCGTGATGGATCTCCATCGTCTTGGCGTCGATGTGCGGCTCGAGCGCATCGAACCCATAGGGAAGCGGCGGAACTACGAATGCCATGGCGGAACCCTCCGTTACCTGAATTTGTCTATACCCGTCAATCAGTCTAAGAGGTCTTCAATTCCGAACCCCCCGCCTGGGCCTTCACCGCCGCCGCGCGCTGCTCGATCTCCTTCGGGTCGCCTAGGTAGCGCCATGACGCAGGCTTGAAGTCGGCGCCGAGCTCGTAGACGCGTGGCACACCCGTCGGGATGTCCAGGTCTACCACCTGCTGGTCGGTGAGCCCGTCAAGGTGCTTGACCAGCGCTCGGAGGCTGTTGCCATGGGCGGACACCAGCACGCACGAATATGTGAGGAGGTCGGGGACGATGACGTCGTACCAGTAAGGCAGCATCCGGTCGACCACGTCTTTCAAGCACTCGGCCCTCGGCAGCAGCTCAGGTGGCAGTGCCGCGTAGCGCCGATCGTGTGAAGGGTGGCGCTCGTCGGAGGCATCCACGTCCGGCGGCCTGACGTCGTAGCTCCGCCGCCAGAGCTTGACCTTGTCCTCTCCGTACTTCTCCGCCGTCTGAGCCTTGTTCAGCCCCTGCAGCGCGCCATAGTGGCGCTCGTTCAAGCGCCAGCTTCGCCGCACCGGGATCCAGGTCAGGCCAAGCTCGCCGAGCGCCAGATCCGCTGTCTGGATTGCCCGCACCAGCAGTGACGTGTGCAGCACATCCGGCAAAAGCCCCTCTTCTTTGATCAAGCGACCCGCATCGATCGCTTCGGTGACTCCACGCTCACTCAATGGCACGTCGTGCCAGCCTGTGAATAGGTTCTCTAGGTTCCATGTGCTCTGTCCGTGCCGGAGCAGGATCAGAGTGCCCGGTTTAGCGATGGCCATAAACCTCGGCCGTCACCTTGACGATATGAGCGAACTCCGCGGCGTCGAGGCTCGCACCACCGACAAGAACGCCGTCGCACAACGGCAGCTCGACAAACGACTCGACGTTGCTCGAGTTGACGCTGCCGCCGTACAGCACGCGCACCTTCTTCGCCGCACCGGCACCGATCAGGTCCCCCACCACCCGGCGGATCAGCCGCATGGTGCGATAGGCATGCTCCGGGTCCGCGCTCTTGCCGGTGCCGATGGCCCACACAGGCTCGTACGCGATCACGAGGCGGGCGGAGTCGTCGGCGGAGCAGTTCGCCAGTCCGGCCGTGACCTGGGCTTCAACGACCTGGTCAGAGCTGCCGGCCTCGTACTGCTCGATCCGGTCGCCGACGCACATGATCACGCCCATGTCGCAACCCAACGCCGCTACGGTCTTCTTCGCGACCATCTCGTCGGTCTCACCAAGCACGATGCGGCGCTCGGAGTGACCGATGATGACCCAGTCGCACCAGCCCTTCAGCATGGCGGGCGATACCTCACCCGTGTATGCACCAGATGTCTCCCAGAAGCAGTCCTGGGCGCCGAGCTTCACCCCGGACTCAGCCAGCACCTCCGAGATGCTCAGCAACCACGGAAACGGCGGAAAGATGGCGACCTCCACCCGGTCTGCGTGCCCCCTCGCGACAGAAAGCACTCCGCGCACCAGGTCGAGTGCGTCGCCGGCGTCGTTCGGATTCATCTTCCAGTTGGCCGCCACCAGCGGCATCGGCGCCACTCGACTGGACAATTAAGCCTTAGGCCTCCTTGAGGATCGCGATACCGGGCAGCTCCTTGCCCTCCAGGTATTCCAGCGTCGCGCCGCCACCGGTCGACACGTGGGAGAAGCGGCCGGTAAGGCCGAGCAGATCGATGGCCGCGACAGTGTCGCCACCGCCCACCAGCGAGTAAGCGCCCGAGTTCGCGATCGCCTCTGCGATGGCTTTGGTTCCGTCGCTGAAGTCGCGGATCTCGGCGACCCCCATCGGCCCGTTCCACACGATGGCGCCCGCGCCGCGCAACCTCTCCGAAAACAACGCCACCGATTTGGGACCGATGTCGAGCGCCATCCAACCAGCTTCTACCGCGTCAGCCTCCATGATGCGCAACGGCTGGCCGGGCTCCATCCGGCGCGCGCAGACGAGATCGACTGGAAGCAGCAGCTTGCGACCGGCTTTCTCGGCCACTTCCCTGGCAGCATCGAGGGCCGTTTCTTCGACGAGCCCGCTACCTGTCGGATAGCCGCGCGCCTTGAAAAAAGTGTTGGCCATGGCGCCGCCGATGATCAGCGCGTCGACTTTGTTCAGCAGGTTGCGAAGGACCCCGACCTTGGTCGACACCTTCGCGCCCCCGACCACCGCCAACATCGGCCGCCGCGGATTGTCGAGCGCCTGGTGCAGCGCCGTCAGCTCAGCCTCCATCAGCTCACCGGCAAACGCGGGCAGGTACGCCGCCACACCAACCACGGATGCATGCGCGCGGTGCGAGGCTGCAAAAGCGTCGTTGACATAGAGCTCGCCCAGCGACGCCAGCCGGTGGGCGAAGTCGGGGTCGTTGGCTTCCTCCTCGGGATGGAAGCGCACGTTTTCCAGCAGCAGGACCTCGCCGTTCTGCAGCTTGCCGACCGCTGTTCGCGCCGGCTCGCCGACGCAGTCTTCCGCGAAGTGCACCTCGCGGTCGAGGACACGCGAGAGCCGCATCGCCACGGGCCGAAGCGAGAGCTCCGGCTCCACGCCTGTGGGCCGGCCGAGGTGAGACATCACGATGACCACAGCTCCGCGTTGAGCCAGGTGCAGCAGCGTCGGTACCGCGGCGCGGATACGGGATTCATCGGTAATGGTGCCCTTTGAAATCGGTACGTTGAGATCCTCGCGCACGAGGACCCGCTTGCCGGCGACGTCGACGGAGGTGATCGAAGCTTTCAGAGTGACTCTGCCATGTAGGCGGTGAGGTCGACCATGCGGCAGCTGAAGCCCCACTCGTTGTCGTACCAGCTCACCACCTTGGCCCATTCGCCGCCGAGGATCAGCGTCAGCGGTGCGTCGACGATTGACGAATGGGGATCGTGCATGAAATCAGACGACACGAGCTCCTCGTGACTGACGGCCAGTATGCCGCGCAGCTCGCCACCTGCCGCCTCATCGAACGCCGCGTTGATGTCCTGGGCGGTCGTCGCCTTGCCAAGCTGCACCGTCAGGTCGACGACCGACACATCCAGTATCGGTACACGGAACGCCATGCCGGCGAACTTGCCGGCCAGCTCGGGCAGCACCTCGGCCACCGCGCGATTGGCGCCGGTTGACGTCGGGATGATGTTGTCGGCTGCCGCTCGCGCGCGCCGCAGGTCTTTATGAGGGAGGTCCTGCAGCTTCTGGTCTGCGGTGTACGCGTGGATTGTGGTCATCATCCCGCGTTCGATCCCAAATGAGTCGTGGAGAACTTTGGCCAGAGGCACGAAGCAGTTCGTGGTGCAGCTGGCGTTGGAGATGACGTTGTGCTTCTTGGCGTCATAACCCTTGTGGTTGACACCCATCACGACCGTATAGTCTTGGTTGGTCGCAGGCGCTGAGATGATCACCTTCTTGGCGCCACCTTTGTCAATGTGAACGCGCGCTTTGTTGGCGTCTGTGAACAGGCCGGTCGACTCGATCACGAGCTCGACGCCGAGGTCCTTCCACGGCAGCTCGGCGGGGTCCTTTTGGCTCAGGAATTTGACGGTGCGGCCGTCGACATTGATCGCTTCCGGGCTGGCTGAAACCTCAGGGCCGAACGTGCCCAGCGCGGTGTCATGTTTCAGCAGGTGCCCGAACGTCTTGGAATCGCCGATATCGTTGACGGCGACGATCTCGAAGTTCGGCTTCAGCTCGTGAGCCGCTCGATAGATATTCCGGCCAATTCGTCCAAAACCGTTGATACCGACCTTCAAGGTCATTTAGGAAGGCTCCTGTTTGAGGGGGCAAAGACCCAAAGGCCGATACCCGATGGATGCGCCGACGTAATGTTAGGCGGAGCGGCGCGCTCCATTGGGCGAACCGCTGTCGCCCTTTGAATCGGCCAGTTCCTGCAGCCGGCGCAAGCGGTGGTTCACTGCGGATTTCGATAGCTTCATACGCCCGGCAAGCTCGCCGAGGTTGAGGCCCGGATTCGCGCTGCGCCACCGAGCCATCTCGCGCAGGGCAGGCGGCAGGCGCTCGAGGCTTCCCGCCGCCTCGAGCTTCTCGATTGCGGCTGCCTGGCGCAGCCCCGAACCGATCGTCTTGCCGATGTTGGCGGTTTCGAAGTTGAGCCGCCGGTTGACTTCTCCGCTGACCTCGCGAACCACCCTCACGTTCTCGAATTCCATGACCGCCCGGCTGGCGCCCATCAGCGAGAGCAGCCGGACGATGGCGTCGCCCTCCTTGAGGTAGACGACGTGCTGTCCGCTGCGCTCCATGACACCGACCTTCGCGTTGACCGAACCGGCGACGCCGGCGATTGCTGTTGCCCATGAGCTTGTTGGCGCGACGAACTCGAGGTGGTAGCGCGAGCTCGGAGCGTTCACCGACCCGCAGCCCAGGAAGAGACCGCGAAGCATCGCCTTGCGATCGCAGGCGGCGTCTGGGACAGCACGCGCCGCGGATTGCGTGAACGCCGGCGCGAGACCTGGTGGCAGTGCCAGCTCGATGAAGACCGACATGCGCTTGCGCGTTTTCACCGCCTGGTACTTGGCTTCCATGTGCCCGACCGCGCGGCCGAGCCTGACTACCTTTCGCGCCACTGCGTTGCGCAAAAGCGAGAAATAGGCTGCCTGACCGCCATCACCCGGACGTTTGATCAGCCGGGCACGCGAACCGAAATAGATCCCCAGCAGCTCGCTCAGCTGACAACAGGGTCGTGCCGGCAGAAGTCCGGCCATCTCGTTCTTGACGTCCGCGGAGAACGAAATCCTGTACCTCCAGGACCTTGATAGAGCCCCGCCCCTTTACGCAGTCTACCCCTAGGAATATCTGCGATGGCGGTCCGCAGACAGCTTCGCCGGAACCGGCCTCGGCGCTGGACAATGTGCTTAGTGGACGGCTGGATATGACTGAGATGAGGATGGTCGAGGCGGTGCGTGCGGCCATGGCCGAAGAGATGGAGCGCGACGACCGTGTGTTGGTCATGGGCGAGGACGTGGGCCGCAAGGGTGGGGTCTTCGGTGCGACCGACGGCCTCTACGATCGCTTCGGCGAGGCGCGGGTGCTTGACACGCCGCTTGCCGAGTCGGCCATCGTCGGTGTCGCGATCGGTGCCGCTCTGAACGGCCTCATCCCCATCGTGGAGATCCAGTTCGCCGACTTCATCCACCCCGCCTTCGACCAGATCGTGAGCGAGGCTGCGCGCACCCGATATCGCTCCAACGGAGACTGGTCGGTGCCGATCGTGATCCGGGCGCCGTTTGGCGGAGGGGTCCACGGCGGGCTCTACCACTCGCAGTCGATCGAGGCGTTTTACGCCCACGTGCCAGGGCTCAAAGTGGTCGTGCCCAGTTCGCCCTCCGATGCGCATGGGCTGCTCAAGTCGGCTGTTCGCGACCCGGACCCCGTGCTCTTCCTCGAGCACAAGAAGGTCTACAGGCTCGTGACCGAAGAGGTTCCTGACGGCGACCACCTTGTGCCGATCGGCCCCGCCGTCGTGCGCCGGCAGGGCACGAAGTTGAGCTGCTTCGCGTGGGGCCTGATGACGCACTACTGCCTCGAGGCGGCTGAGCAGCTCGAAACCGAAGGCGTGAGCGTGGAGGTGGTCGACCTGCGGACGCTGGCGCCACTCGACCGCAAGGCGATCCTCGACTCCGTGCGGCGGACGGGCAAGGCCATGGTCGTGCATGAGGACAACCTGACCGGCGGCTTCGGGGCCGAGGTCGCGGCCATCATATCCGAGCATGCTTTCGACGAGCTGGACGGCCCGGTCGTTCGCGTCGCGGCGCCGGACATCCCGGCGATGCCATTCAACACCCCGCAAGAGGAGTTCTTCATGCCGAACCCGCAGAAGATCGCTGACGCGATGAGGAAGCTTGCCGCGTACTGAAAGGCCTCGCAAGAGAGCCGGCCCCCCGCCCCAGCCCTCCCCCTTGCGGGGGACAGAGCATGCCTTCCCGACGATCTCTCCTGAGGAGTACGCGTTGCGGCGAGATGCGGTCGCCGCCGGCCTCGAGGCCGCCGGCCTCGACGCGATCTGCGTCTTCTACCCGGCCCGCGTCGCCTACCTCACCGGGTTCCACCACATCCCCACTGAGCGCCCGATCGCACTCGTGCTGGGAGCAAAAGCCCGCTCCGTGCTGGTGGTTCCCGCGGTGGAGAAAGAGCACGCGGAAGCGTCGACATCACTCGACCGGATCGAGGTGTACTTCGAGTACCCCGGCGCCGAACACCCGATGGAGCGTGTGTCCGCCATCCTCTCCGAGCTCAACGCCAAGCCGGGACGCACGGGCGCTGATCACGACGGCTACATCCCTTACTGGGGCTATCGGGGGCCGCTCCTGAGCGACCTGATCGGCCAGCGGCCGTTCGACGCCGAGCTGATCATCGAATCGCTGAGGCAGGTCAAGTCGTCCACCGAGATCGCGTGCATACAGCTGAGCTGCGATTGGGCCGCGCGCGCGCACCGCCGGATGCAATCGACGATCAAGACCGGCAAGACCGAGATGGAGTGCTATGCGCCCGGTGTCACAGAAACGCTGGCGGAGATGCTGCGCGAGATGCCCGGGTGGCGGCCGCGTGGGTTTGGGGGCAACGGGCTGACTTCGATGTTCGTCGCCGGTCCCTCGACCGCGATGCCGCATGGCTTTGTGCGCGGACATGGAATCCAGAAGGGTGACGTGCTCGTCAGCGGGGCAAGCGCCGACATCGACGGTTATCGGAGCGAGCTGGAGCGAACGATGATCGTCGGCGAGCCAACTTCCGAGCAGGTGCGCGCCTTCGGCGCGATGCTCGCGCTGCAGACAAAGGCGATCGAGGTGATGGCGCCCGGCGTGATGGCCGGCGAGGTCGAGCTGGCGACCATGCGCCTCGCTGAGGAGCTCGGCGTCACGGACAAATTGCGCCACCACGTCGGGCACTCGATCGGGCTCGAAGGCCACGAGGCGCCGTTCCTCGACCGCGGCGAGGAGACGGTGCTGGAGGCCGGCATGGTGTTCACGGTCGAACCTGGCGTGTACGTAAAGGAGCTAGGCGGGTTCCGCCACTCCGACACGGTGGTCATCACGGATGACGGCTGCCGCGTCATGACCGACTACCCGCGCAAGCTCAAAGACCTCGTAATCAGGCTGTGACTTTTTCAGGTTCCGGCGTCGACCGGACCTTGCTCGTGTACATGTGCAGCACGGTGGTGCCTTCGTTCGTGTGGCGCCGGACGCGGTCAACGGCCATCGGCGGCAGCATGCCGGCGTCCTCCTGGGTCACTACTGTCTCGTTCGGTGACACGGTCCTCCACACCTCGCCGACCATCTCGCGCGGGAGATTTCCCGGCACGTAAACGTACCGGCGGTTCTTGATCTGGCCGCGCGTGAGCATCTCCGCCCTCGAGAACGCGTCGTGCCCGGCGTAATCCTTGAGGTAGGGATCGCTGACCTCGAGCAGCTCGTGATGCTGGTTCGGATAGCGGTTGCCCCGGTACAGGAACACGGCGCCGCGACCATGTGCTGTCCGCGCGGCTTCCGCCAGGACCGCCTCCGCGGCCAGCTGCTCATGCGGAAGGATGACCATCACATCGCCGGCCGGCATCTTGCCCCCGAGCGCGCTCGCGATGGAAGCCGCGGCCCGCTGCGGCCGGAACGGCACCGGGAACACGCTCGGCCTGCGTCCGCGGTAGTACCGGTAGGTTGCCAGGCCGGCGATCAAACCGATCACGGTCAGGGCACCGCCGAACTCGGTCGCAAGTGGCTTGGCGAACAGGTTCACGAACCAGGCGGCCATCACAAGGACCGTGGTGATCACGCCGACAGCAAAGAAGGCGACTCCACCAAGGCTCCATTGGCCGCGTTCGCGCCAGCGAACAAGGTCGAGGCTCACGCACGTCAGCACGAACGTGCCCAACAGCCCGAACGCATAGAGGTCGCCGAGCAAGGTGACGCTTCCCCTCGACGCGATGATGATCATGACTGGAAGGGCAACGGCCGCAATGAC
>CATPBO010000150.1 GCA_955652835.1 Candidatus Dormiibacterota bacterium
CGCACGACAGCAGACGCTGCGCGCGCTCATCGACTGGAGCTACGACCTCCTCACCGAGCCGGAGCGTGTCCTCCTTCGGCGACTATCCATCTTTGTTCGGGGCTGGACCCTCGAGGCGGCCGAAGCCGTCTGCGGCGGCGAGGGCATCGAGCGCGAGGCCATCCTTGAGCTCCACGCGCACCTCATTGACAAGTCGCTCGTAGTGATGCTGGACCGCGGCGGGGTCGCGCGGTACGCGATGCTCGAGACGATCCGTGAGTACGCCCGCGAGAAGCTGGTCGACTCCAGTGAGGCCCCAGTGCTTCGCCGGAGACACTTCGAGCATTTCTTCCGCTACGCAGTCGACACCTGGCTATCGACCGGTCCTGGACGCGGTATGTCACTCAATTACGGGATCGAGTACGAGAACCTGCGTGCTGCGCTCGAATGGGTCCAGGCGGAGCCGAACAGCACCGACCAAGAGCTTCTCTTCGCGGGTTCAATGTTCGGTCCTGCCGCGGCCCGGGGTCGGATCGGTGAGCTGCGGCAGATCCTGACAGCAGCGCTCGCGCGAAGCGATCCGGCCGCGCGGACTCTTGGTCGCGCCCGTGCCCTCCAGTCCGCCGCGATGATTGCCGCCATGCAGCGTGATTACCAGGTCGCTGCCCCACTCGGGGAGGAGGCCGTCCAGATGCTTCGCGCGCTCGGTCAGAAGCGCGAGCTGGCCTACCTGCTGATGATGGTGGCGCGCGGGGCGCTCCCCGATCTGGACGCCTCGAGGCGCGCAATGCGCGAGTCTCGTGCGCTCTTCGAAGAGCTCGGTGACCACTGGGGAGTTGCGATGCTGCTGTTCCTCATGGCCGATGGCGCGCTCGAGCGTGGGGAATACGACGCTGCGCGCAGCGGCCACACCGAGAGCCTGGCGCTGTTCAAGAAGCTCGGCGATCTCCAGCAGAGCACGATGCCGCTCGTGAGCCTCGGTCGGCTCGCTTGCATCGACGGCGACTACGCCCGTGCGCGCGCCCTCATCGAGGAGACGCTGGTGATCCGCAGGCGGCCCGACTCCAATAACCCGTTGCAGGTCGCGTTCGCGCTCAATAGCCTCGGCGAGGTCGATCGGTGCGAGGGCGATCCGTCTCGCGGTGCGCCCTCGTTCGAGCAAGCCCTGGCCTACGGCCGGGAGATGGCCGACGACACCATTGTCGCGTGGTCACTCCACAACCTGGGGCACGTCGCGCTGCATTCGGGTGACCTCTCGGAGGCAGCCCAACGCTTCCGGGAGAGCCTCCTGCTTCGGTGGCGGTGGGGACCTGGCGCCGACGTGGCCTCGGGCCTTGCGGGACTGGCCGGCGTCGCGCTCCGTGACGGTCGGCTGACGGAAGCCGTCAGGTTGTTCGGGGCGGTCGACAACCTGGTGGAGTCGACACATAACGTGCTCTCGCCGGCAGACGAGATGGTCCGTAGCGCGGACCTCGCCGCTGCCCGGTCGCGATTGGACGCCCCAGTCTTCGACGCCGCAATCCACGAGGGGCGTGAAGCGAAGTTCGAGGATCTCGACGCGATGGCCAACACTCTTTCGTCGCGAGGAGGCGTCAGCGGCCACTAGGATCGCAACTTGCCACTGCACACGGCGCTTGCGAAGGGGGTCGACGCTTGAACCCTGGGGTTGAGAGTCCCCGCGCGCTTTGCTGACAGCCATTGACAGCCAAATCGGCGGGTGATTGCGGATGCGGGCGGACCGGCAGTTCCACGATCGCGCACGTTGACACTCTTGCCGCACCTTTGGTAGGGTGGCGCCGGTCTTCCGCGTCGGCGACACGCGAGAGCAAGCTGGGGGTAGGAACTGCGCATACATCGCTATATGACTCATGCCGTGGTGCTCGCTATAGCGGCAGCCATGTCGAGCTACGCCACTTTCGACCGAAGCTTCTTTCCAAACTCCCACGCACCCGCAGTCACCGCTGCTGCCGCTGACGAACGAGTTGCGGCCGGCGACGTTTCGCTGGGCCGTGACAGCGTCATCATCAAACCGCTTTCCATACCGACATCGCCGCTCGCAAGCCGCGCTCCAATCGTGCACATGGTCGTGGAGGGAGACACCCTGGAAAGCATCGGCCGACAGTTCAACCTCCCCTGGAGATACATCGTTTGGTCGAATCCAGGCCTTCGCATGCCGCTCAAGGTGGGACTACCTCTGAAGGTGGCACCGGTCCCCGGCACCGTAGTCGTCGTCAGGCGGGGGGACACGCCGGCGGGCCTCGCCGCCGCCTACGGCGTGGATGTCAGCACCGTGCTCGGCTTCAATGGACTTCGCGGCCCGCAGCTGACGCCCGGTTCGGTGCTTGTGATTCCCGTCGATCCCGCCCAGGGTCCGAACCTGAGCACAGGTGTGCCGGCCGACCATATCGACCCGGGCCAGTTCCTATGTCCGATTGCCGGCGCTCAGATCATCCAGCAGTTCGGACCGACGTCGTTCGCGATTGAACCCCCCTTCGGCGGCTATCTGCATTTTCACACCGGCATGGATTTACTCTCCGGCTACGGCACGCCGATCGTCGCGGCTGCCGGTGGAAAAGTGACTGCAGCAGGTCCCGCAGACTACTTCGGGATCCGGGTTGAGGTCACCGACAGTTTCGGCCTCGTCGAGGTCTACGCCCACATGTCGCAGGTGGCTGTAGCTGTTGGGCAGGAACTTCAGCAGGGCGAGAAGGTCGGCTACGTTGGCAGTACGGGTCTCTCCATTGGCGCACATCTGCACTTTCAACTAGAAGTCGGCGGCATGCCGACCGCTCCAGGTCCGTTGATCGGCTGTTGAGGCACCTGTGCGTTCCCACCGCGTGGGGCCCCCATATCTCGCGTGACGCCTGATGATTTAGGCCCGGATGGGCGAACGATATGACTTCACCGATGTCTGGACCGTTCCCGCGAGCATCGATTTCGCGTGGCGCATGGTCGACGACGTCGCCGGCTGGCCGAAGTGGTGGCCGGACTACCGCCTCGCCGAGATCGTCTCGGATGTAAAGCACGGGCCCGGCACGAGATGGCACGTCAGGGTCAAGTCCGACCTGCCTTATACAGTTGACTTCGAGTTCGCCGTCCTGGCGCACGAGCCGCCCACGTACGTCAAGACCCGCGTCCAGGGCTTCTTTGAAGGCGAGATCGATTGGCGTCTGGAGCAGCTTTCTCAGAACCAGACAAGGCTGACGCTGCACGAGCAGACCGAAACAAAGTGGGCCTTGATCAACCTCACTGCCAGGATCGGCGGACGGCGGCTGCTGATGCGAAACCACGAATCCGCGATGCGCCGCGGTGAGGTCGGGATGAAAGAAGCGATCATGCGGGGTTACGTCCCGCCCGATCTCGACTCGCGGGACCATGGCCCGACCGGCCCCGAGTAGCTTATCGAGGCGGTGCCGGAACCACGATGATCCGCCGGACCTCCGGTCGCACGTCGTCGGTGTCGAAGCTGGAGCGAGGGGTCGTGACGATCTCACCCTTAACAGCACCGAGAAATGCGTCTGCGGTCTCGAGGAAGTTCGTTAGCTGACAGGGTCCGGAAGCCTCGTTCAAGACGGCTGCCGGGCTTCCATCTCCCATTTCCAGGGTGGGTCGGCGCCGGCGCGCGCGCACGTCAGCGCACCGGCCAGGCAGGCAAAGTCGAGGGCTGCCTTCAGCTCGTCCGGCTCAAGGTGCAGATCCGGCCGGATAGCACCGTGATCATGCAGCCACGCCAGGAGAGCAGCCCCGAAGGCGTCGCCCGCTCCGATCGTGTCGACGACGTCCACGTGCGGAGCGGCAACGGTCATTCGTGCGTCGCGGTGGGCGCCGAAGGCTCCATCAGCGCCAAGCGTTACGACGACCAGACTCACGCCGGCGCTGAGAATCCGAACAGCTGTTTCCTGGTGGTCGAGCCCAGGATAGAGCCAGGCCAGATCAGCATGACTCGCCTTCACGATTGTGCTTTGCGAGATCGCCGTCTGCAGGCGGTCTCGATACTCAGTGTCAGCGACAAGCCCAACCCGGATGTTGGGATCGAGCATTACCAAACGCTTGCCGTACTCGCGGCTCATCAGGTCGACGAGCGTGGACGCCATTGGCTCGAGGACCAGCCCAAGCGTCCCCACGTGGAGAGCGCTGACCTCGGGGCCGAGCTCTTCGGGAACCATTTCCGGAATGAGGTTGGGTGCAGAGGTTCCCTCGACAAAGAACTGGTATTCGGCGAAGCCTTCACTGTCCACATCGGCGACGGCGATCGTGGTGGATTCGGGGCCGACACTCGCGAGCTTGAGGCTTGCTCCGTCGGAGACCAGCAAGCTGGCCAGCTGGCGTCCGAAAACATCTTCTGAAAGACGTCCGAGAAATGCAGTTGGCACTCCGAGCCGCGCCAGCGCTCGTGCAGTGTTGAAAGGCCCTCCGCCCGGCGCGGCCCGTCGTGTGCCGTCCCCGTTGGGGATCATGTCGATCAACGCTTCACCACAAACAACGATCACGGCAGGATTTCGCCAGAGCCTCGAGTGATCATTCGAGTAAGAACGATATGGTGTTGGGTCGGCGACTCGTCTCCGTCCAGGCGACGGAAGAGGACCTGCGCCGCTGTGCGCCCAATGGCCGCCGGATCTTGCGCGATGACCGTGATGCCGGGCTCCAACAGATCGGCGAGCAAGATATCGTCGAATCCGATCAAAGCAACACGCTGATGAAGGCCCAAACGGCGAAGCGCGCGGAAGGCGCCGATTGTGACCAGGTTCTGGCCGGCAAACAGGGCTGTGGGTGGTTGCGAGTGGCCCAGCATCTCTGTAGCCGCCGCCTCCGCCCTTTCAATGCCGCGCAAGTCGAGACGCACGAGGCGTTCATCGGCCTCGATCCTTTGATCGGCCAGCTCTTCGACATAACCTCGATGCCGTTCCGCAGCCGTAACAATCGTGTGGAGGTCGCCGAGATAGCCGATGCGGCGGTGGCCGTTCTGGACCAGGTGGCGGACTCCGCGCCGGACCCCGGCGGCGTTGTCGGTAAGCACCGTATCAGCGTCGAAGAAGGCGGGTGGGCGGTCCACGAAGACGATCGGCGTGCCCGCCCTCCGTTCAGAGAGCAGGTAGCTGTGGTCCTGGCTCGAGGGCTGGATGATCAAGCCATCAACCCTCCTGGAGGCAAACGCCGAAACCAACTTCCGCTCGCGATCTCCGTCTTCGTCCGAGCTGCCCGCGAGGACGAGCACCCCTCGCTGGACGGCCACGTCCTCAATCGAGCGATGGAGCGCTGAGGAGAACGGGTTGGCGACGTCTTCCAGGACGATGCCGATCGTGGCGCTCCGGCCGTCAGACCTGCGCAGGCTGCTGGCCGTCAGGTTGTGCCGGTAATTCAGGCGCTCAGACGCGGCGATGACCCGCCTGACCAGGCTGGGCGAGACGCCTGATTCCCCATTGACGACGCGGGAAACGGTCTTGATGCTGACCTTTGCCAGCGCGGCTACCTCCCGCATCGTCGGCCTCGATCTGTCGACTGACTCAGGTGTCAACGTTGGTCTCCTGAGCTTGAATTGCTCGGTTGCCAGAGCACGCTTGTAATTCCTTGTTGCAGTCTAAACGGATCTGTGCTACAAAAGACAACGTTGTCTTCTGACAACGTTGTCACTTGTGTCTGGACTGGCCTACTTTTGAAAGGGGTGACTCTGCATGAGCGATATAAAGCTTCGACCATCGGACCGGCGACGAGCCACGTCCAAGCCCGCGTTCACCGTGGTCCTTGGGCTCCTGGTGGCGTTGGTGGGAGCCGCCTGTTCTGGCGCGGGCGGTGGAGGTGGCGGGGGATCGTCCACCACAATCACTCTGGCGGCGGTCGATAACCCGTCGATGGCGGACCTGAAAAAGCTCGTTGGTGACTTCCAGAGCTCACACTCGAACATCACCGTCAAAATTGTGACCCTGCCCGAGGACCAGCTCCGACAGCAGGTGACCCAGGATGTGGCGGCGAACAGCGGGCGCTACGACCTGTTCACGATCGGCACCTACGAGGTTCCGCTGTGGGCCAAGAAGGGGTGGATTGAGAATCTCAGCCCATATATCGCCAAGGATTCGTCCTACGCGCCGGATGACCTGATTCCCGGAATCAAGGGCGCCCTCAGCTACAACAGCAATCTTTACGCAGTGCCGTTCTACGGCGAGTCCTCCATGCTCATGTACCGCAAAGACATGCTGTCAGCCGCGGGCGTGACGATGCCCGATCACCCGACGTGGGACCAGGTGGCGGCCGCCGCCCAGAAGGTCAACAGCTCGACGGTCAACGGAATCTGCCTGCGCGGCCTTCCCGGTTGGGGCGAGCAGCTCGCTCCGCTGGACACCGTGGTGAACACATTCGGCGGACGCTGGTTTGACCAGAGCTGGAACGCTCAGCTGAACACGCCACAGTGGAAATCGGCGGTGACCTTCTATGTGAACCTGCTCAAGTCGGCGGGCGAGCCGGGCGCCGGCAACGCCGGATTCACCGAGTGCCTCAACGCCTACAACAGCGGCAAGGTCGCGATGTGGTACGACGCCACCGTGGCAGCGAGCTTCTTCACCGGCGACGCGGCGAAGAACTCGGGCTACGCCTACGCTCCCACCAAGGTCAAGGACTGGTCGGGTTGGTTGTGGGCATGGTCGCTTGGTATGCCTTCCAGCAGCAAGAAGAAGGACGCCGCGTGGACCTTCGCTGACTGGGCGACAAACAAGGACTACGCCAAGCTGGTCGGGACCAAATTGGGTTGGGCCCGCGTGTCGCCAGGAACGCGCACCTCGACCTATGCGATCCCCGAGTACCAGCAGGCGGCCGGCGCTTTCGCGCAAGTTACCCTTGACTCAATCGCACATGCAGACGTTACCCACCCGACTGTGGATCCCGTCCCCTACATCGGCGTCCAGTACGTCGACATCGACGAGTTCCAGCAGCTTGGAGACCAGGTTTCTCAAGAGTTCGCCAAGGTGATCGCAGGCGGTCAGACAGTCGATCAGGCCCTTGCTAAAGCCCAGGCGCTCGCAACCACCGTCGGCAAGGTTTATCAACACTAGATAGCTTTCTCGAAATGAACTCGGTCGCAAGCAGCGGAGGCGTGCGGGTACCAACCGCCGCCTCCGTCGCCCGTCGGGAAGGCTGGCTGCGGCGACTGCCGCTGCTGCCGGCCTTTGTCTACGTCGTCCTCATCACCCAGATCCCGTTTCTGCTGACGATCTACTACAGCTTCTTCAACTGGAACCTGCTCAAGCCGGGCAGCTTCAAGTTCGCCGGGCTCGACAACTACGCGAGGCTCCTGACCGACGAGAGCATCAGGACCGCGGTGCTGAACACCGTGATCCTCACGTTTTGTGTCATCGCGATCTCGGTCGTCCTCGGCCTGGCCGTAGCCACGCTGCTGAACTCCGAGGTTTTCGGCAAGGGACTGATGCGGACGCTGATGATCGCGCCGTTTCTCATCATGCCTACGGCAGGCGCCCTGATCTGGAAGGACACGCTCCTCAACCCGCTGTTCGGGCTCTTGCCTAATCTGCTGAGCCCGTTTGGTCTCGGCCGGGTGGACTGGGTGAACCGATTCCCGATGGCGACGGTCATCGCCGTCGAGGTCTGGCGGTGGACGCCGTTCATGATGCTGATCATCCTGGCCGGCCTCCAGTCGCAGAACCCCGAGGTGCTGGAGGCAGCGCGCGTGGATGGAGCGACCGCATTACAGGCCTTTCGTCGTATCACCCTGCCCCTGGTCAGGCCCTTCCTGGAACTGGGTGCTCTGCTTGGATCGCTGTTTGTCGTGCAGACCTTTGACTCGATCTACATGCTGACCTATGGCGGTCCTGGTGAAGACACGACCAATGTCCCCTTCTTGCTCTATATCGTCGCCTTCCAGGGGTTCAGCATCGGACAGGCGTCCGCGATTGGAGTGGTCGCGGTCATCCTCACCACGATCGTTGCGACCTTTGCGCTGCGCACGCTGTTCTCCATCTTTCAGGTGGAGGCCAGGCGATGAGCGCCAAAGTGGTGACCGGCCCTCGCCACTTCCCGACTTCGAAAGTCCTGTGGACGGTGGTCGGTTGGCTGGTGGTGTTCGTCTTCTTCTTCCCCGTCTTGTGGATGTGGTTGGAGTCACTCAAGACGGAACCGCAGGCTGCCAGCTCGCCGCCGACGATCCTTTTCGTACCCACGCTGGAGGAATTCCAGCAGGTGCTGTCCGGCGACTTCCCACCGTTCTTCATCAACTCGGCAATCGCCAGCGTCGGGTCGACACTGCTAGTTTTGATCCTCGGCCTGCCGGCCGCCTACGCGCTGGCCATCAGGCCGGTCAAGCGGACGCAGGACGTGCTTTTCTTCTTCATCTCGACTCGCTTCCTGCCCTTTGCCGCGAGCCTCGTACCGCTCTACCTGCTGGCTCGCGACCTGCAGCTGCTGGACAACATCTTTGCCCTGAGCCTCATCTACACCACGATCAACCTGCCGCTCGGCGTCTGGCTCCTGCGCTCGTTCCTCCTCGAGATCCCACCCGAGCTGTTCGAAGCTGCCCGCGTGGACGGCGCGTCATTTGGAACCGAGATCATGCGCATCGTGGTGCCGCTGATTGCGCCTGGAATCGCGGCAACCTCCTTGATCTGCCTGATCTTCAGCTGGAATGAGTTCTTCTACGCGGTCAACTTCACGTCTTCCACCGCTGCCACGGCGCCGATCTTCCTGGTCGGCTTCATCAGCGGCCGCGGCCTGTTTTACGCAAAGCTTGCAGCCGCTGCCACGCTGGCCAGCCTCCCCGTTCTGCTGGCGGGCTGGATCGCGCAGAAGCAGCTGATCCGCGGTCTGACGATGGGGGCCGTCAAATGAAGGCGGTGGTCATCGAAGAGCCGAACAAGATGGTGGTAAGTCGTCTCGAAGATCCGACACCTGGCGCCGGCGAGGCGGTGATCAAGGTCGAGGCGTGTGGCATTTGCGGCACGGACATCCATGTCCTCTACGGCGAGTTCGCGCCGACCCGCTACCCGATCGTCCCGGGCCACGAGTTCTGCGGCGAAGTCGTGGCGGTTGCGTCGGATGTGCGCAATGTGAAGGTGGGTGACTTTGTGGCGGTCGATCCGTCGCTGTTCTGCGGCAAGTGCCGGCAGTGCAGGGCAGGCCGCTTCAATCTCTGTGAGTACTGGAATGCGATCGGTGTCGGCTCGGCGAACGGCGCAAGCGCTGAGTATGTCGCGGTCCCGTCGGCAAACGCTTTCCAGTTGCCACCCGACCTTCCCCGCCATTGGGGCGCCCTCGTCGAGCCTCTGTCATGTGCCGTGCACGGACTTGACCAGGTCGATCTCGAGGTGGCGGGCGATTACCTCATCTATGGGGCCGGCACCATGGGTCTCCTGCTGGCGCAGCTCGTTAAACACTCTGGCGCCACCCAGCTGGACATGATCGAGCGCAATCCCAAACGCCACTCGCTGGCGAAGCGACTGGCGGCCGACCGGGTCGCTGTTTCGGCAGCCGAGCTGGACAGGCCGCAAGGCTGGGACGTCGTTATAGACGCAACCGGCGTGGTGCCTGCCATCGAAGACGGATTGAAAAGGGTCGCTCGGGGCGGGACCTTCCTGATGTTCGGGGTGGCGAACGCCGACGCGACTGCGACCTTCTCCCCCTTCAAGGTCTACAACGACGAGATCAAGATCATCGGCTCGATGGCTGTGCTGCACAGCTTTGAACGCGCCCTGTCCTTGCTCGCCAAAGGCGTGATCGATTGCGAGGCCATGATCACGAATCGGTTCCCGCTCGACCAGTACCAGAGCGCGATCGATACTTTCCTCGCGGGAAGCGGGCTCAAGGTCCAGGTCGGACCAGGAATGGCGCAGGCTTAGGGCTTTTCCGGCATCAGCTCGGATGGCCGCCGAGCGACGACCGCCTCGCGACCGAGGATGCCGAGCCAGGCGGTCTGCCAGAGGAGCTGCGGCAGCGGAAGGGCAAGGGCTGCGAACTGGCACGCCGGGATGCCGAGCAGGAGCCAGAACCTGTGCGCGATGCCAGGACCGGTCCTCAACGCGAGCCACGCGGCCAGCACGTTGACCGCGTAATCGGGCTGGTGCATGTGGGGACTCGCGATCACAGACCCAAGCACGCCCAGCGCAAAGACCATATCGAGCTCAGACCTTCGAAAGTAAGCGACGGCCATGGCCAGGATTCCGAGGACCAGTTCCGCCGCATAGGTGAATGGGCCAACTCCGAACACATATGCCAGCGTGTCGAATTGGTGAATTGGATTGGATTGCA
>CATPBO010000151.1 GCA_955652835.1 Candidatus Dormiibacterota bacterium
GACATCTACATCCGCCTCCTGCTGGCAGGTGTTCTGCATGACGCGCGGTGGGTCCTTTGAACGCCACCTCCTACGAGACCGTCGAGACCGACGTGCTCGTCCTTGGAGCCGGAGGGGCCGGCCTGCGCGGCGCCATCGCCGCGGCCGAGGCCGGAGCGCGTGTGGTCATCGTTTGCAAGTCCCTCCTCGGCAAGGCCCATACGGTGATGGCCGAAGGCGGCGTCGCCGCAGCAATGCACAACGTCGCCTATCAGGATTCGTGGGAGGTGCATTTCGCGGACACGATGAAGGGAGGCAAGCTCATCAACGACTGGCAAATGGCGGAGATTCACGCGAAGGAGTCGCCAGACCGCGTGTTGGAGCTCGAGCGCTGGGGTGCCGTTTTCGATCGCACCTGGCAGGGTCGCATCCACCAGAGGCCGTTTGGAGCGCACACCTATCCGCGACTCGCCCACGTCGGTGACCGCACGGGCCTCGAGCTCATTCGCACCCTGCAGGATCGCGCTGTGCACACCGATGGCGTCGACGTGCACATGGAAGTCACCGTGTTCAAGCTGCTCAAGGCCGACGGACGTATCGCCGGGGTGCTTGCTTACCGGCGTGCCGACGGATCAGTGATCCTGTACCGCTGCGCTGCGCTGTTGCTCGCCTCCGGCGGTGCCGGCAAGATGTACCGCGTCACGTCCAACTCGTGGGAGAGCACCGGTGACGGGACCGCGCTCGCCTACGACGCCGGCGCCCAGCTGCGCGACATGGAGATGGTCCAGTTCCATCCGACGGGCATGGTCTGGCCCGCCGGTGTGCGAGGCATCCTGGTCACCGAAGGCGTACGTGGCGAGGGTGGCGTGCTGCGCAACAAAGAGGGTGAGCGGTTCATGGAGCGATACGACCGCGAGCGCATGGAGCTTTCATCGCGCGACGTCGTCGCGCGGGCCATCAACTCAGAGGTCCTTGCCGGGCGCGGCACGCCCCATGATGGGGCGTACCTCGACATCACACATCGGAAGCCAGACTTCATCAAGAGGAAGCTGCCCTCCATGTACGAGCAATTCCTGAAGCTGGCGAACGTCGACATCACCAAGCAGCCGATGGAGGTCGCGCCCACCATTCACTACGCGATGGGCGGTGTGCGCGTCGAGGCGCACACCGGCGCTAGCACCATCCCAGGGCTCTACGCCGCAGGCGAGGTCGCCTCCGGGCTGCACGGGGCCAACCGGCTCGGTGGGAACTCGCTCAGCGATTTGCTGGTCTTTGGCAAACGCGCCGGCGAGGCGGCCGCGCTTGCCGCCAAAAGTGCTCCGAAGGCGTCGGAGGCCAGAATCGACGAGTCCGAGATCGATGAAGCGATCGCTGACCTGATGGCACCGCTCAACCGGCCCGCCGGCGAGAACCCTTACAAGCTCGAGGCTGAGATCCAGGATGTGATGTCGGCGCACGCGCCAATCGTTCGCGACGGTCCAGGGCTGAAGGCAGGGCTCGAGAAGATCCTCGAGCTCGCAGCGCGGTCCAGGGCCAGCGGCACGGGAGGTGCGAACACCCTCGCCTTCAACCCTGGCTGGCACACCGCGCTCGATCTTCGCTCGATGCTGGTCAACGCAGAGGCCCTTCTGCGCTCGGCACTGGAAAGGGAAGAGAGCCGAGGTGCCCACGCCCGCTCCGACTTCCCCGAGACCGACGACAAACTGGAGGGGATCAACTTTGTCGTTCAGAAGACTCCCGGCGGCATGCAGGTCAAGGCCGAGCGGCGCACGCCGATGCCCGAGTACCTCGCTGAAGCCGTGCATCGCTCGTTCGCGCGCTACACGCCGGAGGCGACTGAATAGATGGAAATTCCTGACCTCGACCTGAAGATCTGGCGCGGCGATGCTAAAGGCGGTGAGCTGGTTTCGTATCGCGTTCCCGTGCGCGAAGGCATGGTCGTCCTGGACGCCGTGCTTTGGGTCCAGGCCAACCTGGCGGCCGACCTTGCGGTGCGGTGGAACTGCAAGGCTGCAAAATGCGGGTCCTGCTCGGCTGAGATCCAGGGCTTTCCGCGCCTCATGTGCAAGACGCCAATCACCGAATACAAGGGCGGCCTAACAGTCAGGCCCATGAAGGCATTTCCGGTGGTCAAGGACCTGGTGACAGACGTCAGCTGGAACTACGAGGTCAACAGGCAGATTGCGCCATTTACGCCGTCCGACAAGGATGTCTCCACCAGCGAGCCGTGGCGGATGCAGCAGCAGGACGTCGAACGCGTGATGGAGTTTCGCAAGTGCATCGAATGCTTCCTGTGCCAGGACGTCTGCCACGTCCTGCGGGAGCACGACCTGAAAGGGGTCTTCCAGGGTCCCCGCTTCATGGTCCGGATCGCAAGTCTCGAGATGCACCCGAAGGACGTCCTGGACCGCCGACCTCTGCTGAAGGGTAAGGCGGGCATCGGTTACTGCAACGTCACCAAATGCTGCACCGAGGTCTGTCCAGAGCACATTCACATCACCGACAACGCCATCATCCCGCTCAAGGAGCGCATGGACGACGTGCATTTCGATCCTGTGCGC
>CATPBO010000152.1 GCA_955652835.1 Candidatus Dormiibacterota bacterium
AAACCATGTCATACTCACGTAGAAACACGCCATCGCCTATCTCCACCATCAATACGACAAGCTATGGCACGACTTCATTACTCCAGATCTCATACAAAAAGACACCTCCACACTGCTTAACGACGTGCTCATGCAGGTCGACAAAGAGCGCACCGGCGTGTACCAATCCCCCGACTACTTCACGATCGACTGATGGCGATAACAAAAAAGCAATCGGCGGAGCTCGCCAAGCAGGTCTTCCAGTACGCGCCCGCCCCCGAAGCCATCGACCACATCCGCATCCAGCCGCGCTACGGGCTGTTCATCGGTGGCCGCATGGTCGACCCACACAGCAAAAAGCACTTTCCGACAATCAACCCGGCGACTGAGAAAAAGCTCGCCGAGGTGTCAGAGGCGGATGAGGTGGACGTCGACCGGGCGGTCAAGGCTGCCGCGCGCGCGTTCGATTCGTGGTCACGCCTGTCGCCATCCCGTCGCGCTCGCTACCTGTTCCGCATCTCGCGTTTGATCCAGGAGCGCGCCCGAGAGCTCGCGGTGGTCGAGACGATGGATGGCGGTAAGCCGATCAAGGAATCGCGCGACGTCGACATCCCTCTCAGCGCGGCGCATTTCTTTTATTACGCCGGCTGGGCGGACAAGCTCGAGTGGGCGTTCCCCAACCGGCGGCCGCGACCGCTGGGCGTCGCGGGCCAGGTCATTCCGTGGAACTTCCCGCTGTTGATGCTGGCGTGGAAGATCGCCCCGGCTCTGGCCGCGGGCAACACCGTGGTGTTGAAGCCGGCGGAAACCACGCCGCTGTCGGCGATGCTGTTCGCCGAGATCTGCATGCAGGCGGAATTGCCGCATGGGGTCATCAACATCCTCACCGGCGCGGGCAAGACAGGCTCTCTGGTGGTCGCGCATCCGGGCGTCAAGAAGGTCGCGTTCACCGGCTCGACCGAGGTCGGAAAGCTGATCCAGCGCGCGCTGGCCGGAAGTGGCAAGAAGCTCACGCTCGAGCTCGGTGGCAAGGCGGCCAACATCGTCTTCGAGGACGCGCCGCTCGACCAGGCGGTCGAAGGCATCGTCAACGGGATCTACTTCAACCAGGGCCACGTTTGCTGCGCGGGGAGCCGGCTCCTCGTCCAGGAGTCGATCGCACAGCCTCTGATGGAGAAGTTGAAGCGCCGGCTCTCGACGCTGCGCCTGGGCGACCCGCTCGACAAGAACACCGACATAGGCGCCATCAACTCGCGTGCACAGCTCGAGAAGATCCAGGGACTCGTCGAGTCGGGCGTGGAAGAGGGAGCGGAGCTCTATCAGCCGGAGTGCCGGATTCCAGAGCGAGGTTTCTGGTTCCCGCCCACTCTGTTTACGAACGTCTCGCAGTCGTTTCGCATCGCGCGAGAGGAGATCTTCGGGCCGGTCCTTTCAGTCTTGACCTTCCGGACGCCAGCCGAGGCGGTGGAGAAAGCAAACAACACGCCATACGGACTGTCAGCGGGAGTGTGGACCGACAAGGGATCGCGCATCCTCTGGATGGCAGAGCGGCTGCGCGCCGGCGTGGTCTGGGCGAACACATTCAACCGCTTCGACCCCACCTCCCCATTCGGCGGCTACAAGGAATCGGGTTATGGCCGGGAGGGCGGCATCCACGGCCTCGCGGCCTACCTGGACCTCAACTGATGGAGGTTCGCAAGACCTACAAGCTGTTCGTCAACGGCGAGTTCGTCCGCTCCGAATCAGGGCGCGCCTACCGGCCGGATGGCAACGTCAACGTCCCGCGCGGTTCTCGCAAGGACCTCCGCGATGCGGTTCGCGCTGCGCGTACTGCCTTTCCGGGATGGGCCGGGCGAACGGCGATGAACCGCGGCCAAATCCTGTATCGCGCCGCGGAGATGCTGGACAGCCGCGCGGCGCAGTTCACCGAGCTCCTGGGTGGTGGTGCCAGGGCTCGCCGTGAGCTCGACCAGGCGGTCGAGACGCTGGTCTGGTATGCGGGCTGGACGGACAAGCTGCCGCAGGTGGCAGGCACGGTCAACCCGGTCGCCGGGCCGTACTTCAACTTCACGATTCCTGAACCGAGCGGCGTCGTCGGCATCGTGGCGCCCGAGGAGCCGGCCCTGGCCGGCCTGGTGCGGCGCCTCGCGCCTGCCCTGTGCGGCGGCAACGTGGTCGTCGCCCTGGCGCCTGAGCTGCGTCCCCTTCCAGCGCTGACGCTCGCCGAGGTATTCGCGACGAGCGACTTTCCGGCCGGCGTCGTCAACGTGCTGAGCGGTCAGCGCCGTGAGCTCTTGCCCTGGATGGCCGCCCACATGGACGTCAACGCGATCGACGTGGCCGGCTGCACCCCGGATGAAGTCAAATCGACCGAGGCGGCGGCGGCGGAAAACGTGAAGCGAGTCATCAAGGGAAGGCCAGACGAGGCGAGCCCTTACTTGATCACGGCCTTCATGGAGATGAAGACCGTGTGGCATCCGATCGGGGTTTAAAGTTGCGCCCGGCGGGGTCTAAACTTGTTGGTAGATGCCAGAGGTGCTGACCAAGCCGATCCCCGTCAGAGCCGGCAACAGCAAGGACTCGGGAACAAGCGCGGACAAGCCGGGCGCCGGTAAGCCTCTGATCAGCTCGGGCCGCATTGCGCGGCGCGTCCGGCAGCTTGGACGCCAGATCTCCGAGACCTACGCCGACATCGACACCCCGCTCGTGATTGTCGTGATCCTCAAGGGTGCGACCGTCTTCGCGGCCGACCTCCTGCGCAGCCTCAGCATCCCGGCTGAGCTCGAGTTCGTTCGCGCATCGAGCTACCACGGAGGCACCTCGAGCAGCGGCCGCCTTCAGCTGGCTCACATGGTCGATGGACCGCTGGTCGGCCGCCACGTCCTACTGGTCGAGGACATCGTTGACTCCGGCCTCACGGTCAACACCATCGCCAGGCGCATCCGCCGCCTGGGCCCTGCATCGCTGCGAATCGCCGCGCTGCTCGACCGACCGGCACGACGTGTGGTCGAGGTCAAGATCGACTTCTGCGGTTTCGTCATCCCCGATCGGTTCGTGATCGGCTACGGCCTCGACTACGCGGGCCTGTACCGCGAGCTGCCGCACATCTACTCACTGACGTAGCCGCCTCTCCGTATTTCGCCTGGCGCAAGGCGGAGCTGCATTCCCACCTCGACGGCGCTGTGCGACTCGCGACCGCCGATGAGCTTGCGCGGGAGCAGGGACTCGACCTGCCACGGCCCCTGCGCATGGTGGCGCCGCCCGACTGCCCGTCGCAGGCGGCCTACATCGCTTACTTCGACGATGCGATTACGGTCCTGCAGACGGAGTCAGCGCTCGAGCGTGCTGCACTCGAGCTAGGCGTCGACTCCGCCGCGGAGAACATCGACTACCTCGAGGTGCGGTGGGCGCCCCGACTCCATCAGCGCAGCGGGCTTACGGTGCCGCAGGTGATCGGCGCCGTGCTGGCGGGCCTCGCGGCGGCGCCACTGCGCGCGGTCGCCATCGTGTGCGCGATGCGGCACCACACGCCCGAAGAGAATGTCGCGCTCGCGCGCGAGGCTGGTCGCTTCGCGGGACGCGGCGTGGTCGGCTTCGACCTTGCCGGTGATGAGGAACGCTACCCCGCCGCACCCCAGCTTCCGGCGTTCGAGGCGGCGCGAGCTGCCGGTCTGAGGCTCACGTGCCACGCCGGCGAGGCCGGCGCTCCATCCAGCGTCGAGGAGGCGCTTGGCCTTGGGGTGGAACGGATCGCCCACGGCGTGATCGGTGCCCGGGAACCGCGCATCGTCGAACGCATCCGATCCGAAGGCATCGTGCTTGACCTCTGCCCCACCGCGAACTGGAAGTGCAAGGCGGTGCCCACCCTGGCCGAGCATCCGCTGCCGCGCCTGGTGCGGGCCGGTGTTCGGTGCACGCTCAGCACCGACTCGCGCACGGTTGCGGACACGACGCTCAGCCGCGAGTTCGAGCTGGTCGCCGGGATGGGAATGACCGATGAAGAGCTGGAGCGATGCAACGCCGTCGCTTACGACGCTAAGTTCGGCTAGGACCCAGTGCCGAACAACCGGTCGCCGAAGTCGCCCAGGCCCGGCACGATGAAGGCGCGATCGTTGAGTCCCTCGTCCAGCGCCGCCGCGTAGATCTGCACCTCCGGGTGCCGCTCCGCGAGGACCTTCACCCCTTCCGGCGCGGCCACCACGCAGATCATCCGTGGGTCGCGTCCGCCGGCTTCCTTGATCATGTCCAGCGCCTGCGCCGCAGACCCACCGGTGGCAAGCATGGGGTCCAGGAGCAGCGGAACCTTGCCGGCCATTTTCGGCAGCTTCTGGTAGTAGATGCGCGCGACCGCCGTTTGCTCATCGCGCTCGAGCCCGATGTAACCGACGCTGACTCGAGGCAGCAGCTCCAGCACCGGGCCAAGAATGCCAAGCCCAGACCGCAGTACCGGGATGGCGACCACCTCGCGATCCATCGAGATCGCGTCGGCTTCGGTCAGCGGCGTCCGCACTTTGCCATGCGTGACAGGAAGATCGGCCGTGGCCTCGTACAGCAAGAGCGTGATCACCTTACGGGCGAGCACCCTGAACTCCTCCGGCGCAGTCGAGCTATCACGCAATCCGCGAAGGCAGTCAGCGACGAGTGGGTGGCTACTTACTTTTAGTGGCACGGTCGTGCTCGATCAACCGCCGGATGGCGTCCACCGCGACCTT
>CATPBO010000153.1 GCA_955652835.1 Candidatus Dormiibacterota bacterium
AGATACGCGTACAGGTCCTCGGTCGTGATGGTGTGGTATCCGCTCCGTGCGAGCCAGTCCATCTGGGCCGCGAAATCTGCGGGCGTGACCGAGAGCGCGAAGCCCAGCCGGTCGCGGCTGTCCGCATTCACACGGATGTAGTGGTAGGTGAGAATCGGCACGTTGATCGCTTGGGCGCCCGGTGCGAGCGTGTCGGGTGACCCGGATCCTGTGGAGAAGCTCCACATCTTGGCTTCGGCCACCGGCACGCCCCGGATCGATCGACCTCGGACAACAACCTGGTAAGGGGTTGTGTACGCGAGCCGGAATGCGTCGAACTGCACCGTGAAGTCGTCGCGCCAGGTGAAGCGCCCTTCGACCTGGGGCGTGATGACGAATGACATCTCCACGCTCGTGCGATCCATGGGCTGGCTGAAGGTGATGACGATGGGGGAATTGACCGGGATCCCTGCGGAAATGGGGTCGACGGAATCCACGCGAGGGGCGACGCGCGCGCTGACGAAAGGCAGATCGTCTACGACCGCGGTCGCCGCCGGCGCGATCGGGCTTGCCACCAGCGCGGTCGGGCTTGCTGCCGGCGCGGTTGGGGTTGCCAACGGCGAGGTAAGGGTCACCCTCGGCGGTGTCGTCGATGTCCCGGCGAGCACTCCCGGTACGCTTTGGCGATCAAGGATCGCGAAGCCGGCACCACCTGCTATCAAGGCGCCCGTGAGCGTCGCCGCGGCGATCCGGACGGCATGGCCGAGCGTGCGGATGGTCACTAGGTTGACCGGGCGGATGACGACGCAGGCGAAGCGGCCCGATAGCTGCGGTGCAGGATCACGATGATCATCACGACAACGACGGCAGCCCACAGCCAGTACGTCTCACGATGCACTCGCAGAAACGCCTCCATTCGCGGCCCGAAGTTGATGCCGATGACCATGACCACACCGGCCCAGATGGCAGTCGACACAGCAACGCTCGCCGCGAACACCGGGTAGCTGATCCTCAATACGCCGGCTGCCACGGTGATCGGGACCCGGAATCCTGGGATGTGGCGGCCGAAGATGATGGCCACCACTCCGTAGCGCTGAAACCACCGCTCTGCTCGATCCAACCGCTCCGGGCTGAGGTGGACCAGGTCTGCAAACCGCCCCTGGGCGAGGCGGCGGCCGAACCGTCTCGAGATGAAGAAGAGATTGGTGGCGCCGGCCACGACGACACCGATCAGGCCAAGCCACGCGATGATCCAGGAAGCCAGGTTACGGGGGACGTGCGCGCCGACGTACATCACGAAAACATCGCCTGGCGCGGGCAAGGGGACCCCGGATTCCTCGATATACAGGAGGCCGTAGCTGGCCAGGTAGCTGTATCGCATGAGGATGGGCCGCAGCCAGTGCCTGCCCCAGGTCAGGGCATCGGGCACGTCGCCCTGGAGGATTGCCGACACCACGATGGCCGCAGCGATCCCCATCGCGATAAGTGCGAGCCTGAGCCTGGGCATGCCGGACGCGCGCGAGGCAAGAGTGCGAAATGTTGCTGCGGCCGTGTTCATTCTTCGCGCAGCAGCTCCACAGGGTTGAGGCGTCGAAGGCTTCGCGCCGCGAACGCAACGGATAGGAGCATCCCGCCGATGACCAGCGTCGCGAGCGTTGCCAGCTGGTCCGCCGGCACGGTTAGCGATGCGGGCTGGATGGTGAAGAGCGGCGCGAGGATCTTGACGAACATGTAGGCCATAACGGCGCCAGTGACACTTCCGATACCAAGGCTGAAGAGAGCTACGGCGGCAGCCTCACCGAATACCAATCCCCACAGCTGGCCCATCCGGATCCCGAGCGCGCGCATGGTCACGTACTCCTTGCGCCGCTGCAAGAGCAGCCCGAACACGAAGATTCCGATACCCGCGGCACTGATGAGAGCGGTGTAGACGGCCTGAAGGCCGCCCAGGCCCCGCAGGTTGACGGCGGTCAGGGTCGATTGGTCGCGGTTGAAGGCAGTGGCCGAAGTCTCGACCAACATCGGTGCGGAACGGCCCGGGCCGGCTTTGATGAGGTCCGCAACGCGCCCAACAGCTGCCGGCGAGGGGTCGGCCGTGCGCACCAGGAACAGCGAAACCTGGCTGACGCCGGTCGCGGATTGGTAGAAAGCCAGGTTGCCGACCAGGTCGATGCCCTGCGGATAGCCGGGGAAGTCCTTGAACACGCCGGCTGCGTGGAATGTCACGGGCACCAGGTGGCCGGTGCGATCGGCGAGCTGGACGTTGATCTGATCGCCCGTCTGGATGTTGAAAGTTCTTGCCATCTCAGTCGAGACGAGCACTCCTGTGGGGTCGCTTCGCAATGCCGACATCGCGGCCGCCGGGCTGACGTTTGGGAAGAAGGTGTCGTTTAGGGTCGCAACGTGACCGAACACCGCCGAGTCGATCGACACCAGCGTCCTCTTCTCGGTGCCGACGATGGCCCCGGAGGTCTGTGCGACGGGGGTGACACCCGACACACCCGGCACCCGGAGTTGAGCCGCGAAATCGGACGATTGCTGGCTGAGGGCGCTCGGCGTGACCCTGAGGTCGGATCCAACCACGAACCGTGCGTCTGCCTGCTTCTGTGAGTCGTAGGTCGCGATGAAGAGTGCGAGGCTCGAGCCGAATGCAACCGCGAGCGCGAGCGCAACGATGCCGGAGCCCAGGGCGAGCGAGCGGCGACTGACGCTCCGGAGCAGTGTCCACGTGGTCAAGCGACCCACGCGCTTCCCGCCCGGGAGCTTGAGCCTGCGGGTGCCCCAGAGCAGCAACCGGACCGCCAGGAGGGTGACTCCGAGCCAGGCCAGCAGCGGCGCCAGCAGCGTGTAAAAGGACAGCGACACGGACTGCCCTTCCGCAGGCGTGATCCTGAAGCCACCGGCGAGGTTTGTGATGATCCAGACCAAGGCGGCTGCAGCGATGAAGACCAGGTCCACCTTCATTCGCAACCAGACCGGGGGCACGGTCGTGACCTCCATCTCGCGCCGCTCGTTTCCGGCCTCACGCGTTAGCGCCCGTCGACCTGGAAGGTAAACCGCCAGCAGCGTCGTGACGACACCTGCTCCGACTGACACGGCGGCAGAGATGAGAAAGCTCTGCCGGGATGCCGACGTCAACGCGGATGGACCCAGCACCAGCAGTGCCGTGCCGAGGCCGATCGCCAGGCCGAGGGCAGAGCCGAGGATCGCGACGCCGAGCGCTGTGTAGGTCAGATCGCTGACCAGATGGCGGGGCTGCGCACCCCTCGCTCGCAGCGTCGCCTGCTCGCGGCGCCGCGCTTCAGCCAGCAAGCCGCCCGCATAGCGAGACAGGTAGGCGGCGACGAGAACTCCAGGGAGGCCGAGGAACAGGAAGAGGACCTTGGCCAGGATCGAGTCGCCGGTGGCCGCGACCAGCGCGTCGGACAGGTTGTCGATGACCGTCACCCGGCCTGGCACGAGCCGCTCCATGCTTCGCCGGATGCCCTGGGTCACGACCGCGGCAAGCGCCGGGTCCGTGGCCAGTCGTGAGCGATCGAGACGGACGTCAGCCTCCAGCACCGGGGCCGATTTGAGCGTTGGGCTGCCGGAGGCCGCGTCGGCTTTCAGTGAAGGAAGGATCGTGGCGAATGTCGCCAGCGGAACCACGATCACGTTGGGTACCTGGATGAACTCGCCCTGGTTGTCGGTCGACCGCGCCGCGAACAACGGATCCGCCTTGGAGAAGTCGGCGATCCCGCCAACTGCGAACTGGAGCGGTGAGCCCCGCCCCGGCACCGTGAGTGAGACGTTGCTGCCGGACCCAGCGCCAAGTGCCTGGGCGGCATCGGGGCTCAAGAGAACCGTGCCTGGCGAAAAGGCGCCGGCCGTCTGGCGGACCATCGGGTAGTGGGTCAGGAAGACCGGGTCGAAAGCAAACAACCGCAGCGGCTGGCTCAGGGATTTCGTGCCGGCGCTCAGGCTCGCCGCCGGGAGGTCGATCGCGGCGAGCTGGTCGACCGCGGACACGCCGGACACTGTCGCCACGCGGGAGGCGAACTGGCTCAGGCTGACTGCCGGCAACCTGTTGGCGGCCGCCGGCATCGGATCCTCTGCGCTCACCACCGTCGCGCGCATCGGAAGGCCTGCCACCGCGGGTATCGGACCGGTGGATCGAACCTGGTAGGTGATGGTCAGCTTGTCGCCGACCGTAAGCGAGCCCCACCTGAGCCCGCCGACAAGTGGACTTTCGCCGCCGGCGTCTGGCGATGGGCCGCCGTTGAGCGAGGTGGAAGCCGGAACGTAGGAAAGCTGCGATGCGATGACGTCCTGAACGACCAACGCAGTCGCCGGCCTGTCCGATGTGTTGGTCACGACGATCGTCACCGTGGCGGGCTGGCCGGCGGCCAAGGATGGACCGCCACCGATGGACTGCGTGACCGTGAGAGATGAGCCGAGTGGCGACGTGAGATCCGCCTGCATGTCGATCGCAACCGGAGCGATGGCACGCTCCGTCATTCGAGCGGCGGATCCATCCACGAAGAACGCAGTGGACGCGAAGAGGCCAACGGCGAGGGCCACGCCGATGACCGACGCGAGAGTTCGCCGCGGGTTGCGGACGAGATCGCGGAGGCTGTACCTAAGCACGCCGCACCGCCGACCGATCGCTGACCACCTTGCCATCACGGAGCGTCACGACGCGTCCCAGCCGCTCCGCAACATCCGCATCGTGGGTCACGACAACCAGGGTCGCACCGGTGGTTTCCTGCGCTTCGAGCAACAAGTCGAGCACCGAAGCTGAAGTCTCGCTGTCGAGCTCGCCGGTCGGTTCGTCGCCAAGGATCAGGCGCGGTCCGTGCGCCAGGGCTCGGGCGATGCCGACCCGCTGGCGCTGGCCGCCCGAGAGTTGATCGGGGAATTTGGTCGCGTGTTCGCTGAGACCGAGGCGCTTGATCAGGTCGGCTTCATGATCCGATTTACCGTTGGTGCCGCTGCCGTTTTCGCCGTTCAGCGCCTGCTGGAATTCGATGTTTTCTTGAGCGGTGAGAAATGGGAGCAGGTCGTACGACTGGAAGACAAACCCGATCGACTCCCGCCGGATGCGGGCGCGCTCCGCTTCGGGAAGAGACGAGATCTCGGTCCCGTCCAGCCAGATGCGGCCGCTGCTCGGCCTTTCAAGGCCGCCGAGCATGCCGAGCAAGGTCGACTTGCCGCACCCGCTGGGTCCAACGATCGCGACCGACGTGCCGGCCTCGATCTCGATGTCCAGGCCGTCGACCGCCTTGACGGTCAAGCCTCCCGCGCGGTAGTGCTTGGTTACGCCCTCAACCCGGAGCGACATCGCGGCCGTCATCCGGCCGATACCAATCCGTCGACCAGGCGCAGCCGGTGGTCAGCACGGGCGGCCAGATCCCGATTGTGGGTGACGAGCAGCACGGTCAGCTCGCGCTGATGCCAGGCCTCGGCCAGAATGCCGATCACCTGCTCGGCCGTCGCGGAATCCAGCTCGCCGGTGAGCTCGTCCGCAAGCAGCAGGTCGGGGTCATTGGCGAGTGCAACCGCAACGGCGACCCGCTGGACCTCGCCGCCCGACAGCTGCGTGGGCCGGTGGTGCAGGCGGCTGCCAAGCCCAAGCTCGGTGAGCACCTCGCGCGCTCGCTCGCGTCTACTTTGTTTCCCTGCGCGCTTTCCGGCGATGCTCATCGCCAGCTCCACGTTTTCAGCGGCGCTCAGGAACGGGATCAGGTTGCCGCTCTGGAATACGACGCCAATTCGTTCGGCGCGCAAGCGGGCTCGTTCGGACTCGCCAAGCCGGCTGATGTCCGTACCGTCGACTACGATCTGCCCGGCGCTGGGCAGCGCCAGCCCCGCGACCAGGGATAACAAGGTTGATTTGCCGCTGCCAGACGGACCCACCAGGCTTGTCATGCGGCCCCGGGGCAGCTCCATGCTCGCGCCGCGCAGCGCGACCGTCTCGGTCGTGCCTTCCTTGTAGATCTTGAAAACGTCCTTCAACGCGACCAGTGGTAGATACGACGTCGCGGGCGAAACCGCCTCGACTACTGCCACTTGAAGGTGCTCACGATGTCGTCTGCGCCCTGTGGGTCGAACTGATTGGAGACGATGCCGTATGTGATGACCGCAAGGGTTGTGGCGTCCTTGGACACGTAGTACCGGACGCTCGTGAGCTCGATCGCTTTGCCCGTGACCGTGCTGGTGCCGGCGTTCCATGTGAACGCGAATCGAGTTACTTGATAACCGCCAAGTGTGAGCTTCGCCGGGCTGGACATCTGACGGAAGGCAGCCGCCGACGCCGCCAGCGACTTCAGGTCCTGGCTCGCCATTGCAGCCGGATCGGATGCGCGCGACCCTTGAACGACGCTGATCTCAATGCGCTCTGACGGACCGACGTAAGCCGCAGTGCCGTCAGGGTTGGCCGTCATGTGGCCCGGACCGTCGATTCGATAGTGAAACCGGGTATCCGAGTAGGGAACAGGTATGCCTTCGCCTGTGTTCACCTCGGCTCCGGCGGTGGCCGGGGCGGCGTCGGTGCCGGCGGTTGTGCCGGTGGGCGACCCGCAGGCGACAGTAACCAGTAGTCCGGAGGCCGTGGAGGCGACGACTATGAGCGCGCGGCGAGGCGAAAATTGCATGACGACCAGTTTCCGGCGCGCATCTAAAAGGGCCCTAAAGCGCTGGGGTGGTCTTGGGTGTGCTCGCAGCGATCTGGCCGTTGGGCACGTGGAGCCGGAACACGGCTCCTCTCTGGCGGTCCGTTTCGACCAGCTCGAGAGAGCCGCCGTGGGCTCGTGCGATCGCCGCGCTGAGGGCGAGGCCGAGACCGGCACCCCCATTCTCGGGTGATCGCGCGCTGTCAGCGCGACCAAATCGGGTGAACAGCCGGGCGCGATGATCCGCGGCCACGCCTGGTCCCTGGTCCGCGACCTCGACGTTCCACCCGTTGCCGGCCTGGTAGCCACGCAGCGTCACGGGCGTGCCGTTTGCGGTGTGGCGAACGGCGTTATCGATGAGGTTGTCGACCACCCGGCGCAGGAGAGCGGGATCGGCCTCCATGCGGCCGTGGTCTGGCGCAGCCACCTCGAGCCGGCTTCCGCGCTTTTTCGCGACGCCGTCCCAGCGGGCGGCGGTCTCGTGCAGGAAGTCCGCGACGTCGATTGCTTCCTTGGCGGGCATCAGGGCCCCGGCGTCCGCGCGCGCCAGGATGAGGAGTTGGTCGGACAGGCGGCTCAGGTGCTCGACCTCCTGTCGAAGCGACTCGAGGACGCGCCTGTACTCGTCCTGGCTGCGGCTTCGGCTGAGCGCGCCCTCGACCTCGCTGCGCATCAGCGCCAACGGTGCCCTCAGCTCGTGCGAGGCGTTTGCCGTAAACGTGCTCATGCTGTTGAAGCCCGCCTCGAGGCGGGCGAGCATAGAGTTGAACGTATCTACGAGCTCGCCGAGCTCGTCAGGCGGGACCTTGACGTCAACCCGCCGATGAAGATCGTGCTCGCTTATCGACCGAGCCATGCCCGCGATCGTGCGGACGGGCTGCAGCGCTCGTCCCGCGAGCCAGTACGTGAGCGCGCCGCCGATCACAAGAAGGGCGGCAGAGACGGCGACCAGGATGAGGAAGGTCCGCTGCTGTGCATCGGCCATCTCCGCGACCGACCGGCTGACGACGAGCGTCTGGATCGAGTTGGTGCTCGACGTCAGCGTGACGGCGTACACGCGCCGCGGCACGTGGTGTGAATCCACGATGTCCACCCACACCGGTTTTCCGTCTCGCACCGCCTGCGCCGCGAGATTCAACAGGGTTGCTTGGTCCAGGGGTTGGTTGGCCGTCTGCGCCAGGACTGTGCCAGATGACACCACCGCGGCGTCAACGGCGATGCCGCTCTGAGTCTCGCCGGGGAGGTCAGAACCGTCGAAGGTGACCTGCCCATTGGTGTCTTGAAGGCCCGACGCGATGACCTGGGCCTGCGAGACGAGCACAGCGTCCGACGCTTGCGACTGCGTCACGGCGACCGAGGTAAGGACCGCCCCATCGGCGACGAGGAGCGCCAGCGCGAAGAATCCCACTGCAGCAAGGACGAGGCGCCCTCGCGTGCCGGTGAGGCGGCGCATCACGATCCTTCGGCGACGTAGCGGTAACCCGAACCTCGGATCGTGACGAAAGGATCGTGGCCGCCGGCCTCGATCAGCTTCTTCCTCAGCCGCCCGATGTAGACCTCGATCAAGTTGCGGCCACCCTCGAAGTCGTAGTCCCATGCATGCTCAAGGATCTGGCCGCGGGTCAAGAGCCGTCCGCGGTTGAGTAGGAAATACTCGAGGATGGCGAACTCCTTGGCAGTCAGGTCCACCTCGCGTCCGTCAACAGTCAGTGTGTGAGCCGCTGTGTCCAGCAGCAGGTTGCCGGCCCTCAGCTGCGATTTGCGGTCGGGCACATGGCGGCGAGTGAGCGCACGCAATCGCGCCACCACCTCGCGCAGCGCGAACGGTTTGACCAGGTAGTCGTCAGCGCCTGCCTCGAGACCCGCCACGCGATCGTCGACGCCATCGCGCGCGGTGAGCATGAGGATCGGGGTCTCGACCTTGTGCTCGCGCAACCTGCGTGTCACCTCGAGGCCGTCGAGGATTGGCAGCATCAGGTCGAGGACGATGACGTCGTAGTGCGTTGTGGACGCCGCCGCGAGGCCGTCCTCTCCGTTGTGCGCGATGTCGACTGCCATCCTCGACTCCATGAGCGATCGGCGCAGGCTTGCGGCGAGCCGGCGGTCATCTTCCACCACGAGAACTCTCACGCGAAAAAGGATGCACTGGCTTCCTAAAGAATTTCTAAATCACTCTGAGGGGCCGGTTTATCTGGGGTACAGGAACCGCGGTCAAGCTGCTGGTAAACGCGTGGAAGCCCGTTAACCCTATGAGGTACCTGTGACAATGAATTTGAAACGAAGATTGGCGATCCTTGCAGTGCCGGCCGCGCTGGCGCTCGGCGGCGGCGCTTTAGCGGTTCACGCTGCCTCGACGCCGACACCGTCCCCAGCTTCGTCGGAGAGTGAGAGCGCGACGGAAGCTCCCGAGGCTCCGACCAACGCAGCTCCGAAGGCGCCGTCCACCGCAGCGGGCGAGGTCGAAACGGCCGACCCAGCCGGTGATGTCCAGTCGGGCCACGCTGACCCAGCGGGCGAAGTCGACCACCAGGCCACGGGAGACGAGCAAGCCGGCTAGGGGCCGACCTCCTGCGTGTTGCACTGCGCCTTCATGGCCTGATTCACGGAAGTGGCGTCGGCGGGCAGCGCCTGACTCAGCGAACCGAATCGACTGAGTCCCGCGGCGACCAGGTTGCGTTGGTTTTGCTGGAAACCTGAGAGAGCGAGTGTGAGCCCGCTCTCCATCCCGGCGAGGTCGATCCGCAGCTTGTTCACGCCGACGCCGATGCAAGGCGGGACTTCCCCGCCGTCGATCACCGAGAGGACCTTTTTCATCTGCTGGTCAGTTGCGGTGATCGAGCTCAGGCAGCTGTTGGAGAGAGTCCCGTTGCAGGCCGTCTGCATGGCCGGCACGGTCTGACCGGCGCTGACCATTGCAGGTGCGAGAACGAGGTTCAGGAAGCGGTCGGCGCGCGCATAGTCGGTGCGTGCCGTGACCGGCGGCAGCGGAGTGGCTGTGGGTACGCTGGGGGTCGAGCCATCGCTTTGCCACGGCAGCCGAACGATGTTCATTGAGTTCAAAACGATCATCGCCATCACCAGCACGACCGCGCCGGCGACGACGTAGAGGTACATGGTGGCTCCCGATCGCGTGGGCTGCTCCCACAGCGGGGTGACCGCCGGCGGCACGACGGGGACGTCGAAGGTCGGCCCGGTCGCCTCGGGAACATGAGGGTGGGGCATCGCCACTTCCGGGGCCGCCGCCCGAGGTGGCGAGTACGTGGCTACAGGGGCCTGCGCGCCAGGTGCTGGCGGCACTGGGGAGATCGGCAGCCAGCGGGTTCCGTCCCAGATCCATTTATGGTCTGGGGAAAGTTGGATGCTCACGGGGGGCTCAGCCTAGGCCACGCGTTCGCAGGCGCCTCCGAATTAGCGCGTTAAGAGTTGTGAAGCAGCCAGTCGTGCCCGGCCCGGCTCCCCACCAGCTGGGATGATTTTGTCGGGGACGAGCTGATTGCAAGGACTGCTTGAGCTGGTGCTCGAGGTCGGGGACCTGGAGCGTTCCGTGGCCTTTTATCGCGATCTCCTGCGCCTGCCTCTGGTCGAACGTTGGGCCGAGCCTAGGGCCGCCGTCTGGCTTTCGCTAGGTCGCAATGCCGTCCTCGGATTGTGGCCGCCTACCTCAGGTGGACCCGGCGTCGGCATCGCGGGCTCGCGTGGAGGTGCTCACGTCCACTTTGCGATCTACGTCGAGCCGGGCAGCCTCGACGACTGGAAGCATTCGCTCGACCAGGCCCAGGTCGAGCCGGAAGGACCGGTCGAATTTGGCCACGGCAACCGCTCGCTGTTCGTCGCGGATCCCGACGGCAACGTTGTCGAGCTAGGAGACTGGTCGGTTGATTGGGCCGGAAACAAGGTGGCCGGTCCTGGGACCTAGTACGTTTGCGGGGAGTTGAGTCGTCGGTCCGTCAGTTGCGGGAGGTGAACGTATGGCTGCGGTGAGTCGAGCTGATGCGGTCTGGGAAGGCGATCTCTCGAGTGGGGGCGGCCGGGTCAAGGTCGCGAGCGGCACATTCGACGAGTTCCCGGTCACATGGGGCAGCCGGGCGGAGCGGCAGCACGGTACCACAAGCCCCGAAGAGCTTCTCGCCGCGGCCCACGCGGCCTGCTACTCGATGGCCTTCTCCAACGGCTTGAGCAAGGCCGGCCACAAGGTCGAAAGGCTCAACACCACTGCAGAAGTTGAATTCGTCCCGGGCACCGGCATCACGACCATCACCATCACAACGGTCGGCCATATTCATGGCATCAACGCCGCCGAGTTTCAGAAGGAGGCGGAGGCAGCCAAAGATGGCTGTCCGATCTCTAAGGCGCTCCACGGCAACGTGACGCTGAAGCTCAACGCCCGCCTGGATCTAGCGCACTAGCGCAGCGGACCGGTCAGCCCCGGAAAGTCGACGACGCCCTGCAGGCGAAGCTCACGGAGCTGGCCGGCGAGCCACTTGCGCGGATCTTTGATCGGCTTGCTGCCGTCCAGGCAGTCCCAGCAGCGTCCATTGATATCGCGGGCGACCAGGAGAAGACAGCGTGGCTGGCTCGCCCGCTGCCACGCTTTCATCGACGGCTGCAACAGGATCCTGCGTGGCGGCGCCTTCTCGGGCATGTACAGCTCACTTGCATACAGATCGTCGGACGCCTGCACGATCACTCCGCCGGCGGTCATGGTGCCGCCCAGATTCTCAAGCTCGACCTCGATCGGCTGGCCTGCAGCCGGCGCGCCGGTGAACGTGAGGTGGGGGACTGGCCTCGTTGTCGCCTCCCAGCGAGCATCGGCGAGCTTGATCGCGCGGCGGGATGCCCTGTCGGCGCGCGTGGCGAACACGGCCGCCCACAGCGCGAGCACCGCGGTGCCCACGGCCAACGCGAGCACGATTTGAGATGAGCTCATCGCTTCTCCCGCTTGACGCTCCCAAGACCTGGATCTGGCGCGAGATGGTAACGCTGCGCGTCGTAGTTGCGAAATGCCGGCAGGGCAACGGCGCACAGCACGCAGCCGATGACACACAGGATGCCGCCCGAGACCACCGAGACCCGGACTGAGAAGAGCGACGCGACCAACCCCGCCTCGAAGTTGCCAAGTGCCGGGCCCGATGTGTAGCTCAGCATCTCGATCGAAGCTAGCCGACCGCGCAAGGAATCGGGGATGGTCTGGTTCCAGATCACCGATCTGAACAGCCCGCTCATCATGTCTGCGGCGCCCGCGAGGGCCAGGAACGCCAGCGCGGCGATGAGCCCGGGTGCGAGACCAAACCCGATGATCGCCGCGCCCCAGATGATTGCGGCGACGATCACGCCCATGCCGTGGCGGTGGACTCGGCTGGTCCAGCCACTGGTCGCCGAAAAGAGGAACGATCCGACAGCCGGCGCGGCGTACAGGAGACCCAACACCCCTGGTCCACCGAGGTTCTGCGCAATCGCCGGGAACAGCGCCATAGGCATTCCGAAGAACATCGCGACCATATCGACCGCGTAAGTCCCGATGAGCTCGGGCCGGCTGCGGGCGTAGCGCAGGCCTTCGACCACCCGTCGAAGACTGGGCCGCTCCGCGTCCACCGGTGGCGGCACCGCGCGCATCAGCCACAAGCAGGCGAGGCCGACCACAAAGGTTGCTACGTCGACCATGTACGTCAGCGGCAGTCCGACTACGGCCAGCAGCACTCCGCCCAGGGCCGGTCCCAGGATCTGGCCGAGCGTCGAGCGCAAGCTGTTGAGGGCAGCTGCCGCCGGAAGCTCGTCGCGGTCGACCAGGCGTGGCAGCATGGCGTCGAGCGACGGGCGCTGGACCGCGTCCAGCACACCCCAAACGATGGCGACGGCGAACAAAACCCAGACCTGCGGATTCGGAAGCGCCGCGTTGCCGGCAAGAATGAGGCTGCATCCCATCAGGGCCGCCTCCGACAACAGGACCATCGACCGGCGGTCCTTGGCATCGGCGAGGGCGCCTCCCAGCATCGCGAACGCGAGTATCGCGATGAACTCCAGGACACCAAGCAATCCGACCAGCAGCAGGCTGTGTGTCAGCTGGTACACCTGGTACGGGAATGCGACGACCGTGATCATGCTGCCGAAGAACGACACCAGCCGTCCAATGAATAGAAGCCGGAAATCGCGGTGACGGCGGAGCGGCGTGATGTCGACCACCGCCATGTGCAGCCATCGGCGTCTGCTTGGTGGAGGGCCGGGCATCGTCATGGTGAGGGGCCATCATAGGTACGGCGTATGCTGAAAAGTGAGATGGAAAAAGCTATTTTCGCCGGCGGTTGTTTCTGGGGCGTCGAACATCTTTTCAACGAGATCCCTGGTGTGATCGACGCCGTGTCGGGTTATGCGGGCGGCACGCGCGACAACCCGACTTATGAGCAGGTCAGCTCGGGTCGAACCGGGCACGCTGAGGCGGTCGAGGTGACTTATGACCCGGCCAGGGTTTCCTACAACGAGCTTCTGAACGCTTTCTGGAACATGCACGATCCGACGACGCTGAACAGCCAGGGTCCGGACCACGGCCATCAGTACCGGTCGGTCATCTTCTTCCACAACCCTGAGCAGGAGGCGGCGGCGCGCAAGTCAAAAGAAGGTGCGCAGCGGTATTTCGACAGGCCGATCGTCACCGAGATCGTGCCGGCGCCCCATTTCTGGCCCGCCGAGGACTACCACCAGCGCTATTTCGACAAGCACCAAGGCCACTATTCGTGCCATTTCATGCGGGGATGGGTGCCCGAGCAGCCGGCCGCGACCGAACCGGCGCGTTAAACAAACACTAAAAAAGGCGGCGCCGAGCCCTATCCTTACCGCCCAGCAATAGGGGATCGAGCCAGGAATCTGGATCGACTCAAGACTGAGGAGGTAAGGCGTTGCGGTGTGACCATTGCTCGCACGACGTCCCCGATGGCGTCTTCTGCACGCGCTGCGGAGCTCACCAGGGAACCACCGAAGAGATCGGTAATGCCAAGACGCGAGAGCACCGTTACGCCGCGCATCCCGGCGAGCACGTGGCGCAGCCGTCGGTGTTCACCACTCTTTTCCCGCATCTGGGCCACCACAAGATCCACGAGTTTCGCTGGGCTTTCACCGCCGGCCTAGCCGGCATCCTGGTGCTGTACCTCACTGGGCTGATCACGGCCGCGATCCTGGTTGCGGCCTTCCTCGTTCCTGTCCTCTACCTCATCTATCTCTACGAAGCGCAGGTTTACCGGGACGAGCCCGCGATCGTGCTGGGCTTCACGATCGGTGGCGGGATCATCGTCGGCATTGTGCTCACCCTGTTCGAGCGGATCATCTACAACCCGTTCCAGTACAACACCAACGTCTTTGGCAGCGCCGGGATCAACGTCGGCGGGTTGCTGATCGTTGGTCTGCTGCTGCCGGTCGTGCAGGAGGTTGTGAAACCGCTGCCTGCCATCTTCCTGCCCAATCGCAAAGACTTCCCCGAGACTGTGGATGGGCTGGTCTTCGGCGTGGCCGCCGGCCTGGGCTTCAGCCTCGCCCAGGCCTTGATCGGCTTCTCGAGCGTCTTGACCGGTCTGCCTGCTCACACGGAGCCGGGCAACTGGATCTACGTGCTGACGACGCTGGCCGTGTTCCAGCCGCTGCTGCAGGGCAGCGCGACCGGAATGATCGTCGCGACGATCTGGCGATATCAACGCGGCCGGTTGGCGGGGCGCGAGATCGGAGGCATCGTAATGGCGGTCATCGCCCACATCGCGTTCTCGGCGGGCACGCAGCTCATGCAGGAAACCTCGGTCAACCCGCTCTTCATCCTCATCTGGCAAGCGGCGATCGTCGGCGCTCTCTTGATTTACATCCGCTACGTGCTGCACCACGCCTTGCTCGAGGAAGCCGCGCACATGGGCTATGCGGAGACCGTCTGTCCGAGCTGCCACATGCACATCGTCGCTTCGGGCTTTTGTCCCAACTGCGGGATGGCACTCACCGCTGCGCCAAACGCCGTCAAGCGCGCTCGCCGCCCGCGCGTGGAATCAGCGCCCGACGTGGCGGAGACGAAATAGGTGGCGCTCACATGCGCCAGGTGCGGCGCCCAGAACCCTGATGGCAACCAGTTCTGCCAGGCCTGCGGCACGCCGCTGACCGCAGTCGCGGCGGGACCTCCAGCGGCGCCGCCGGCGTGGGGGGCAGCCCCGCCGCCACCACCCGCCGCGGCCGGACCACCAGCGGCACCGCCGGCGTGGGGGGTAGCCCCCCCGCCGCCACCAGCCGCGGCCGGACCACCTGCGGCACCGCCAGCATGGTCGGTAGTCCCTCAAGGACCACCAATCGCGACGGCGCCTGCACTGGCCTATGCCTCGCCGCCGCCCGTTCCGGTCGCGTACGCCAGCCCTTATTACTCGCCTGCGGCCGCCGCGCCGCAAGCGCCGGTGCACCGCACGCCATGGGTCTTGATCATCGCCGCAGTCGTTGGCCTCGTCGTGATCATGGCCGGCTGCGGAACCGCGATCGCGCTCTTGGGCAACAAGGCAAACAACAGCGCGGCCATTACCGGCGATGTGCCGAGCCCAACTCCGGCCGGATCACCGAGCCCCGTCGCCTCGCCGACGGCGCCCCAAGGTCCAACGGCAGAGAACAATGGCGAAACGGTTCCTGTGCCAACGGGATGGGTGGTCGTGGCCAAGGACAATGAGACGATCACGCTTGCGGATCCAGCCGGCCTTGCTGCGCTCGCCGTCGCCAGCGCTCCTCAAAGCCCAACGATGACTGCACAGCAGCAGAAATCAGGCCTAGACGCGGCCCTCACAAGCAAGTATCCGGATACGAAGCCGTGCGGGAACAGCAGGACCACGACCGGCTCCCTCGGCGGCGTGCAAGGACTTTTCTGGCAGCTATGTTTCACGATTGTGTCAAACGGTCAATCTCTGCCTGCCGAGGCGAATCTATTCGTCGGCACAAACGCCGATGGGAGTGTCTTCTATGGCGTCATCCTGCTGACGGCTCAGACGTACATGCAAAACTTCGTCAGCGAGTCGGCGCCGATTCTGAAGGGCATCGTCTGGAAGCTGAAATAGAATTATGAGAAGGAACCGACTCGGTTCCTTCTGCGCGCCAGGCGCGAGCAGGATGGGACTTACTGATCGCATCGCCCGGCCGTGTTCCCGCCGACGGGGACCCGGCCCTCACCCGCGGCGAATAGCACGACAACCCCTCGACTGGGCTGGCGCTTATCTTCCCGGGGATGAGATTTGTCAAGTAGTTACTCCTCGCAACGCAGGCAAGGATTTATGCGAGCAGGGGGACGGCCGGAGTAAATCCGGCCTGGTCGCGACGCCAAACTGACGCAGTCGCGGCGCCAAACTGACGCAATAGAGTGTCACCCCAGCGGGTATTGTGGGTGGCTATGTTTGCGCGCTGGGGTCGCGTTGTGTACCGCTTTCGCTGGGCGACGCTCGTGGTTTCGGCCTTGCTGCTCGGACTGTCTGTCGTCGCCATCCTGACCGGTGCGACACTCGCGGGCAACGGGGGTTTTGGAGCGGACCTGGCGGCAGGTAAGGCCGCCAAGCTCATAACCGATGAGATCAAACTTCAGGGCACCACCACCGGCTCCAGCTTCGAGCTGATTTACAGCAGCGACAGCCTCAACGCCAGTGACCAGGCCTATCAGGCGGCACTGGAGAACTCGGTGGCGTCACTCGGTTTCGATTCGCGTGTGACCGGGATCAGGACGCCTTACAACGTGCCGGCCGCGCAGCAATCGGCCTTCATCTCGAGGAATGCCCATGAAGCGCTGGTGGTGGTCGAGCTGAAAGACAGCTCGGTCAAGGCGCAGAAGTACATCGACCAGGTCGTGAGCGAGGTCCATACCGGTCCACTCAGCTTTGTTGCGACCGGTCAGGTGCCGATCAATGTCGCATTCAACAAGTCGCTCGAGAGCGACTTGAATCGAGCCGAGTTGGTCGCACTTCCTATCACCGGTCTCCTCCTGATTCTGATCTTCGCCTCGCTGGTGGCCGCGCTGCTCCCCCTCGGGGTGGGTGTCCTGGCGATCGTGGGTGGCGTCGGCGGCACCCTGTTCCTCGCACATTTCACCGACGTATCGCAATACGCAATCAACGTCGTCACGCTCATCGGCCTAGGCGTAGCGATCGACTACTCGCTGTTCGTCGTCAACCGGTTTCGCGACGAGCTCGCCGCGGGGGCAACGCGCGAAGACGCCATCGCAACCTCGATGTCGACGGCCGGAAGAGCGATCACCTTCTCAGGGATCACGGTGGCGATCGGCTTATCGGCGATGCTGTTCTACCAGGGCACCTTCCTCGCATCGATGGGCGCCGCCGGTGCAATCGTCGTTGGCATCGCAGTTTTCTACGGGCTCACGTTCCTGCCCGCGGTGCTGTCCATCCTCGGCGGACGCGTTGACTGGCCACGATGGCTGCGCCAGCTGCTTGGCGCGAGCAAGCCGGCGGGCACCGGCGCATGGCACACGATGGCGCTATGGGTGATGCGGCGGCCGCTCGTCGTGTTGGTGCCGTCGCTGGTAGTCCTTCTCGCTGCGGGCACCCCTTTCCTTCAGCTGAGATTGGCGAACGGCGACGTCGACCAGCTCCCGCCTGACAACACCGCCCGCCAGGGCTACGACACGTTGATCAGGGACTTCCCCGGGCAGGACCAGACTTTCATCACGGCGGTCGTGTATTACCCTGCCTCGAATCCGCTGACCGCGGACCACATCGGCGACACCTACGACCTCAGCCGCCGCCTGGCCTTGCTACCGAACGTGCTTCGTGTCGAGGGCTTCGTCAACGTTGACCCGACGCTCACAAAGGCTGACTACCAGCGGCTCTATACGGGATCCAGCACATCGTTGCCTGCGCCGCTCCAGCAGGCGCTTTCTACCAGCACCGGCAGTCACCTCGCAGTGCTGAACCTGGTCACGAACAAGCAGTACACGAGTGACGATGCACGCGCCATCGTCAAAGCTGTCCGGGCCGAGCAAGTTACGGGCGGTCAGGTCCTTTCCACTGGAGGAACCGCGTTCGACCTTGACATCGTCAACTTCATCCTGGACAGGACACCAACCGCCGTCGGTTCGGTGATCCTGGTCACCTACATCGTCTTGTTCCTGCTCACCGGCTCTGTCGTGCTGCCGCTGAAAGCCGTGGTCACGAATCTCTTCTCGATCGCTGCCTCTTTCGGTGCGATGGTCTGGATTTTCCAGCAGGGCCACTTGAGCCAGCAGCTCGGATTCACCGCCCAGTCGATCGACCCCAGCATTCCGGTCATCCTGTTCAGCATCGTCTTTGGAATGTCGATGGACTACGAGGTGCTGCTGATCAGCCGCATCCAGGAGGAGTACAAGCGCAGCGGCGACAACCAGGCGGCGGTTGCAATGGGCCTTGAGAAAAGCGGGCGCTTGATCACCGGAGCGGCTCTGATCATGGTCGCTGTATTCATGGCATTTGGTCTCGCCAGCGTCGTGATCATCAAGGCGATCGGGATCGGTCTAGCGATCGCAATCGCCGTTGACGCCACCATCGTTCGCATCTTGATCGTGCCCTCGATCATGCGTCTTTTGGGCCGGGCCAACTGGTGGGCGCCGCGACCTCTGGCCTGGCTTCACCGCCGTGTCGGTGCCGGAGAACCGGTGCCCGCAACGCCGGCAATGGCGAGGAGCTGAGCCTCCCCGCAAGTAAGGGGCGCTAGGGACGCCCCCTACTGCTTGGGGAAGCCGGTGGGGATCAACCTTGCGACTTCCAGCTTGGCGCTCGTTCCTGAATGCAGGCTGTAAGAAACCTTGGAACCTGCTGGGAGTTGCAGCTAGTTAGATGAGGTCGCCAGCGGGAGCTCGACTTCGAACGTGGCTCCGCCCCCGCTCGTCTCCTTCACGCGCACGTGTCCGCCATGCGCGCTGACAACCGCGTTGACAATCGAAAGACCAAGCCCTGCGCCTCCGCTATCGCGGCTGCGGCTGGGATCGGCGCGGAAGAACGGCTCGAAAATTCGTTCCATGTCCGAGGGACTGAGCCCTGGTCCGTGGTCGGCCACCGACACCCGGCCGACGCTGTCCTCTGTGGAAACCGAAATCTCGATCGCCGTCTGCGACGGCGTATGAACGAGCGCATTGCGCACGAGGTTGCCGAGCACCTGCCTGAGCCGCAAATCGTCGCCTTCCACGACAACCGGACCTGGGTCGGTCATTGTGATCTCGCGTTTTGGCGCAACGGCTCGGGCGTCGGCAGCGGCGTCGGCCGCGATGGCCTGCAAGTCGACCGGCTTGCTCTCGAGCGGACGGCCCTGGTCCAGGCGCGCGATGAGCAGCATGTCGTCAACGAGCGTCGACATGCGCACGGACTCTTCTTCGATGCGCCTGCGGGCGAGCTCTGCGTCGGTGGGCGATTCCCCAGCGCCGCGCCGAAGCATCTCTGAATAACCGCGAATCGATGTCAGAGGCGTGCGCAGCTCGTGCGATGCGTCGGCGATGAAGCGCCGCAGCCGGTTGTTCGACTCGGTGCGTTCGGCGAATGCCGCCTCGATCTGGCTCAGCATCCCGTTTAACGCGAGTCCGAGCCTTCCGATCTCAGTCTTCGGCGTCGCCGGCTCGACGCGCTTGGTAAGGTCACCGGCCGCGATGTCCGCCGCGACTCCTCCCATCTTCTGAAGGGGCCGCAGGCTGATGCGGATGATGATGAGGGCGAGGAGAACCGTCGCGCCGAGCACGGCCAGGCCGATGATCGTCTCGAGCAGCAGCAGCTGGCTCAGTGTTGAGTGCACCGGCGTCAGGGGGATGGCGAAAACCACGAACTGGCCGCCGAACGAGTTCTCGGTCCATTGGGTCATGCGGTACTGGGAGACACCACCGGTGCCCTCGACCGTATACGGCTGGACCGGATGACCTTCGCCCGCGCCCAACAGCGTCTTCGGCAGAACTGGGCTCGCGGTGGACGGGGTGCTTCCGGACCCAACAACGCACGCGGTGACGACGGCGCCGTCAGTGCCGAGCAGCTCAGTGATCGTTCCAGTTGGAAAGTCAGTTGCCAACCCAGGCGATCCGGGACCGCGCCCCGGAGTGCAATTGGCGATGATCACCGCGCGCGCCGTCGCCACCGTTGAAGGTTTCTGGAGCTGATCGTCGATCCGGCCCACGAGCGAGCGATTGAGCAATGCGTAAGTGGCGACATCTGAGACCAGGAGTCCGATTGCGACCAGCGCGATGACTCCGACGAGCAGCCGCCCTCGGAGCGACAGGGTCATTTTCGTGGCGTTCTTAAGACATACCCGACGCCGCGAACTGTTTGGATCAGCGGGGGATCCTCGCGGTCGACCTTCCGGCGAAGGTAGCTGACATATGTCTCGAGCACGCTGGCGTCTCCGCCGAAGTCGTAGTGCCACACGTGATCCAGGATCTGGCTGCGTGTGAGCACGCGGCCCGCGTTGATGAGGAGGTATCGAAGCAGCCGGTACTCGGTGTTCGTCAGCTCGACGACATGGCCGTGGCGGCGAACCTCATGAGCCTCGTCGTCGAGCTCAAGGTCTGCGAGCGAGAGCTTGCCGTTGTCAGTGTCGCTCCCGTGGCGCCTCAGGACAACGCGGACTCGCGCCATGAGCTCCTCGATGCTGAACGGCTTGGTCACATAATCGTCACCGCCGATCGTCAGGCCGTGGACCTTGTCCTCGGTCGCGTCCTTGGCGGTCAGGAAGATGATCGGCACCTTGTTGCCGGCGCTGTTGAGCCGGCGAAGGACCTCGATACCGTCTATGTCGGGCAGCATCACGTCGAGGATCACCAGGGCGGGCGAGAACTGAGTGACGGCTGTGAGGGCGCCGCGTCCCGTGGCTGCCGTCTTGACGGAAAATCCCTCGTAGCGCAG
>CATPBO010000154.1 GCA_955652835.1 Candidatus Dormiibacterota bacterium
ACCGTGCTGCCCGGCTTCAACGATGCGCACGCGCACGTCGTCTACTACGGGCTGACCCGATTCGGCGCAGACCTGGGCGGCGCTCGAAGCGTGGGCGAGATCGCGCAGCGTTTGAAAGCACACGCCCGGGTGCTCAAGCCGGCCGAGTGGCAGCTGGGCATGGGCTACCGGGCTGACGAGCTCGCCGAGCGCCGCCAGCCTCACCGCCGCGAGCTCGACCGTGTGACCGGCCGGCGTCCCGCATTCATCGACGAGCGCGGCGGCCACTCGCGCGTGGCCAACTCGGCGGCTCTCGCGGCGGCGGGAGTGACCGCCGAAACACCGAACCCCCACGGCGGCCGGATCGGCCGCGATCCTGACGGCTCGCCTGATGGGCTGCTCCTCGAAGCGGCGATGCGCCTGGTCGCCGACGTGCAGCCCTCGGCCGGTCTTGAGCGCCGCAAGCAGGGAGTGCTCCAGACCCAGCGGCTGCTGCTTTCACGCGGCATCACTTCCGTTGGCGCGGCCGTCAACCGGGGCTTTGCCGACGACCTTCGCGCCTACGAGGAGCTTGCCGAGGGCGGACGGCTGCGCGTGCGCGTCAACGAGTTTCTCTCCTGGGAGCTGCTGGAAGCGGCATCGGGTCTTGGGATTCGGGCTGGTTTCGGCGGTGCGCTCTTGAGGGCTGGGCCCGTGAAAGTGTTCGTCGATGGCGGTGCAGAGCGCGTCGCGATGCGCTCGGGCGGAGGGACCTGGCGCACCACACCGGCAGAGCTGTACGACCTGGTCTTACGCGCCACGGGCGCAGGATTGCAGGTTGCCGCGCACGCAATCGGCGACGCTGCGATTGAAGCGATGTGTGACGCGGTGGAGGCAGCCGGAGGTGAACACATGCGTCACCGGGTCGAGCACTGCACGATCTGTCCTCCGGATCTTCAGGCTCGGCTGGCGAGGCTCCGAATGGTGGCTGTCATGCAGCCCATGGCGGCACGGTTCGGACGTGTCGCCTCGGCGCTCTTCTTCCCGGTCCGCGACCGAACCCACCTCGCCCCGCACGCTCGGTTGCTTCGCGCCGGGGTTCCGGTCGCTTTCAGCTCAGACCTGCCCGTTTCGCCTGATCCCAATCCGTGGCCGGGCATCCAGATCGCGGTCGACGACCAGGTGAATGGCATCAGCCTGCTTGCCGCGCTGAGGGCATATACAGCCGGCGGGGCATTCGCGAGCTTCGAGGAATCGGAAAAGGGGACCCTGGAGCCCGGCATGCTGGCGGACCTGCAGGTCTACGACCAGGACCCGGTCGATAAGCCTCCAGCCGGCCGCCAGGGACTCCGCCCAAGAGCCGTCTTCCTGGGCGGAGTCCGAGTTTTCGGAGCTCTCTAAAAAGAGCTCCCGCTGATTTCGCCCGACTCAGGCATCGGCGGCGACTCCTGAACTGCGGTGCCTTCCGAGGAGGGTGACGCCGGCCGCCGGCGCGGTGAACGTCGCGGTGCAGCCGCGCGCGTCGTGCCGACTGAAGGCGCTGCCTGTCGCGTGGTGGAGCTGCGGGCCGGCGCCTTGCGTGTGGCCGACTTTCGGGTCGCCGCGGCGCGTCTTTTTGCTGTGCTCGTCGTTCGCTTCGCCGTGCTTGAGGCACTACGCGTCGTGGAAGAGGCACGAGCCGCACCGCGCGTCGCCGCGTCGAGGGCCAGCTTCTGCACCTGCTTGGTCAAGCCCTCGAGGCGCTTCAAAGCCTTGTCGACGTCGGCCTGCTTCGCCGTTCGCCTGACCTGTACCTGGAGCTGGTCGATCGCGGCTTTCAGCGTCCTCTGGCCGTCCTTGATCGACCGTTCGAGCTGTCGACGGACGTCGAGCGGCACGCGGCTCTCCGCCTCGTGGAAAGCTTTTCTGCCGGCGCTGACGGCTCGGCCGACGAGGCCGGATTGCCTGGACCGGGAAGAAGCCCGCTTCCTTGCTGCCATGCATCAACCTCCATTAACCGCGCCGGGTGGAGCACATAACGCAGCGCGTTAGAATGGGCCCGGCCGTGACGACAACCCCTGACCGACACCTTATCAAGAAGTACGCAAATCGCAAGCTCTATGACACGCGCATCAGCCGCTACATCACGCTCGAAGGAATCGCGCAGCTCGTGCGCGAAGGCCACGAGATAAAAGTGGTCGACCGTGACACCGGGCATGACCTGACTCAAGTGACTCTGTCCCAGATCGTCCTCTCGCAGGAGAAGAACGGCCCGGGGCGCCTGGTCGACGCGGGCGGTGAGGCACTCCACGATCGCGGGCAGGCTTTGCTCGATTACGTTCGCAAAACGCTCGCCGTGCCGGCCGACCTGAAGAATCAGATGGACCGCAGGCGTGAGGACTTCGAGGAAAGAGCGGACGAGGCGATCGAGCGCACGCTCCGACGGCTGCGGATACCGAGCCACACCGACATCGATCGCATCAACGCGCGACTGGACCGCATGACGGCTCAGCTCAAGAGGCTTGGTGTCGCGGAGCCGGCTACGAGCCGACCGCGTAAACGAAAGGCCGCTCGCTAGATCACGCCGCCTGCGGCACGTTTGATTGGAACCATGTGAAGCCTAAGGCCGGATTCACTCCGGCCGACACCTGGCGTCCAATTTCCAGGCGCCTCCTTACGTGGCCGAGGCAATCAGTTGGTCCCATCCTGCTCGCGCCTGGCGCGCAGCACAGGGGTTCCGTAGGGGAGGTCACCTGGCCTCCCCTACGATGAGAGCGCGTAAACGAAAGGCCGCTCGCTGACGACCGACTGGATCACAACGTCAGCCTCGACGCGATAGGTCGCCTGGCGCACGCGCCGGTCGGCGCGCAGTGCCTTGGTCATCAAGTCGGCGACCTCGGCGATGCGGTTGGCATCGCCGATTGTGGTGATGGTCCATGGCGGAGCTACCACCACTCCGTCGATCGCGACGCCGGCGCTTGCCTGCTCGATGGCGACCCCGGCGACCACGCGACGGTCGTTGACCGCTATCGCCTCCGCACCACCGGCCGACAGGTTGTTGAGCGCGTCCTGCAAGTCGAGCGCTTTGACGCCCGCGGCGTCGATCACGATGACTACGCCCGGACCGTGCACCGGCACCAGGCCTTCGATGGCTCGCAACCGGTTGGCCTCGTCGCTGAGCTCCTGGTCCGCCGCACCGCTTGTACCGGATCGAAGCGCGGCCTGTCGACGCTGCAGGTCGGCCGCCTCCGCCTGCAGAGAGTCGTTGGCGCGGTGGAGGTCGTCGATGAGGAAGGCGAGTGACGTGGTGTCGATGCCGACTAGGGTTCGCTCGACCTCGGCCTGGCTCCGAATCTGGACCGTGGCCACGAGGGCGACCAGCAGGGCGATCAACCAGATGCTGATGGCGCGGCCCGGCGCACGCCTGCGCGGCGTAGTCCTAGTTCGTACTGACATGGGTTATCTGCAGGCTCGAGTCATAGGCAGGCAACGGGAGGTCCGGGCTGCCGAAGAACGTGAGGCGAAGCTGGAACTGGACCTGGCGCGCGCGAATGTCCGGAAGCGCTGCCGAGTCGTCAAGCGCCGCCAGCATTCGGTTGCGGTCACCCACCGCTGTGACCGTGATCGGCGATGACAGGGGCGGACCCTGATCGATTACGACCTGGCCTGCGGAGCCGGAGTACGCCGTCAGCGGAGTAATCCTGCGCCCGTTGACGGCGATGCCTTCAGCTCCCTGTGCGAAAAGCAGGTTGACCAGGTCCTGGACGTCCTGGAAGTTCACGAGGTACCCTGCCTGACCGCCGGTGTCGGGCCCCGGCACGCCGTTGACGAGCTTGATCTGGACACCCGGCCCATGCATGGCGGTGAGCCCGGCGTGCGCACGCAGGTCGGCGACCTGATTTTGCAGCGCCTGCGTCGCCGCGGAGCGTCCGGCCGCCTCCGTCTCGAGCGCGTTGATCTGGGCCCGAATCGCAGCGATCTGGCGTCGAAAATCGCCGTTGGTCGCCTCCAGGTCCTGCACGCTTCGCACGAGGGCCTGGTACCGGGCGACCTGGTTGGAGGGGGTCAGGAGCTGGGCTTTGACCTGTCCGGCGACCAGGAAACCGGTGACGAGCGCGACCGCCGCAACGACGATGATGCTCAAAAGCTGGTGGCGCGCCACGGCGCCAATTGTGGGGCCAGAGGTGCAACCGCCTCCAGGGCAAGGAGTAGTATCGGAGGTCCCGAAATGGCGGTCGAAACCCGCGCTTCCGCCTTCCAGACCGCACAGCGGCGGTTCGACGCCGCAGCAGACGTGATCGGACTCTCAGACGACGCTCGCCGAAGCCTCCGTGAGGTCAAGCGCGAGCTGACAGTCCACTTCCCGGTTCGAATGGACGACGGGTCGGTGCGCGTCTTCACCGGCTGGCGTGTACAGCACAACATCAGCCGTGGCCCGGCCAAGGGCGGCATTCGATACCACCCCGCGATCAACCTTGACCTGGTCAAAGCCCTGGCGATGCTGATGACCTGGAAATGCGCGGCCGTCGGCCTTCCTTATGGCGGAGCCAAAGGTGCGGTGGCCTGCGACCCGAGCAAGCTGTCCCAGAACGAGCTGGAGCACCTGACCCGTCGCTATGCAACCGAGATTGCCATCCTCATCGGCCCAGAGAAGGACATCCCGGCGCCCGACATGGGTACGAACCCTCAAACAATGGCCTGGATCATGGACACGATCTCGATGCACTCGGGCCATTCGGTGACGGCCTCGGTCACCGGAAAACCAGTCGACGTCGGCGGCTCGGAAGGACGCGTTGACGCCCCCGGACGCGGCGCGACCTACCTGACCCTGGAGGCCCTCAAGTACCTACACGTCGACGAAGAAACTCCGACGGTGGCCGTGCAGGGTTACGGCCAGGTCGGCCGATCGACTGCGCGGCTGCTGACCGAGGCCGGGCTCAAGGTAGTGGCTGTAAGCGATTCCAAAGGTGGCGTGTACAACCCAAACGGCCTGGATCTCGCAGCGCTCGAAGAGCACCGCCAGGTTCGAGGCGGGGTAACCGGGTTCAAGAAGGCGGAGAACATCACCAATGACGAGATCATCGAGCTGCCCGTGACAGTGCTCGTCCCCGCAGCGGTGCAGGATCAGATCACCGAGCACAACGCGGGCCGGATTCGGGCACGACTCATCACCGAAGGAGCCAACGCGGCGGTCTCTCCAGAGGCCGACCCGATTCTGCACGATCGGAACATCTTCCTGATCCCGGACATCATCGCGAACGCGGGTGGTGTGATCGTGTCGTACTTCGAATGGGTGCAGGACCTTCAGGCCTTCTTCTGGGAAGAGGAGGAGATCAACACGAAGTTGCACCACGTCATCACCCGGGCCTTCTACGAGATCCTCCACACCTCGGTCAACAAGAGGATCGACATGCGCCTGGCTGCCTACGCGCTCGCCGTGCAGCGGGTGGCCAACGCGACGACAGTGAGAGGGATATACCCATAAACGCGCGGGGATCAGGATCCCCCCGCGGAGCCCCCTTTGGCATCAAGGTTGTCAGACGTGGCTGTCGAGCCTGGGGCGCCCGGAACTGTTTCGAAAGTGGGCCCTGCGCGCACCAGGCGCCGGGCTTCAGCTCCACTGGTAGATTGAGAGCGCGATGACTCCCCCCCGTCCTAGCCGCGTCCTCTTGATCGGCGTGTCCAATCCCCTCGGCGTCGAGGTCGCAAGGCGGCTTGCCCCGCACGTGGACTACCTGTTCGGATGCGACCTGAAGGATCCGATCAGCGCCCTCGAGGAGATGGACTTCGTTCACGCCGACACGCGGCACGCGGTGATCGGCAAGCTCATACGCCAGCTGCAAGTCGATACGGTTGTCCACCTGGCCGTCATGGTCGACTCGCCGCACGACCAGCGGTCGATTCATGAAACCGACGTGATCGGAATGATGAACGTCCTCACCGGCTGCTCGGCGCCGTCGAGCCGGGTCCGCAAGCTGATCGTGAAGTCCAGCCAGGCGATCTACGGCGCGGGACCGACCGACCCGTCCTTCTTCTCCGAAGACATGACGAACGTTGAGCGACCGGCTTCGTCGGTCACGCGCGACCTGCTCGACATGGAGCAGCTGGCGAGCGAGTTTGCGCTGCGAAACGAGTCCTGCCAGGTCAGCGTTTTGCGGCTCGGGTTCCGGGTCAGCGAGGACACCACCCTGGCGCGCTATCTCTCGCTTCCCGTCGTTCCGACATTCGCCGGCTTTGACCCGCGCCTGCAGCTGCTGCACGAAGACGATGCTGCCGACGCAATCGTGCGCGCGGTCCTGGGCGCGCATCCCGGAGTCTTCAACGTCGCGGCGGACGGCGTCGTGCTGTTGAGCCAGGCGATCGCGATCATGGGCGGACGTGCCGCGCCGATCCTGCCTCCATACGGGCGCTGGATGGCGCGCCTCGCGATGCGAGCGCTGACCCGCGTGGAGGTCCAGGCGCATCTCGCGGACGTGATCGCGTTCGGATCCGTGTCGGACGGCTCCAGGCTCGAGGCGGCATTTGGTTGGAAGCCTGTGTACAGCTCACGCGCGGTCATGGACGGCCTGGCCAGAGGCAAGGACCTCGAGGTGATCGAAGCACCATCGCCGCCACAGGAATACGAGCTGCAGGTTTACCTCCAGCGCAGGCGGAGAGAGGCACGCAACGGGCACCGGAGCGTCCCGATTCTCGAGGCGCACAAATGATCCAGCCCAAGTCTCCACCGCGCGCGCCGGTCAGAGAAGGGAAAAAGTCGTCCGGTCAATCAAGGCCACGGCGCAAGGACAGCAAACCAGCCGAAATCGTGAGACCCCGTGCTGATTTCCAGCTTCTGAAACCAGTGCGGCGACTTCAAAAGCAGGCCCCGATGTTGGCCCTCCAGGGTCTCAGTGAGCTGTCGGTTCGCCTCAAACAGCTGACTGGGCGCGACGTTATCGACCTCAACCGGATCATGGAGTTCGTCCAGTTCCTCTACAAGCAGCAGGCGCTGTCGCGCCGCGGACCGAACTACGCGGTCGACGATTTCGGCTTCGATCCGCAGTGGACCGAGTCGTTTCTCTCCGGATTCCTGGTCCTCTATCGCGACTACTGGCGAGTCGAGACGACCGGCGTGGAGAACGTGCCGGCCTCGGGCCGCGCCCTGCTCGTGTCCAACCACGCAGGCGTCCTGCCATGGGACGGCACGATGATCAAGACGGCGGTCTTCGCCGAGCACTCCCACCCACGCCACGTGCGCGCATTGGTGGCGAGCCTATTCATGGGCATGCCGATGCTGAGCTGGTTCCTACGCCGGACGGGTCAGACGATTGGGCATCCCGACGACACGCGGCGTCTGCTCGAGCGAGACGAGCTCGTCCTTGTCTTTCCGGAAGGGGTCAGGGGGACCGGAAAGAGCTTCAAGGATCGCTACCGCCTACGCCGCTTCGGTCGCGGAGGATTCGTCGCGACGGCGATCAGATCGGGCGCGCCGATCATCCCGGTGTCGGTCGTGGGCTCAGAAGAGATCTATCCGATGATCGCCGACCTGGCCCCGGTGGCGAGGCTCCTTGGCCTTCCCTACTTTCCGATCACGCCGTTCTGGCCGCTTTTGGGACCTCTGGGCATGATCCCGCTGCCGAGCAAATGGCGGATCCAGTTCCACGCTCCGATTCACGTCGAGAACAACCCGCCCGAAGCGGCCGACGACCAGAACCTCGTCATGGCACTGGCCGACGAAGTGCGGGACATCATCCAGCAGGGCATCTACGACAACCTGAAGCTTCGACGGAGCGTCTTCCTCTAACCCAGCGGCGGATTCGGTGCCAGATGTGACAGTTGGCGCCAACGGTGCGAATTGCCCACTCAGCAAGAGGGTGTTTGACGCCAGACGTGCGGAATGCACGATCGATCGAGCTGGCTTAGTTACTCCACGACGGGTAGAGCGGGCGTCGGTTCGGGTTCTTCGACGATATCCAGCGCGGTTGCCTGGCTGATCCAGTACTGAACGTCGGAGAAGCTCGGCGTGCCAGCAAGTCCCACGGCATCCACGAGCGTCGTGTGCAAGGCACGCGCATCCTGCGCGCGGAGGTCGCGCATCGAGTTGATGCCGAGCCGGCGGATGATCGGCAGGCAGCGCTCCATGCCCGAGACCTCGAGGAGCGTGCACTGATGCGCGAACTCGAGCAAGCGCTCGGTGCTGATGCCGGTTCTTTTGGCCAGCCTCTCGCGGTCGATGCCGAGTGACGTGCGGTGCAGCAGCTGATTCGTATGCTCGATGCCGCGCGCGCGAAGCCTGCGGACGTCGTCATCGGTAATGCCACGCAGGTACTCGAGCGTCCGATACATGTTTGGTGAAAAGTCTATTCGCCCCCTTGACGCTGCCGCCATTCCGTATAATTCATCGAACCCCGCCACCATTGGAGTAAACACACCCTGAATCAGAGCCGGCTCGAAACCCGCGGAGTGGTTCCCGGGGAGCAGTCTGGCCTCGAGATAGGAATCGGCCGGCGGGCGCGGCGCGCTTATGGATTCGACGAGGTCGCACTCGTGCCCGGCGGAGTCACGCTCAATCCCGAAGAGGTCGACATCTCCTTTTCTATGGGCGACCGGTTCAAGCTCCCGCTTCCCATCTGGGGCTCGGCCATGGATGGCGTGGTCGATGTCGACTTTGCGATCGCGATGGGAAAGCTCGGTGGAGTCGCGGTGCTCAACCTCGATGGGGTGCACACGCGATATGTGGATTCGGCCCCGATCATCAAACGTATCGCCGAAGCCGACAAGTCTCAAATCAACGCGCTGCTCAAAGAGGCGTATCGCGAGCCGGTCAAGCCGAATCTCATCGCCGAGCGCATCAAGGCGATCAAAGCTGCGGGCGTACCCTGCGCGGTCTCGACCATTCCCGCCCGCGCCGAGGAGCGCGCCGAGGTGGTCCAGAAGGCGGGGGCCGACGTCCTCGTCGTGCAGGGCACCGTGCTCACCGCACGACACTCGTCCAAGTCCTATCACCAGCTGTCGTTTGAGGAGCTGGTTGGCGCCTGCGCCATACCGGTCGTCGTTGGCAACTGTGTCAGTTACGAGACCGCGCTGGAGCTGATGGAGACCGGCATCGCCGGCATCCTGGTTGGCGTCGGTCCTGGCGCCGCGTGCACCACGCGGGGGGTGCTTGGTGTCGGCGTACCGCAGGTGACGGCCACCGCTGATGTCGCCGCGGCTCGTGACGAGCACATGCGACGCGGCGGCATGCGCGTAGCGGTGATCACCGACGGCGGCATGCGCATCGGCGCTGACGTCTGCAAAGCGTTCGCGTCCGGGGCGGACGCGGTGATGATCGGCACCCCGCTCGCAGGCGCAGAGGAGTCGGCATCGAAAGGCTTCAACTGGGGCATGGCGACGCCCGATCCCAACCTTCCACGCGGCACGCGGATCCACGTCGGGACCAAGGCGACCCTGCACGAGATCCTGCTCGGGCCGGCGCGCGTCGACGACGGAAGTCAAAACTTCGCCGGGGCGTTGCGCTCGGCGCTCGGCGTATGCGGCGCGCGCGACATCACCGAGTTTCAGCACGTGGAGATGGTCATCGCGCCATCGATCACATCCGAGGGAAAGATTTTCCAGCAGGCCCAGCATGTGGGTATGGGGAAGAGCTGACCTGAGCAGGACTGCCGCGGCCACCCAGACCCGCGAAGAAGTAAAGGGCGGGTTGCGGCGAGATGTCCCGCCCGTGAAAAATCACCAAACGATCCTTGTCCTCGACTTCGGATCTCAGTTCAGCCAGCTGATCGCGCGCCGAGTGCGCGAGGCGAACGTGTACTGCGAGCTCGTGCCCGGGACTACGCCATGGTCCGAGTTGAAAAAGCGCTACCCGGCCGGGCTGATTCTCGGCGGCGGCCCCGCGAGCGTTTACGAGCCGGGTGCGCCGCAGGTCGACCCCGAGGCCTTGCGCGCGGGCATCCCGGTGCTCGGCATCTGCTACGGCATGCAGCTGATCGCCCACCACCTCGGCGGCAAGGTCGATCCCGGGCACGCCCGCGAGTACGGCCCCGCGCTGCTGGCGGTGCGGGAGCCCAACGCTCTTTTCCAGGGCTTGAACAATGAGCTGCCGGTCTGGATGAGCCACGGAGATCACGTCAGCGAGCTGCCGCCGGGTTTTCACTCGCTGGCCTCCAGCGGCAACTCACCAGTAGCCGCCTTCACGGACGGCCGCGGCATCTTCGGCATCCAGTTCCACCCCGAGGTGGTTCACACGCCCAGCGGCCGTGAGGTGCTGCGCAACTTCCTTTACGGCGTCTGCCACTGCGACGCGTCGTGGACTGCGGGTTCGTTTATCGCCGAGGCCACCGAAAGCATCCGAGCGCAGGTCGGCAGCGGGCGCGTCATCTGTGCCCTTTCTGGTGGCGTGGACTCGGCTGTTGCAGCGACCCTGGTGCATCGCGCCGTCGGCGACCAGCTGACCTGTGTTTTCGTCAACAACGGCCTGCTGCGCAAGGAGGAGCCCGAGCGCGTTCTCGCCGTGATGCACGGCAACCTCGACATGGACATCCGCCACGTCGATGCGACCGACCGATTCCTGCAGGCACTGCGCGGAGTGGTCGACCCTGAACAGAAAAGGCGGATCGTCGGCCGCGAGTTCATCACGGTCTTCGAGGCTGAGGCGACAAGCCTCGGGCACATCGATTTCCTTGCGCAGGGAACGCTGTATCCGGATGTCATCGAGTCGACCGCGCCTGACGTCTCTGCGACCGCGGCCAAGATCAAGACGCACCACAACGTGGGCGGCCTTCCGCCCGGACTTCGGTTCCAGCTCATCGAGCCCTTGCGCTATCTGTTCAAGGACGAGGTTCGCGCCGTCGGCCTCGAGCTGGGTATGCCCGAGGAGATGGTCTACCGCCAACCCTTCCCAGGGCCAGGTCTTTCGATCCGGTGCCTCGGCGAGGTGACCGCCGAACGGCTGGAGATCCTGCGCAACGCCGATTGGGTGGTGGTGGACGAGATCAAGCGCAACGGCCTTTACCGGCAGGTGTGGCAGTCGTTCGCGGTCCTCACGCCCCTCGAGACGGTTGGCGTGATGGGCGACTACCGCACATACGCCAACGTGGTCGCCGTGCGAGTCGTGACCAGCGAGGACGCCATGACTGCAGACTGGGCGCGCGTGCCGTACGAAGTGCTCGCTCGGATCAGCAACCGGATCGTCAACGAGGTCAAGGGCGTCAACCGGGTGGTCTTCGACATCACGAGCAAGCCGCCCGGCACCATCGAGTGGGAGTAGCGACAGAACTCGATCCGGCTTGGCGCAAAGGGATGATCGCCGGGCTCTTGCGCGGTCAGCGGCCTGACGGCTCCTTCGGCGTTCATCCGTACAGCAAATGGACCGGCGCGCACTGGCGCCTTGTGTCGCTCGTCGAACTCGGCATAGCGCCCTCCAACGCAGCCGCCCGGGCTGCCGCTCCGACCGTGCTCGACTGGATCGCGGCATCGTCGGATGCGATCGTGATCAAGGGGCGCGAGCGGCGCCACGCGTCGATGGAGGGCAATGCGCTCGCTGTCTGCAGCCGTCTCGGCATGGCCCGCGACCGGCGCGTGCGCCGGCTCGTCGATGTTCTGCTGCGCTCGCAGTGGGAGGACGGCGGGTGGAACTGCGACCGTGACCCGGCCGCCCACCGTTCGTCCTTTCACGAGAGCCTGGCGCCGATCAGGGGCTTGGTCGAGTATCACCGAGCCACTGGAAATCGAGACGCGTTCCAGGCCGCTCAGCGCGCCGCAGAGGTGCTGCTCGAGCACGGGCTCTTCCGATCGCAAACGAACGGTAAAGTCATCCACGCCGAGTGGTTGCATATTCACTGGCCGCACTACTGGCACTACGACTTTTTCCACGGCTTGCGGGCAATCGGCCTCGTTGATCGTCTGCGCGATCCTCGGGCGAGCGAAGCCCTCGAGCTGCTGCGATCGCGAACGCGTCCGGACGGGACCTGGCGAACCGGCGGCCATAAATACTGGCGGTTGCGTGGCCTGTCAAACGTGGAGGTCGTCGATTGGGGCGATGCTCACCACGTCGTAACAGCCGCCGCGCGGGCCGTGCTCCAATAACGCGGCGATGAAGGTGCTGGTCGTCGGTTCCGGCGCGCGTGAACACGCGCTTGTGTGGAAATGCGTGCAATCGGACCTCGTGGAACGCGTCTACTGCGCCCCTGGCAATGGCGGCACGGGCGGGATGGCGCGCAACGTGCCAATAGGCGCCGCCGACGTGGTGCGCATCGTCGAGTTCGCGAAGCGCGAGCGTCTCGGGCTGGTCATCCTCGGGCCGGAGGCGGCCGTGGATGCCGGCGTTGGCGACGCACTCCGCGGGGCAGGCTTCAACGTTTTCGGCCCGAACCGCGGGGCCGGACGAATCGAGTCCAGCAAGTCGTTCGCCAAAGGTCTGATGAAGCGCGCAAACATCCCGACCGCGGACTTCGAGGTTTTCACCCAGCCCGTACCGGCCAGGGCATGGGCGAGCGAGCGTGGCGGTCGGGTCGCCGTCAAAGCGGACGGATTGGCGCGTGGCAAGGGTGTGATCGTCTGCGCGAGCGTCGAAGAGTCGGACGCCGCGATCAACGCGATGCTGGTCGAGAGCAGGTTCGGCCGCAGTGGCGCCACGATCGTGGTCGAAGAGCTGCTCGAGGGTCCGGAGCTTTCCGTCCTCGGTGTCACCGACGGCAACGACGTGGTCGCACTTGCGCCGGCTCGCGACTACAAGCGTGCGCGCGACGCAGACGCCGGACCCAACACGGGTGGCATGGGCGCATATTCGCCGCCGCTGGGAGTCGATGACGCAGTCGTCAAAGAGGTGGTCGACACAGTGCTGCGCCCCGCCGTGCGCGAGCTGGCCGCTTCGGGCGATGAATTTCGAGGCGTCCTGTACGCCGGCCTGATGCTGACCAGATCCGGCATCCGCACCATTGAGTTCAACGCGCGCTTCGGCGACCCGGAAGCGCAGGCAGTGTTGCCGCGCCTGGAGTCGGACCTGGTCGCCCTCGCCCTCGCCTCATCGAAGGGTGGGCTGGCCGGCTTCCCCGACCTGCGCTGGAGTCCGCAAGCCTCCGTTGCCATCGTCGTTGCTTCTGCGAACTACCCGGATGACGCGGCCATGAAGCTCGGCCTCCCGATCAAGGGTCTGGCGGAGATCCCCCGTGGGGCGCTGATCTTTCACGCGGGGACCAGGTTCGAGCCGGGCAAGGGGCTGGTGACCGATGGAGGCCGCGTTGTGACCTCAGCCGCGCTTGGCGCCACTGTCGCCGAAGCCCGCGACAGGGCGCTGGCCGGGGCCCGGCAGGTACGATTCGACGGGGCTTTTTTCCGAACCGATATTGCTAAGGAGGCCGATGAGGGGTGACGTCGAGAGATTTTGCCTCCCAGGCGGCGCAGATGCTAGGAGGCGCCGAGCAACGCAGCGCGCGCATCCGTTGATGCGTAAGCGAGTAGCGCAGAAGCCGACAACGCAGATGCGCTGCATGGGGGCCAAAGATCCGACGGCAATCCCTCAGCGGACTCCTCAGGAGGCGTTCAGTTGAGCCCAGTCGTCGGCGTCATCCT
>CATPBO010000155.1 GCA_955652835.1 Candidatus Dormiibacterota bacterium
GTTCACTACCTCGACTTCGGCGGGACCGGCCCACCGCTGCTCATGGTGCACGGGCTTGGCGGCAGCGCCCTCAACTGGATGGCTGTGGGCCCCGAGATCGCGCAGAGCTACCACGCCTTCGCCATCGATCTCGCCGGCTTCGGGCAGACGCCCCTCTTTCGCCGGTCGGCCGCAGTGGGTGCGAACGCCGAGCTCCTCCACTCGTTCATCGACAAGGTGATCGGCGAACCCGTCGTGATCATGGGGAACTCAATGGGCGGCCATATCTCCATCCTCGAGGCTGCTGATCACGGGTCGTGGGTCAACGCGATGATCCTTGTCGACCCTGCCATCCCCGGAGTCCACGTGCGGCGCCCCGAGCCGGCGTTCCTGGGCACCATGGCGGCGCTGTCGATCCCTGGGCTTGCCGAGATCATCCTCGACCGGCGGGCGCGTGTACTTGGCCCCGACGGTCTGGTCACGCGGACCCTGGGCCTCGTCTGCGCCGATCCTTCCCGTGTGCCGCCTCACGTGGTCGAAGCGCACATTCGGTTGACCCGTGAACGAGACAAGCTCGGACGGCAGAATGCCCGCGCCTTCTTACAGGCAAGCCGATCGATCGGCCTGCGGATGGCGGATCCCCGGTTCTGGAATCGAGTGGCGAAGGTTCGATGCCCCACCCTCGTCGTGCATGGAAGCCGCGACCGGCTCATCCCGCTCGCCGCGGCCAAAGAGCTGGTCCGCCGCCGGCCCGCCTGGACGCTCGAGGTTCTCGAAGGAATTGGTCACGTTCCGATGATGGAAGCGCCCGAGGAATTCATGAGCGCCCTAAACGCGTGGAGCGCGTATAGAATCGCCCGCGAACCGGTAAAGCCGGCCGTGAATTCATAACGGAGAAACGTTCAAGCAAACACTGTGGCAACAGCCCCAGAACTAAATCGCGGCAGGCGTCGCAATCGGCTCGGGATCGCCGCTTCGATCCTCCCCGACCTTCGGCACCTTGGTCGTTGGGACCCGATCCCGCCGATGTGGCTCGAGGGACGCGTCTACCTCGAATACGTGCGCCTCATCCGCGACCCCGTGTTCCGCGGCGTGGAGATTCCGCCGGGCCTGGGTAAACCGGTGCTGCTCATCCCAGGCTTCCTTGCGGGCGACTGGACGCTCCACACGCCCTTTCACTGGCTCCGCCGCATCGGTTACCGGCCGAGGGTGGCGGGCGTCACGTTCAACGTCATGTACTCGGAGGTCATGCTCCGGCCGCTGATCGATACGCTCCAGGAGCTGCGCCGCAAGACCGGGGCGAAGGTCTCGCTCGTGGGACACAGCCGCGGCGGTGTGCTGGCCAAGGTGCTGTCGCACAGGAAGCCGGACCTTGTCGAACAGGTGATCACGCTGGGGTCTCCCCTGAACGATCCGTTCGACATCCATCCGCTGACGATGGCCGGAGTGCAGGCAGCGCATATCTACAACGTGTTTCGGTACGGGCATCCGGCATCGGTCGAGGCGCGCTTCCTGCGCGACCTCGCTGCGGAGCCCCGTGTCCCAACGACCTCCGTCTATTCGCGCTCCGATGGGGTCGTCAACTGGAAGGCATGCTTGCGACACGACGTGAACGCGATCGAGGTCCAGGGCAGCCACATCGGACTCGCCTTGAACCCGGACGTTTACCGCATCCTCGCCTACCTACTTCCCGCCCCGTGGTCGCCCGCGTGACCGCGGTAACATCAAGCACCAGCGGGAGCTCGCTGTAAGGGGCCCCCGCGAACTCCAGGCGAAGCCTCCGAGTTCGTGGGGCCAAACGGGCTGAGAGGGCGCCACCGCGCCGACCGCATGAACCTGAACTGGGTAATGCCAGCGGAGGGAGTACGTGAGCGACATCGCCGCTCAGGCGGTCGATTCGGATTCTTTCGGCAGAGTCGAGAGCCATGGCATCGACTCGATCCCCGCGGCCGACAGGCATGGCGCACCGCGCGAGCTTGCATTCCTATGGGGCGGCGCGTTTTTCAACTACGCGAGCCTTTTCACCGCCAGCCTGCTCACGACCTACTACGGGCTCGGTGTGTGGGATGGGCTGCTGGCAACCGTGCTTGGCACTGTCGCCGCCGCGGTGATCCTCGGTTTGTTGAGCAACACCGGTCCGCGGTCCGGCGAGCCGCAGATCGTCTACACGCGTCGGATCTTCGGCCTGCGCGGCTCATACCTCGGTGGCGGCCTCACGCTCTTTCTTGCGGTCGGCTGGTTCGCCGTCGACTGCGTGATCGCCGCGCAGGCGGGCGCTCAGTTGTTCGGCGGAAGCAATCGTTGGGTTACGTTCGGCCTCGTTCTTCTGATCGCGGCGATCAGCGTCGCCGTCGCCATCTTCGGGCACCAGACCATCAAGGTCCTCGAGGCCTACGGAGCTGTTGCGTTCGCCGCCCTCTCACTGGCCCTGTTCGCCGTCCTGGCCCCGCAGTTTCACTGGAACCAGGGCCCGGCCGCCTCCGGGGCCGACTACCCTGGCGCTTTCGTGCTGGGTTTCATGACGTGCTTCGCTCTGGTCGCGTCCTGGTATCCGTTCGCCAGCGACTACTCCCGGTACCTCCCGAGGTCGAGCCGCACCAGCTCGGTGACGCTGTGGCCCATGGTTGGCGTCGCGCTGCCGATGCTCGTGCTTGGCCTCTTCGGCCTCTTGCTCCCGACGATCGACGCCAAGCTCGCGTCCGACCAGGGTGTGCTCGCGGTCATCAGCCGTCACGCACCAGCGTGGGTAACTGTCCCCTTCTTCATCTTCGTCGTCCTCGGCGAGATCTGGGCCAACTATCTCGACGTGTACACCGCCGGACTCGTGTCGCTCGCGATGGGGCTCAAGCTTCGCCGCTGGCAGACCGCGTTGGGCTGCGGTGTCCTCGGCACAGTGCTGGCGGCTTATGCGGTGCTGGTCAGCGACTTCCACCTCGCGTATGAGGACTTCTTGATCCTCACCTACCTGTGGGCGCCCGCGTGGGCCGCTGTAGTGCTGCTCAGCTTTTTTGTCTTCGACTCGCGTCCTCGACCGCGCCTGGCCCTGGTCGCATGGCTCGCCGGGACTGGAGCGAGCCTCGCCTTCGTGAATTACGACAACCTGTTCAGCAACCTCGTCGCCACTCCCAGGTTCTTCAATGGCGGCCTCGTGAGCACATTGCACGGCGCAGACATAAGTGGGCTCGTGAGCATCTCCGTCGCGGCTGCGGTTTACTGGACCGGACGGCGCGTGAGATCCCATTGAAGCTGCCGGTCGCGCTGACGATCGCGGGTTCCGATTCCGGTGGAGGAGCCGGCATCCAGGCGGACCTGAAGACTTTTGCGGCGATGGGCGTGCACGGTACGTCGGCCATCACGGCGATCACGGCGCAGAACACGCTCGGTGTCACCGAAATCATGGAGCTCCCGCCAGGTTTGGTTGGGGCGCAGATCGAAGCCGTGATGCTCGACATTGGCGCCCAGGCCGCGAAGACAGGAATGCTCTCAAGCGCTGCCATCATCGAGGTGGTCTCGAACGCCATCGCGCACCACGAGATCAGGAACCTGGTCGTCGACCCCGTGATGGTGGCCAAGGGCGGCGCACGGCTGCTGCGAGACGACGCGGTTGATGCGCTCCGCAAGCGACTGCTCCCGCTGGCTGCCATCGTGACTCCAAACCTTCCTGAAGCTGAGGTGCTTCTCGGAAGGCCGCTGCGTACTCTTGACGACCGCCGCCAGGCGGCACGTGACCTCGTCGGGCTCGGGGCTCGCGCGGCGGTGGTCAAAGGCGGCCACACCGATGAGCAGCTCGCCATCGACCACTATTTCGACGGCACCGAGCTCGTCGAGCTTCAGTCTCCCCGGATCGCAACCGCGAACACTCATGGCAGCGGCTGCGTCTTTTCCGCGGCTATCGCGGCTGGGCTCGCCAAGGGAAGCGATCCCCTCGCAGCAGTGCACCAGGCGAAGGAGTTCATCACCGGGGCGATCCAGCAGTCGCTGGACGTGGGCCGGGGCCACGGTCCAGTCAACCCGATGTTCAGGATCACCGGCATTTCTTAGAAGAAGCTGGGGCGCTTAGAGGCGGTTAAGCTGTGCCGTCATGAGCAAGCGAAAGCGAGCCAGCCCAGGCAAGACCGGGGCCGACAAACCCGCGGGCGAACCTGACGATTCCGCGCCCAAAGAAGACATGGCTCATGTCAGCCCGGATCTTCTGGCCGGCAGCCCCGACATCTTCGCTCCGAAATGGAGCGCGGAAGAACCCGTGCGGTCGGAGGCTCCGGAGGTCGTCACCGAGCCGGTGGCTGCCGAGGCGCCTCCCGAGACGATCGAAGCCCCCGTTGACAGCGCACAGCCATCGAGCTTGACGCCGGCGGAAGCCCCTCCGACGCTGGGTCCGCCCGCCGCTGAGGCAGGACCCCCGCCCCCACCCATAACAGCGATACCTCACCCCGCCCGCCCACGCGCCGGCGGATCCAGCGCCGCCCTCGGCATCGTCCTGGTCGTGGTCGGAATCTTCGCCCTGGGCGTGGTGCTCTTCGGCGTCGACCTCACCCAGTACGGCTGGCCGCTCTTTGTGATCGTCCCGGGCCTGACCTTGCTGGTGGTCGGGTTCCTTGGCGGCGGACAGGGCGCATCGGTGCCCGGGGGCATCGTAACGATGCTCGGTCTCGTGCTCGCCTACCAGAGCAGCACAGGCGACTGGGCAAGCTGGGCCTTTGCCTGGGCGCTGATCGCACCTGGAGGCGTAGGTCTCGGCCTCTACCTGCAGGCGCTGCGCGACCGCGATCCTGCGATGCTGCGCCAGGGACGGATCCTGATGTTCGTCGCGGCGCTGATCTTCATGATCGGATTCGTGTTCTTCGAGTCGATCCTGGGCATCAGCGGAATGGACTACGGGATCTTCGGCAAGGCTGCCCTGCCAGGGCTCCTCATCGTCATCGGGATCATCCTTCTCGTGCGCAGCATCCAGCGCAGCCGCCGGGTCACCTAGTCAGCTTTTTCGGGCCGGTAGCCCTTTGACGCGCGCCGCGAGATCATCGCGGCCGATCTGGTACTCGGTGCTCGCCCGATACTCCTTGTAGCCGAGCTTCTTGTTGATCGCCAGCATCGGCGCGTTCGAGCCCGCATTCTCGGTCGCCACCCACTTTGCGTCGGGGTAGAGCTCGTGAAGGTGCGCGAGCATCGTGGCCTTGATCCACTTGCCGAGACCGCGACCCCGCGCGTCCGGTCGCACGCCTGTGAACCGCTGCTCGATGATCGAGGCGCGGTGGGGCGCCCACGTCGTGTCGGTGATGGCCGAGATCACGCCATCAGGCTCCCGGGTGAGGACGGTGTGCTGGCGTTCATCGCCCAAATCCAGCCGTGCATACCAGTCGCGCATGTGGTCGGGCGTCACGACGATCTCACCGATGTCGAGGTTCTCGAACGGGATCGTGTTGAGCAGGCTGGACAGCTGCGGCGCGAAGTCGGCCCACATCGCTTCAGGCAGATGGCCGTCGTAGACCTCGAGCCTGGTCTGTGGAGAGCGCTGCGAACCTTCATCGATCCAACGCTGGACCATGCCCCAGTTCACGTCCGCGAGCTTGAGCCTGTTCTCCGCCCCGCTGAGCTTGGGCTCGGCGCCCAGCCAGCGCAGGAACGCGTGGCCGGAAACCTCTTCAGTGCCGATGCCGACCACGCTGCACCCGTGTGCATCCATGAGCTCGAGCAGCAGCGGCAGCCAGGTAGACGCAATGCCCTGTCGCCGATGATCGGGGCGAACGTAGATGTCGGACCAGAAAAGGTGCTTGTTGGATTCGTGGCCTGCGGTCCCAGGCTTGCTGGTCGAACCTGAGAACCAGCTCAGCAAGACGCCATCAGTGGCGATCTCGTAGCGGTACTCGATGTCGAATGGGCTGTCGCGCTTCAACCGCATCTCTTCGATGTCGGCCGGGCGCAGAGGATCGTTCGGCCGCGACTCCTCGTGCCTCAGCGCGCGATAGGCGTGATAACGCTTCCAAAAATCGGCGCCGGCCGATTTGAGATCGACCCGCGCCGGCACACCCCCGGCGACCACCAATCGATAATCTCACAACCATGAGCGCCACCCCTCCCTTTAGAGTCGGGGTGACGATCCACCCGCAGCAGTGCAGCATCCAGGAGCTTCGCGACGCCTGGCGCCGCGCCGACGGGCTCGGCGTCGACAGCATCTGGATCTGGGATCACTTCTTTCCAATCTATGGGGATCCTGAGGGAAACCAGTTCGAGTGCTGGTCGCTCCTCGCATCGGCCGCTGGCGACACTCGAGCGCCTCAGATCGGACCCATGGTGACGTGCATCGGCTATCGCAATCCGGACCTGCTGGCCTACATGGCCGGCACTGTCGATCAGCTATCTGGCGGGCGCCTCGTGCTGGGTCTCGGTGCTGGGTGGTTCGACCGCGACTACCGGGAATTCGGCTACGAGTTCGGCGAGGCCCGAGACCGTGTACGGGCTTTGAAGGAGGCGCTTCCACGGATCAAGAGTCGCCTCACGAAGCTCAAGCCGGGGCCTGCCGGCCCCCTCCCGATCCTGATTGGTGGGGATGGTGAGAAGGTGGTCTTGAGACTCGTCGCAGAGCACGCTCAGATGTGGAACGGCGGAGGGCCTCCAGCCGAGTTCGCGCGAAGGTCTGCGATCCTCGACATGTGGTGCGGGCGTGTCGGCCGGGATCCCAAAGAGATCGAGCGCACGGCAAACATGTCTGCTGCGAGCCCGAAGTTGGTCGATGAGTGGCTGAAGGCAGGACTGCAGCACTTCGTGCTCAGGCTCGCTTATCCCTTCGACACCAAAGCGCTGGAGCGGCTGATCAAGATTCGGGATTCTTGATCGCCACCGATTCGCCCGGACGCGGTCGCCGCAGTGGTGGCCCTTCTTCCTCCAGGGCTAGGCGCTGGCACGTGCGCATCGCCTGGATAAGCTCCTGGGTGGAGACTCCGAATCCGTTGCGAATCACCCCATCGAAGTAGCTCAGTCCGGTCAATCGCTGAAGAAGCGACTTCCGAGGCCGGACCAGCGCGCGGTTCAGCCGGTAGAAGATCACGTTCGGAAGCGTCTTCGGGTCCTGCCACTCGCCGGCTTCGGACATGCGAACTGCCCGAAACGCGCCGATGTGCGCACCAAAGAAATCCGTCACGTGCACCCAGCGCACGGTGCGTGCAGCTCGGCGGGCACCGATCCGGAAACCATCCGTGGTCATGGCCAGCCGCTCACCCATTCCCTGCATGGCGGTGAAGTAGAAGGCGTTGAGGGGGACCATCAGCAGCACCGTTACCGGCGCCAGCCACGGGTACTTGGAGTCACCGAAGAGAGCTAGCCCGAGCGCGAACGGGAAGGCGATCCATCCGGCGATCCGCAAGCCGCGGACGGCGCGCGGGAGGGTTGGCGCTGCCAGGACGACCTCCCCACGCCGCGGGTCGAGGTTTGGACTGGGCTGCGCAACGCGCCGGCGCCAAGCGTCGCGGACTCCGATCGCGGCCGCTGTCGTGCCGCCGATGCCCACCGTGTACACGGTGATCAGCGCCACCGTGAGCACTAGGAGGGCCGGTCCATCCACCCCCGGCATTGTAGGGAGCACAACGAGTGGGGCCGGGATTTGTGGACCGATCACTAACGAAA
>CATPBO010000156.1 GCA_955652835.1 Candidatus Dormiibacterota bacterium
CCGATCATTCCGCCGGCGTCAGTAGCGAGCACGATCGATGGCATCGCGAAGTTGAGAGCAAGGCTCCCCAGTGTGGCGACGCTGAAGGCCAGCAGGCTGAGGACGATGGCAAGGGAGATCAGCGTCGGATTGGCCGACCCGTTTGACTGGTTGGAGGCCATGAGGAGCGCTGGGATGTAAATCGCCAATGCGATCAGGGTTATGGCCAGGCCGTAGACAAGGTTCACCACGAAGAGTCGGAGCCCGCGAGCGAGGTAGCTGAAATTTGCCGGCGCGAGCCTCGTTTCACCAGCACGAAGACGGTCGATGCATGCCAGCATCCAGCCGATGGCGTTGATCGCACCCACGATGGGAATCAACAGGATCAAGGCCATGATCAGCACCTTCATCAGCCACTCTGGATCCCGTGTGGGCCAGATGAACGCGTCGGTGATGCGGTCCACGCCCGGCGACTAGCCGGTAGAGGCGGGTTGAGAGATCGCGAGCAGAAGCACTACAAGCCAGGTCAGGGTGACTATCGATCCGATTGCCATCGCGACCACCCCGAGCACCCACGCCGAAACGGCGAGGCCGCGGCCGCCGACGGCGCCTTGCGAGCTGTCGATCCGGCGCACCGACGACGTGCCGAGAAAGTACGCGACCGTTCCGAGCACCATCCCGGGTATGCCCAGCGGCAGTCCGAGGATGATGCCCGCAATCGCCGCCAGCAGCGCCGCAATCGCTCTGGCATCGGTGGACCCCGACGACTGCGCTTTCGGAGGGGGATAGCTCGGCGGTGGGTACCACGGCCCGGCAGCCTGCGCAGGGCGATCCAGCTCCACGGGACTGTTTTCGATTTCCGAGGGTGTGGCGCTCAACGCGTGAGCGCCCTCGCGATCACCACGCGCTGGATCTGGTTGGTGCCCTCGTAGATCTGCGTGATCTTGGCGTCTCGCATCATCCGTTCAACGGGGTAATCCGAGATGTACCCGTAGCCGCCTAACAGCTGCACGCAATCAGTCGTCACCTTCATCGCCATATCCGACGCGAACAGCTTCGCCATCGCGGCGATCTTGGTCAGGTCGGGTGCCTTCGAGTCGACTTTCGTTGCGGCGCGGTAAACGAGGTGCCGCGCGGCTTCAATCTGCGTGGCGATGTCGGCGAGCATGAACTGGATGCCCTGGAAGCTGGAGATCGGCTGACCGAATTGCTTGCGCTCCATAACGTACTTGAGCGCGTAATCGAAAGCACCTTCTGCGATACCGAGAGCCTGCGCTCCGATTCCAGGACGCGAGCGGTCGAGAACCGCGAGCGCGAGCTTGAACCCCGCGCCCTCGTCGCCGAGCCGGTTCGCAACCGGAACCTTGACGTCCTCGAACACCAACTGCGCCGTCGGCGAACCGCGGATGCCGAGCTTGTGCTCGAGCTTCGGGGCCTGCCACGGGCTTGTCTCGCGCTCAAGCACAAACGCCGAAATGCCGCGATGATCGGCTTCGGGATCAGTCTGAGCGAACACGACGAGCGTACCCGCCACGCTCCCGCCAGTGATGAACTGCTTGGTGCCGTTGAGCACGTACTCGTTGCCGTGGCGCTTCGCGCGGGTCGTCATCGCGGCGGCGTCGGAGCCAGAGCCCGTCTCGGAGAGCGCGTACGCCGCAACCTTCTCACCCGACGCTAGGGGCGGGCACAGCCGCTTTTTCTGCTCCTCGGAACCGGCGACCAGGATCGGATATGAGCCGAGCGCTTGCACAGCCAGGATCAGCGAGGAGGTCGCGCACGCCTTGGCGATCTCCTCCACGCCCATGCAGATCGTGACACTCGAGCCGGAGATTCCGCCGTATTCCTCCGGGAACGGGATGCCGAGAATGCCGTTCTCGGCGAAGAGCCTCTCGATGTCCTTTGGGTACTCGGCCGTCTCGTCAATTTCTGCGGCACGCGGCGCCACACGGTCCTGAACGAGCTCGCGAATCGTGTCCCGGATCGCGACCTGCTCCTCGGAGAAATCGAAATCCATGTGACTGAGATTAACCCGTGCCTCGGGCAGACGAAGCGCCTAACCGATTCGCGCTCCACAAGCTGGCGTTGTGATCAGGCCGGATTACTCCGGCCGTCCCCACGCATTGCAACTTGCCCATCCAAGCGTGGCGAGAGTAACTACTCAGTAAATCCCATCCCGGGAGGGAGAGCAGGCGCGCAGATCCGGGCCGCACAAGCGTCAAAGCAAGAACGCGGCGAGGGGCCGGTGAGCGCGCCGATGCGATCAGTAAGGCCCAAGCTGCTCGCTCTTGGCGCGCAGAGGGAACCGAGCCGGTCCCCTCCCATAACTTAGCGGGTGATGTCGCGAGTAAGGTCGCGAGCAATGACGATCCGCTGGACTTGGTTCGATCCTTCGTAGATCTGCAGCGCTTTCGCGTCGCGGAAATGCCTCTCGAACGGGCTGCCGGCGGTGACTCCCACTTCGCCGGCCAACTGGACCGCATCGATCGCTATCTGCATCGCCGTGTCGGTGGAATGGAGCTTGGCCATCGACGCCTGGCGAGTGAAGGGACGCCCAAGGCTGCAAAGCCATGCTGCGTGGTAGGCAAGCAGGCGTGCCGACTCGAGCCTTGTCGCCATGTCCGCGAGCAAGAAGTCGTCGCCCTGTTCTCGGGCGCGGTCGGCCAGCAGCGCTCGGGATTCGTCCAGCGCCGCCTGGGCGATGCCAAGCGCCTGGCCTGAGATCCCGATGCGGCCGGAGTCGAGCGCGCGCATGGCGACAGTGAACCCCTGGCCTTCGGCCCCGAGCCTGTTCTCCTTGGGAACCTCAACGTCCTCGAGCACCAGCTCACCAGTCGGCGAGCCGCGCAGCCCCATCTTCTTGAAGAGTTGCCCGACCCGCACTCCCGCCGCGTCATCCGGTACAAGGAATGCGCTCACGCCGGCAGCCTTCTCCTCCGGTCCTGAGCGGGCAAAGACGATGTACATCCCGGCGTGGCCGATGTTGGTGATGAACACTTTGGTGCCATTGAGCACGTAGCCGCCGCGGCTGCGACGCGCGCTCGTCTGCAGCGAGGCCGCGTCGGATCCGGCGGCCGGTTCGGTCAGCGCGAATGCTCCCAGCAGCTCACCGGACGCGAGACGTGGCAGCCACTTCCGCTTCTGCTCTTCGGTGCCAAACAGCAAGATCGGCTCGCTGCCGACGCTGGTATGCACATCGACGATGACCGACGTCGATGCGCAAGCCTGCGCCAGCTCTTCGATGCAGACGGCGAAAGCAATCGCGTCCAGGCCTGCGCCACCGTACTTGGCGGGAATGAGTACGCCAAGCAGGCCGGCTTCTGCTGCCGCCTTGACCGCCTCCACCGGGAACCGGTGCTCGCGATCGACCTCCGCCGCCAGGGGCTGAACGACGCCCTGGGCGAGCTCGCGCACCGCCGCCCTAAACATCGCGTGGTCGGGCGGCAATTCGAGGTCCAACTGAACGTTAACTAGAATAGTGCGCAGGTCATGGAAGCTGGACCGCGGTATCTCGAAGGCACCACTGTCGGCAGTGGGCGCGACATCATCGGCGTACGTCGTGATCGGATCGCGGACATCATCAGCACGGGCCGCGAGATCATCTCGCGGGCGAAGTCAGAGAAGCTGCTGCCCGATACCATTACGGGCGCCACGGCAGCGCTGCTCGTGACAATCGCCGGTTACGGGGAGCCGCTTTCGGAAGGACAGTGGCGAGAGCTGGCTGGTGTCGTCGGCGGAATCATGCGCGACAGCACGTACGCCGACCTGGCCCGGCTGCGCACCCTGATCACGCAGGAGCAGTTTCTGAACGTGGCTCGCAACCAGGGCTACGGCCGCTTCATCCGGCGCCTTGACGACGGGCGCTGGGTTTGCGAGCTGGCCCCCAAACTTGAGGACCTCCCTGACGAGTAGCACCCGCGGCCGGCTGGCCGCGGCGCTGCGCGCGCGGCCGGTGCGAATCTTCTTCGCGTTTGCTTTCGCGCTGGCCATCATCAGCCCGGCAGGAGTTGTCTTCGCGGTGGTCTGGACAGCGCCGCCTGTTACCGTCGCGAACCAGGCTGTTGTGCATGCCGACACGGGGCCGCAGCGCATGCTGCCCGCGCCCGACGTGCAGCAGATCAGCCTGCCCGTCCCTGATGTGAACGTCTACGCGAACACGCTGTCCGGCGTCGTGCCGTGCCCGCTGTGCGACCTCCCCCCTCGCGTTTACGTGCCGAACAGCACCGCCGGGACCGTTGACGTCATCGATCCGCTGACCTTCCAGGTGATCGACCACTACCCGGTCGGATTCATCCCGCACCACATCGCGCCGGCATGGGACATGCGCGAGCTCTACGTCGACAACGAGGGATCGAGCAGCCTAACGGTTCTGGACATCCACACGGGCAGGCCGTCCGGAAAGACTATCTCGATTCCATTTCCTTACAACCTTTATTTCACGCCGGACGGCACCAAGGCGATCGACGTGGTCGAGCGGCTGAACCGAATCGAGTTTCGAGATCCAAGCAACGGTTGGCGCCTCCTCGGGTCCGTCGGCATGCCATGGCCAGGCTCGGACCACCTCGACTTCAGCGCTGATGGCAGCTACCTGATGATCTCAATGGAGTACTCGGGCGTTGTTGCCAGGGTTGACACGATCAACATGAGGCTCGACGGCTATGTCCGGGTCGGCGGCCTTCCGATCGACATCAAGCTTTCGCCCGACGGCCGCTACTTTTTCGTCACCAACCAGGGTCGGATGGGCGTGTCGGTGATCGACCCGATTTCGATGAAAGAGATCCAGTTCATCCCCACTGGCCGCGGGGCGCACGGCCTTCAGGTCTCTCGCGACACGAAGTCCCTTTACGTGTCCAACCGACTCGAGGGGTCGTTCTCGGTCATCGATTTCGCGACGCGAACCGTGGTGGCCAAATGGGCCATCCCCGGCGGCGGCAGCCCTGACATGCTGCAGCTCAGCCCCGACGGCACCCAGCTGTGGGCCTCCGGTCGGTATCACGCAACCGTGTACGTAATGTCGACGGTTTCGGGCCAGCTCATCGCCAAGATCCGCGTGGGGTCTCAGGACCACGGCCTGACGTACTTTCCCAACGTCGGGCTCCACAGCCTGGGCCACAACGGTGTCTACAGATAGAGGCGTTCGCTAGCAGCCCAACAGTCGCGCGATCAACATTCGCTGGACCTCTGAGGTGCCTTCGCCGATCTCGTTAACCTTCACGTCGCGCCAGTAACGCGCGACGGGGTAGTCCTCCATGAAGCCGTAGCCGCCATGGATCTGGACGGCCTGGTCGGCGGCACGCTTGGATGCTTCCGACGCGTAGAGCTTGCACATCGCGGCGAGCATTCGCGCCTCGTCAGAGATTTCGGCTCCGGACCTCATGTACGTGGCCGCCGCCCGGTACACCATCGTTCTAGCGAGCTCAGTTTCCATCGCCATGTCGGCCAGCTTGAACTGCACCGCCTGGTGCTTGGAGATCGGCACGCCGAAAGTCCGGCGCTCCTTGGCGTACGCGAGGGCGGCGTCGAGACAGGCTTGCGCGAGACCTACGGACAGCGCCGCGATGGCGATGCGCCCGCCCATCAACGTATGGAGGAACTGCTTGTAGCCTCCGCCCTGAGCGCCGAGGAGATTCTCCTGCGGTACGGTGCATTCTTCGAAGCTGAGCGGGTGGGTGTCGGCCGAGTGCCAGCCGAGCTTGCGGTAGGACTCGAGCACGTGATAGCCCTTGGTACCGGTTGGGATCATCAGGGCGCTGATCTCGGGACGGCTGCCGTTGGCTTTGCCCGTGACGGCCGTCACCGTCACCCCGGCTGAAATCTCGGTTCCGCAGTTGGTGATGAACTGCTTCGAGCCGTTGATCACCCATGTCCCATCGCGAAGCTCAGCGCGCGTCTTGGTTGCGCCGGCGTCAGATCCTGCTTCCGGTTCGGTCAGGCCGAAAGCCCAGAGCTTGCGTCCCGCGAGCAGGTCTGGCAGCCATGTCTCCTTCTGCTCCTTGGTGCCGAACTCGTAGATGGGCGAGGCGCCCAGGCAGACCGCCGCTTCGAGCGTGATCCCGACGCCGGTGTCCGCCCGCGATATCTCCTCGATCGCAAGGCACAGCGAGAGAAAATCGCCGCCCGCTCCGCCGTACTCCTCAGGGAACGGAAGGCCGAACAGCCCAAGCTCGCCCATCTGCCGCACGACGTCGTAGCCGAACCTGTGCTCGCGATCGAGCTCGACGGCTGCCGGCGCCACAACCTCTCGGGCGAAATCCCGGCACGTGTCCCGGATGGCCTGCTGTTCGGTGCTCAGGTCGAAGTCCATGGGACCAATCCTTGCACGCTCGGGTCGGGGGGCGGGCTACTCGTGATCAAGTCACATGCGGGTGGACTAGATTCCCCTGGACATCTCGTGTTCGACAGCAGCCTCGCCGCGACGCACATCACTGACCCTTCCGGTGCGTGTGAAGCCATGGTGCTCGTACAGCCGTGCGGCCGTCTCGTTCACCTCAGTGACCCATAGCAAAACCTGGTCGAACTGTTCGCTTCTTGCCCATTCCATCACAGCGTCGATAAGCGCAGTCCCGACGCCTTGGCCTCGAAAGCGCGGATCAACCCAGAGCGCGGTCAGCGCTGCGGCTCCGGTGAACTCGCCGGTGCCGGCAGCGACGGTGCCGACCACCTGTCCGTCGACAATGGCCACAAAGCGCGTCCGGTCGCGGAGCCGGTTGCGCCAGCTCTCCTCACTCGCGCCGGCCTCGCCCTCGTAGGTGGAGCCGAATGCGTACGGCGCTTCGCGCAACGCTGCCAGCCTGACCTCCCGAAAGACCTTCCAGTCCTCCGGGCCGATTCGCCGGATCTCAGTTCCCGAGGATGAACGCCTTCAGCGCCCAGCTGATGACGACGGCGCTTCCCACGCCGATGGCCAGCACACGCCACTGGAAGCGCGTGAGGCGGGGCGTCCATGTGCGGCCGCTCACCGCCGCCGCCGCGAGTCCGACAATGCCGGCGACGGTTCCGGCGAAAAGGGCTGGGCCGAGCGGATACAACCTCACAGAATTCGTCAGGTCCCCCTGCCACATGTACGCAAACGACCGCGTGCCGCCGCAGAACGGGCAGGGGTGCCCTGTCAGGTAGAAAAAGGGACACGGCGGGGCGGTCAGGTGAGCCGCCTGCAAAACAAAAAAGAGCCGCGTGTAGACCATCCACAGCAGGAGGCCTGCGAGCAGGCCGAGATCGCGCAGCCTGTCGGAAGGAACCGCCCTGGTCAGAGCCACCGGCAGCGCCATCACCTCAGCAGTCCAACGATCTCGTCGGTGGTTTCAGCTACTGCCACCCCCGCCTTGCGGAAAGCCTCTTCCTTGCCCTTCGCGGTGCCCCGGTTGCCGGAGATGATCGCTCCTGCATGGCCCATGCGCTTTCCTTCCGGCGCAGTACGCCCGGATATGAACGCCACCGTCTTGAGCCGGCTGCCTCGAGCCAGCAGCTCAGCAGCGTGCTCCTCGTCGCTGCCGCCGATCTCGCCGATTACCACCAGGTGTGTCGTAGCGGGATCCTGCTCGAACAGCTCGACGACGTCTTTGAAGGTCAGCCCGAGCACCGGGTCACCGCCGATGCCAACGATGGTCGACTGGCCCATTCCCGACGCCGACAGCGCCGACGCGACCTCGTAGGTGAGGGTACCGCTGCGCGAGACGAGGCCGACCGGTCCGCGGGACGTGATGTTCTGCGGGATGATCCCGATCTTGGCCGCGCCTGGAGTGATCAGGCCCGGGCAGTTTGCACCGATAAGGCGGGCCGCCGGATAACCTCGGAGGAAGTCCTTCACTTTGATCATGTCCTGGATCGCGATGCCCTCGGTGATGCAGACGATGAGGGTGATCCCGGCCGCAGCAGCCTCCATGATCGCGTCAGGGGCGAAGGGAGGCGGCACGAAAATGCCTGATGCTTCAGCGCCGGTGGCCTTCACCGCATCCGCCACCGTGTTGAACACCGCCACGCCGAGATGGGTGGACCCGCCCTTGCCAGGACTTGTGCCTCCGACAACCTTGGTACCCATCGCCTGCATCTGCTCGGTGTGAAACGTGCCTTCGCGTCCGGTCACGCCCTGCACGATCACCCTGGTCGATGCTTCAAGCAGGATGCTCAAGCTCTAACCCTCGTCAGCTCGACGATCTTCTCGGCCGCGTCCCAGGCACTCGCGCCCGGCTCGATGCCGTTCTCTTTGAGGATCCGGCGGCCTTCCTCCGCGCGGGTGCCGCTCAGGCGGACCACCAGCGGCAGCTGCATCTTCAGGTTGTCGCGGGCGCTGACGAGGCCCTTGGCTACCTCGTCCCCGCGCGTGATGCCACCGAAGACATTCATCAACACGCCTCTCACGCGCGGATTCATGAGGATGACAGCGAGCGCGTTCTCCACCACCTCCGCTTTCGCGCCACCGCCGATATCGCAGAAGTTCGCCGCGCGGCCACCCGCGCGCTGGACCAGGTCGAGAGTGCTCATGCACAGCCCTGCGCCATTGCCAATGATTCCGATATCTCCGTCGAGCGAGACGTAGGTCAGTCCTCGTTTCTTGGCCTCGACCTCGTACGGATCACCCTCAAGCACGCCGCCGTAGCGCTGCTCGAGGTCCTTGTGTCGCCACATGGCGTTCTCGTCCACCTCGAGCTTTGCGTCTCCGGCTATCACCTCGCCATTCTTGGTGACGACCAGCGGGTTGATCTCCGCTGTTACGGCGTCGAGCTCCGGGATCGCGCGGTAAAGCTGATTGATGACCGCTGCCAGCGGCCGCGCAAGCTCGCCCAGTCCTGCGTCGAACACGAGCTGGGTCAGCTCGAAATCAAGAGGCCCCCGCCACGGATTCGGATACAGCCGCGCGATCGATTCGGGCGATTCCTCGGCCACCTGCTCGATGTCGATTCCGCCCTTCGCTGAGAGCATGAGTACGTTGGCGCGCGCGTCGCGATCCACGGTGAGGCCGAGATAGATCTCGCGCCCGATGTCGAGCGCCGTCTCGCAGTAGACGAGCGGCACCTTGAATCCCTTGATGTCCATACCGATGATCTGGGCGGCGGCCGCGCGCGCTTCGTCGGGTGTCCCGGCGAGCTTGATACCGCCCGCCTTGCCGCGCCCGCCGACGGGAACCTGAGCCTTCACAGCGACGGGCCCGAGCTCAGAGCACGCGGCCGCGGCTTCCTCTGGCGTGCGCGCGACCTTACCGGGGGGTATCGCTATGCCAAGGGAGGCCAGCACCTCCTTGGCCTGGTACTCGAGAAGCTTCAAATCAGCTTGACACCGGGGACCACCGAAGTCTAGGAGCAGCAAGCGAACCGCTGGTGCCAAACGCGCGCAATCCGCAGCCACCAAGCGCACGGCTGATGCCAAACGTGCGGAACGAGGTAGGC
>CATPBO010000157.1 GCA_955652835.1 Candidatus Dormiibacterota bacterium
GCTTCGCCATCGCCTCGATCCGCTCGGCGAGCTTTTCCTCAGTCTCCTCTCGGTGGGTGTTCCACGGTGTGTGGTTGGACCAGCCGGTCGAGATCATGGTGAATTCGCCGATCTCGACCAGCCGGCCCTCGCCCAGCTCGACGAAGTCAGAGCGGCGGATCACGTCGTCCACCTCCATCTCGTCGTCGTTGCCCGGGCAGACGAAAACCCGGATGCCGGTGCCGCGCAACTTCTCGGCGGCCATCCCCATCCACCGGTCGACCCCCTCGAGCATCACCTCCTGGAAGCATTCCGCCCGTTTGACCGGGTCCGCGTCCAGCTCATGCAGCCGCTCGAGGCTCATCTGGAGCGGGTAGTAGCCCTTGCGGCGGATCTGCGCTTCGACATCTGGCACCTGCGCTGCCTCGACCTGCTGGCGATCCGCGCCCAGCGTAACGGTGTAATGGCCGTTCTCCTGGACGATGGGGACGATCGCTTTGCCGGTCATGTCGCCGCCGCAGATCAGGATCTCAGCGTCGTAGAAGCGGCCGGCGTTCAAGAACTTCCGCCAGCACATCTCGGAGCCATGCAGATCGGTTGCGAAAAAGACCTTTGGCATCTCCTTACCTCTCGACCAACACTTTGCGGATCTCACGTTCGAAGCCCGTCACGTGGCGGCGCATGCTTTCGTCGGCGCGCGCGACATTGCCGGCGAGGATCGCCTCCAGGAGCTCGACGTGCTCCCTGAGCGCCTCGCGTAGCCCGACCTCGCGGTCGAGGACGAGGTACCAAAGCCGCAAGCTGAGATTGAAATACTGCTCGAGGGTGGTTTCAAGAAATGAGTTGCGCGCCGCCCGGTAGATCTGCCGGTGGATCTGCTGGTCCAGGCGCATCAGCTCGCGCTGATCCAGGCTCGGCCCTTCCTCGAGCACCTCGAGCAGCATCGTCAGCGACTCGCGGTCGTTTACAGACAGCCGCTCAGCGGCAAGGCTGGCGGCGTGGGCCTCGAGGACGACCCTCACCTCTGTGATGCGAGCCAGATCGGTGATGTTGACGTCGGTGACGAATGTCCCGCGGTGCGGGACCGACCTGACCAGGTTCTCCCGCGTCAGGCGCTGCAGGGCTTCGCGGATGGGAGTGCGGCCGATCTGCAGCTCCTCGCGAAGGCGGCCTTCGTTGACGACCGAGCCCGGGCGCATGTCGAGGGAGACGATCCGCTCACGGATGCGCAGGTAGGCTTCCTCGCTCTGCGAGCGAGCCGATTCGGACTCGACCAGCGCCACGACCCCCGAAGCGGACGCCATCCCTAACCCCTATTTCGAGACGCTGGTCGCCCGACCGATATGCGAGCGATATACCGCCGCGAACCGTAGCACTGGCCGGAGTCGCCGTCAAACGATCGTTCTTTAAGGAGCTTTTAGGCGGGACGAGGCGGTGAGCCAGTCGGAGAACACCTCGGACTGAAGGACGTCGAGCGCCCGCTCCCAACGCCCCGTGTAGTAGCCGCGGAAGTCGAACTCGACTTCGGAGATCCTGGCCTGGATGGCGCCCCACAGCGTCCAGCCCACGTCGGACATCAACGCGAACAGGTTCATGCGGGCGAGCTGGCGCGCGTCGTCTCGACCGAAGTAGGCCGCGCACAGACCGGCGCGCAGGTCCTGGCCGAACTCGGCTTCCTGCGCCGTGTTGCCCAGATCGAAGCATGGATCGTTGTTGCCGCTGAGCTCAAAGTCGACGATCCGCAGGGCGTCGCCATCGTCGATGAAGTTCTCGCACAGGAGGTCGTTGTGGCACGGCACCGGTGGGAGCGCACCAATGCCCACTGCGTGCTCGATCCTAGCGATCGTCGGGAGCCAGTCGCGGTAGCCCTCCGGGATGGTGACCCGGTGCTCGTCGACGATCCCGAGGTAGTACTCGATCAGCCGGAACATGTTGAAGTCTTTAAGGAATCGGGGCGAGTCATGCAGGCGGCGGAAGGACTTGGCCATCCGCGCCGCCATCTGCTCCGACTGCAGCGCCTTGGCGGACATCGTGGGACCGGGTATGTACTCGAGCACCAGGACGTCGAGTCCGGGAACATGCTCGAGGACGCGCGGACCGATGCCGGTGGTCGCCGCCGCCTTCGTGTTGTGCACCTCGTTGGCCCGATCGATGGACAGCAGCTCGGTCGACTGTCCCGGGATGCGCATCACGTAGCGCTGCCCGTCCACGTCGACCAGGTAGTTCTCGTTGGTCAGCCCGCCTGAGAGCTGGGAAACTTTCGCCTCGCTACCCTTCCAGAGCGCGACTCGGGCGACGGCTTCGTTAACGCGCGGGCTGTTCTGCTGCACGCTTTGGGACCACAGCGTCGGTCATCACCGTCGCGGGGATCAGATGTCCGAAGACTTCGACCTGCACGCCTTCGCCGGGCACATCGCCGACCGGAAGATAGGAGTAGGCGAGGTTCTTCCTCGCGGTAAAACCGTACGCGCAGCTTCTGAGCCGCCCCACGACCCCACCCTCGCTGTGCACCGCCTCGCCGCCGTAAATCGGGATGTAGTCTTCGCCGCCGACCGCCAGCGTGCGAAGCCGTCTCTTCAGCCCCGATTCGCGCGCTGCGACCAAAGCCTCGCGGCCGTTGAAGTCCTCTTTGTCAAGCTGCACGCAGAAACCAAGACCTGCTTCGAACGGGTTGTCGAGAAGAGTCAGGTCCGTGCCGTAGTAGCGGTACCCCTTTTCCATGCGGAGCGAATCCAGCACGCGGTAACCGCCTGGCCGGATTCCAAATGTGCGCCCGGCCGACACCAGGCGATCCCAGACCTGCACCGCCCAGCCAGGCTCCATGTACAGCTCCCAGCCCAGCTCGCCGACGTAGGTGACACGCTGCGCGAGCGCAGACGCTCCGCCGATGAGAATGTGCCGCGCGTGCATGAAAGGGAATTCGGCTTCCGATACATCACCATCCGCCACACGCTCGAGCACGTCGCGCGCGTGAGGGCCCCACATTCCGATCACTGACAGCTCGTCGGTGGTCTCGCGAATGTCAACCTGTGGATCGCCGTCGCGGAGCTGCAATCGGAGCCAGCCGAGGTCGCTGTTGACGTAGCCGGCCCCTGTCACCACCCTGAAGTGCTCCTGTGCGAGCCGGGTCACGGTCACGTCCGCGGCGATCCCGCCGTTCCTTTCCAGAAGCTGCGTGTAGACCACGGTGCCCGCCGGCCGGTCGATCCGGTTTCCGGCGACCCGCTCCAGCAGCGGGAGCGCGCCCGGGCCCCGTAAGTCGATCTTTCCGAAGGACGTCATGTCGATGAGGCCGACTCTTTCCCGGAAGGCGCGATGCTCCTCGGCCAGCACTGCGAAATAGGGCGGCTTGGTCCAGCCGAACTTGCGCTGGTCGGCCCCCGCGCGCCGCCATGGCCGGCCCGGCTCGAAGTACTCGGCGCGTTCCCACCCGTGCTTGGCGCCGAAGACCGCACCACCGTCCTGCAGGCGCTCGTGCAGCGCGCTCGTCCGGCGGGGACGCCCCCACTCGTCCGAGTCGTACGGATATCGGAGGTAGTAGTAATACCGGTAGGCCTCGCGCGCCAGCTCGGCCACGTAGCGATGGTCTCGATGCACCGGCCCAAAGCGCCAGGGGCGGTACGGATAGAGGTCGAGCTCGGCCTCGCCGGCTGTAACCAGCTCGGCAACCGATCGTCCGATGCCACCGGCGCCTCCGAAACCATTGAGCGAGAGGCCGGCCGCCATGTAGAGGCCCCGCACGCCGGGAACCGGACCGACGAGGGGATTGGCATCCGGCGTCATGGCGTCGGGGTGACAGACGAGCTTCACGATGCCCGCCTCGCCCATGAATGGAAAGCGCCGCGCCGCTCCGGCCAGCAATGGCTCGAACCTCGCCTGGTCGGGCGGCAGGGACGTGCCGGCATGGTCCCAGGGCACGCCGTCGATCCACCGTGCGACCGGGTCGGCCTCGTACCCGCCGAGAACGACCCCTCCCGCCTCCGACTTTCCGTATATGAGGTTGTCCGGATCACGAAAGCAGGGCATGTCGTGAGGGAGTTCGTGACCGGGCACGGCGAGCAGGGCGGCGTGCTGGTGGTCGACGGGCGTCGAGACGATGAACGCACCGGCCATCGCCGCGATTTGCGCCGCCCAGATGCCGCCGGCGATGACTACCACGTCGGTCTCGATCCGACCTCCGTCGGTCTCGACCGCGGTGACCTCGCCGCGGCTTCCGCGCTTGAATCCTGTGACTCGACGCTGCGTCAGGATCCTTGCGCCCAGGCTGCGCGCCGCGGCGGCCAGGGCGTGCGTTGCCGTGTGGGGGTCGAGGTGGCCATCGCTCGGAACCCAGATCGCGCCGTGCAGCGAACGTTTGGTGATCGCAGGCATCAAGCGGGCCGACTCGTCACCCGAGATGAGGTCCACCTCGAGGCCAATCCCACGCGCGCGACTGACCCCGCGCTGCAGCTCCTTCAGCTGCTCCTCGCTCGAAGCAAACCGCAGGCCGCCGACTTGCTCGAAGACGCCGAGCTCCCGGTACAGCTCGATGCTGTAGCGGCGGAATCGCATCATCGTGGGCGAAGGGTTGAACTGCGTCACGAGGCCCGCGGCGTGGCATGTCGATCCGCTTGTCAGCTCGTCCTTCTCGAGCAGTACCGTCTCGCGCCAACCCACTTTCGCAAGGTGGTAGGCGACGCTCGCTCCGGTGATGCCGCCACCGACGACCACTGCTCTCGCGCGGTCCACTGAACCTTTAACTCTAGTCAGGAAGAGGAGCCTGCCTGGTCTCCGGCAGCATCAACAGCAAGAAAGCCCCAGCGATTGCCGCCACAGCGCACAGCTCGATGGCGCGGCCGAGCCCGGCCGATGGCGAGATCAGGCCGACCGCCTGCAGCCCAACCACGCTGCCGATCGCGGCGGCCACACCGGAGGTTGCTTCGGCCGTCGCGCGGGCGCGCGTTGGAAACAGCTCCGCGGTCCATGCACCGAAGACCGGAGTGGCAGCGCTGGCAAATGCGCTCCACAGCACGTTTCCCACGTAAAAGCCGATCGTCGCCGTCGCGAAGCTGAGACTCGTCGCTAGCGCGGTCACCAGCGTCAGCGCGATCGCGGGTCCACGCCGCCCGAAGCGGTCGGTCAGGTAACCGCCTGCGATGTACGAGACGGCGCCCGCGCCACCCGAGACGGCAATGAGCACGCTGATCGCGACTGGTGACAGGCGCAGCACATCGGTGGCGTAAACCGTGAACAGGAGGCCGGCGGGCTCGAGAAGCACGGCGAGGAGTGCAGTCATCGCGGCGATCACAGCGACCCTACGTCGCCAGGGCGGCTGCAACAGGAGCCTCAACGCAGAGCCGCTGACGCGAACACCGAGCCATTTCCTGCCCTCGGGAAGCCGGAACCAGATTGCCGGCGCCAGGAAAACTCCAATTCCCCCGGCCAGAAAGAGCCAGCGCCAGTGCGGCGCGAGCAACGGGTAGGCGATGACGGTGATGCCCGTCCCCAAACCGGCGAGCAGCGCCAGGACGCTCACCGCCTGGCCGCGCCGGGCCGGCGGAGCCTCTTCGACGATGAGCGCCGTGGCCACTCCACCGACGAGGGCTTCAAAACAGACCGCGACCAGCCTCAGGCCCGCCAGCGCTTCCAGCGAGGGCGCGAGGCCGCTGGCGAAATTGGCGAGCGAGAACCCGGCGACACCCACAGCGATCAAGCGGCGCCGCCCGAAGCGATCAGCCAACGCGGCCAGCGGCAGCGCGCCGAGCGCGCCCACCGCGAGCACCGAGCCGAGGTTGGAAAGTGCGGGCGTGCGGGCGTGGAAGTCAGCCGCGATCGCCGGGAGCGCGAGGACGAGCACCGAGCCATCGAACGCCGTGAGCACGACTGCGAACCCGGCCCACGTCAACGTTCGACGCTGCTGCGGATCCAGGTTTACGGCCACTACACGAGGTTCAGCTTTTTCAGGATGTATGGGCCCGGGCCCAGGAATCCGCACGTGGCGGCGATGTGCGCGATCGAGATGCCCAGCAGCGATGGCGGTCCAGGCAAGAGCCAGAACGCGAGCCCGAGCGGCACCCCGACCAGCGCCGTGGCGAGCGTGTCCGGCCATGTCCACCGGCCGAGCCGGTGATAGAGGACGTAGAGCGTGGTGCCGATCGCAAATCCGATCGGCATGCCCCACAGCACGCCCAAACCGCCCTGTATCAGGCCGCGGAAGAAGGCTTCCTCGACCGGTCCGTTGAGCGCGTAGAAGCCCGCCTGGAACCACGCATCGCGTGCGTTCGCGGGGACAATCAGCACACCCCGCCGGCGGGTCAGCCACAGCTGCACCAGGATCGCCGCGACGAACATCACAGGAGTGGCCACCGCGGCGAAGATCAATTGGGTGCCGGGCAGGCCCGCGGTCAAGCCAAGCCAGGCAGGTCGCGCACGGAGCTGGTAGGCGATCGCGTAGGCGGCCACGAACGGCGCGAGCCTCACCAGCAGGTCGGAACGCATCCACCCCCAGCTCTGGGGAATATCCGTCCTGATGAGACGCGTTGAAGTCGATAGCGTGGTCGATCCAGGCGTCATCGAGCTAGAGGTCTTCTATGACTATCAGTGTCCGTTCGTCTACCGCGCATCGGTGCTGCTCCAGAACGTTGGCCTGATCGAACCCTCGAGGCTCAAGGTCTCGTGGCGCTATTTCTCGCTGGCACAGGTGAACTCCAAGGATGACGGGTGGACCGTGTGGGACGCGCCGGCGCCGGAAAAGGTCAACGGCCGCCTGGCGTTCAAGGCCGCCGAGGCGGCTCGTCGCCAGGAGCGCTTCGCGGATCTCCACATGCCACTGCTGCGGGCGCGCCATCGTGACCGGCTCGACATCGACCGGGTTGATGTGGTGGAGCGGGTGGCCGTCGACTCCGGGCTGGACCTCGAACAGTTTCGCAATGACGTCGCCGACCCCGGCATCCTGGGCGGCCTTGCCCGTGATCACCAGCAGGCGGTTAGCGAGCACGGCGTCTTCGGCACCCCGACTATGGTGTTCCCGAATGGGGCCTCGGCTTACGTCCGGCTGGTGGGGGCGCCGGAGGGTCCCGACGCGATCCGGGTGCTCGATCGACTGCTTGCGGTTGCAGCCGGCGAGCCCACGATCCTCGAGATCAAAAGGCCCCGAAAGCCAGCTCCTGACTGATAGCATCGGGTACGTCCCGGCTGTCGGGAGTTCTCGTTGTGGGGGCGTAGCCGAATTCATGTCTGTTGCATCGCGCGAAGCTGAGAACCACGTGGTTCCCCCTGCCGCCAACGGCTCGTGGCGGAGCTGGCTCATGACCGGCGCTCGCCGCCAGCCGATCGACCGGCGCCGCCTTCAGGGCGCACACAGAGAGCTCAAGCGGCTGCTCGTCGAGGGCATGAACGACGGCGGTGACCGAACCCATAGCTGGAGAGGCTTTTCAGGCGCGATGGCGCGACAGGGCGTCGAGGAGGCGGTGAGCTCGCTGCCCCCGCGGCAAAAGCAGCTGATCAAGCTCGCCTATTTCGGCGATCTCTCGAACCGTGAGATCGGCCAGGTGTTGGGCATCACCGTCAGCAGCGTCGAAAGAGGCCTCCGGCAAGCGATCGCCCGGGTGAGCGAGTACGTCGAGCGCGGGGGCGCGGCCGGCCGCAGGGCGATCTACGCCCTGGGGCTGTTTCTTGGTGGACGCTGGCTGAGCGACGCCGCCCATCAAGCCTCCGGTCCAACCACCGGTCAGCTGCTCAGGGTGGGCACGCTCGTCGTCGCCGCGGCGACGGCGGGAGCGGTCCTGATCTCGCAGCCGGCGTCGCCGGCGCAGCTAACCCAGGTCGAAACGGGCGGCAGGCCCGCGATCACCTCGGCTCAGCCGTACGCGGCCATGCAGCGCCACGCAGTCCAGATACCGAAACTGGCCGCTGCGATTGCGGAACGCGCGAAATCTCAGGCGACGTCGCAGGCCGCAAAAGCCGGAGTCCAGGTTGTGGACCCCAACGTTGCGTTGCCGGTCGTAACGCTTCCCGTGGTGACGCTTCCGCTCCCGGTCAAGGTACCCCCGGTCCCGGTGGAGGCTCCGCCGTTGCCGCCGCTACCGATCATTCATGGGCTGTTGGGCGCGTAGATCACAACTCGGTCGACCGTCGCCACCACGTGGTAACGGCTCGCCACAAGCTCGGCAAGGACGGGGTAGTTGCTCATCGGATACATCGAGAAATCGCTCCATCCGGCCGCCGCGGTGTCGACGATGAGCGCGGGTGGGTGGGCACTAAAGTCCGATTGAAGCTCGGGCCACACGTCAGGCTTCGTGTCCCAGTTGTCCGGTTGGATCCCCGACCCCCGAGCGAAGCCTCGAAGGAAGCCGGGAAAGCGGCCCGCCATGAGCCGGTCGGACTCGATGTAGAGCGCCGGCCAGTCGCCCCAGACAAAAACGCGCTGGCCAGCCGCCGTGTGGTCGTCGATGTAGGCGGCCACCGATTGGTGCTGTGGCACTGGCGGGCTGAAGTCATAGGTCAGTGGGTCGGCGCCCAGGTCATACAGCCACCATCCGAGGGCGGGTAAAGCGATCCCCAACGCCGCGGCAGCCGCGACCCATCTGCGGACGGTGAAGTGCTCGAAAGTAAGCGCCGCCGCGAGCGCAAGCGGTCCCATGGCCTGGATGAAGTAGTGCCACGATAAATGTCCGGCCGCGACCGATCCGACCATTGCCACCGCCAGCCAAACGATGACCAGCCTCTCCTTTGCATCAAGCCGCCGCCATCGGGTTGCGAGCGCGATCGCGGCGATCCACAAGACGGCCATGTTCACTACGAACGGCACCAGGCTGTCCTGCGCCCGCATCCACACGAAGCTGGGTATCCAGTTCGTCGAGGCGTAGCCGTACAGGCTGCTCACGGTCCAGCGCCAGAACCCGAAGAGTGATACGCTCGCAAGCAGGACCAATGCGCCGGCGATAAGCGCGGCAGCGATGCCTCCCGAGAACCAGGCCGCGGCGCGCCGCCGGGTGCCGGGAGGCTCGAGCCAGAGAATCGCCGCCATGGCCAGAAGGACGTTGGCCGCCGCCACCTGGCGGAACGCGCCCGCGACAACGAGGAGAACGCCCGACAACAGCCACTGCCGTCGCAGGATTAGTAGGACGGAGGCCGTCAGCGGCAGCATCATGAGGAGCTCGGTGTTGGTCGCCAGCAGGCGTGGGTTGCCCGCGGCGGTCAGGACCCCGTAGAACAGGGCCGCCAAGAGCCCGGTTCGGACCCCGCCAAGGTCGCGACCGATGACGAACAGCAGCCCGCAGGTCGCCAGGATGACGGCCAGCCCAAC
>CATPBO010000158.1 GCA_955652835.1 Candidatus Dormiibacterota bacterium
AACGGGTACATCTGCCCTCCTCAATGGCTCGACCAACCCCCAGCGGGCCTGCTTGCGATCTCCGCCACGCCGGCGCTCAGTTTGCGCTTCGGCCCGTTAACGAACACTTGTTTGCGCTCGCGGAAACGGTCAAACTTGTCTTCGTGGGGAACGCTCTCGATCTCTTTTCGCCGGGCACCCGAGATTGGTTTCGCGGCTCGTTCGACGCTCCAACCCAGGTCCAGGAACTTGGCTGGCAGCAGGTGGCCGCCGGCCATCACGTCCTCATGGCCGCGCCCACCGGTAGCGGCAAGACCCTGGCCGCCTTCCTGTGGTGCCTCGACCGGCTGGCCAGCGAACCTGTGCCGGCTGAGGCCGAGCGGTGTCGCGTCCTTTATGTATCCCCTCTCAAGGCGCTAGCGCACGACGTCGATCGCAACCTCCGCTCGCCGTTGGTAGGCCTCCGCCATCACATCGAGGCCGCTGGCGGAAATGCGCCCGAGATCTCGGTCGCCATTCGCACCGGCGACACGCCAACCGACGTGCGTCGATCGATGGAGCGTCACCCGCCCGACATCCTGATCACGACTCCCGAGTCGCTGTTCCTGCTCCTGACCAGCGCCGCACGCCGCATCCTCGCACCCGTCCGCTGGCTCATCGTCGACGAGATCCACTCAGTCGCTGCCACCAAGCGCGGCAGCCACCTGGCCTTGAGCCTGGAGAGGCTGAGCGCTTTGACCAGGGTCGAACCGCAGCGGATCGGGCTGTCGGCGACCCAACGGCCGCTCGAGGAGGTTGCGCGCTTCCTTGGTGGCACCGACCGCGACGTCGCCATCGTCGACGCGGGAAGGTTGAAGACGATGGACGTGCGGGTCGAGGTGCCCGTCGACGACATGGCAAGGCTCGCCGTCGAGGACGAAAGCGGTCAAACCGCCAACAGCATCTGGCCCGCGATCTACCCGCGGCTGCTGCAGATGATTCGTGAGCATCGGTCGACCATCGTCTTCGTCAACTCGCGTCGGCTGGCCGAGCGCATCGCCGCGCGAGTCAACGAGCTCGCGGGCGAAGAGCTGGTGCGCGCCCATCACGGATCGATCGCGCGTGAGCAGCGCATGCTCATCGAGGATCAGCTCAAGGCGGGCGTGGTCAAGGGCCTGGTCGCAACTTCGACGCTCGAGCTCGGCATCGACATGGGCGCGGTTGACCTTGTGCTTCAAGTCGAGGCTCCGCCCAGCGTCGCGGCCGGGATTCAGCGAGTTGGCCGCGCGGGTCACTCGGTGGGTGAGATCTCGCACGGCGTCGTCATCCCGAAGTTCCGCGGAGACCTGCTCGAGTGTGCGGCAGTGGTCGAGGGCATGCTCGAGGGACGCATCGAATCGACCGTCGTGCCGCGCAAGCCGCTGGACGTGCTCGCTCAACAGGTGGTCGCGATGTGCGCCATGGACGAGTGGAGCGTGGAGGAGCTCGGTCGCGTCGTCCGCCGCGCCTATCCGTACAGCGACCTCGGTCCGCGAGCTTTCGAGTCGGTGCTCGACATGCTGAGCGGCCGGTATCCGTCCGACGACTTCGCCGAGCTGCGGCCCCGCATCGTATGGGATCGTGTGGCGGGCAAGCTGCGAGGTCGGGCCGGCGCTCAGAGGCTGGCCGTCACCAACCCCGGAACGATCCCCGACCGCGGGCTCTACACGGTGAACCTCGTCGGAGACGGCAGGCGAGTCGGCGAGCTGGACGAGGAGATGGTCTACGAGACGCGGGTGGGCGAGAACTTCGTCCTGGGTGCTTCGACGTGGAAGATCATGGAAATCACCCCGTCGCAAGTGCTGGTCGTGCCCGCGCCTGGCGAGCCTGGGAAGATCGCCTTTTGGAAGGCGGACACTCCCAGCCGGCCGGTTGAGCTCGGAGCCGCCCTGGGCAAGATGGTCCGCGAGCTGCGCGCGTCGGAGCCGCAGGCGGCCGCCAAGCGCCTGCGGGAACGCGCCGGGTTCGACGACCGCGCGATCAAAAATCTGCTCGCCTACCTCGATGACCAGGCGGCCGCCACCGGCGTCGTGCCAGACGACCGGACAGTGGTCGTCGAGAGGTTTCGCGACGAGGTGGGCGACTGGCGCGTCTGCTTGCACACGCCGTTCGGCGGTCGCGTCCATGCGCCGCTCGCCCTGGCCATGGAGGCGCGCCTGCAGGAACGGCTGGGTGTTGACGCTCGGGCTCTGTGGACCGATGACGGGATCGCGATGCATCTGCCCGAGGTCGAGTCGCCGCCCTCGCTCGACGAGTTGATGCTGGACCCCGAGGAGGTCGAACCCTTGGTGTCTGCCCAGCTGCCGGCATCGGCCCTGTTCGCTGCGCGCTTCCGAGAAAACGCTGCCCGCTCGCTGCTGCTGCCGCGCCGCCGGCCGGGACAGCGCACGCCCCTGTGGCAGCAGCGAATGCGCAGCGCCGGTCTCCTGCAGGTCGCCGGCCAGTATCCCGATTTCCCGATCCTCGCTGAGACATGGCGCGAAGTGATGACGGATCACTTCGACATGCCCGCGTTGATGGGGATGCTCCGCGCGATCCGTTCGCGCGAGATTCGCGTTGTCGCGGTCGACACGGAGCGCGCTTCTCCATTCGCGTCGTCCCTGCTGTTCTCATACGTGGCCGAATTCATGTACGCGGGCGATGCGCCGCTCGCGGAGCGCCGGGCGCAAGCGCTCACGCTCGACCGTGAGCTGCTGGCCGAGCTCCTTGGCAGCGAAGACCTTCGCGAGCTGCTCGACCCTGACGCGATTGGCGGGGTTGAGCTCGAACTGCAGGGTCTTCTGCCCGAACGCTTTCCACGGGATCAGGACGAAGCGCACGACCTGTTGGTCTGCCTTGGCGACCTCACGCATCAAGAGGCTGCGGCGCGTGGCATTTCCGAGGAATGGCTGCTGGCGTTGGAGCTCGAACGCCGTGCGGTCCCGGTGCGGCTGGCAGGCGAATCGCGCTGGATCGCAGCCGAGGACGCCGGACGCTATCGCGAGGCGCTGGGGGCCAACCTACCGGTCGGTCTCCCGGACGTATTCCTGAATCCCGGCCCAGAACCGCTCGACTCGCTGCTGCGCCGTTGGGCTCGCACGCACGTGCCTTTCCTCTCTGCCGATCCCGCGGCGAGATGGGCCGTGCCCGCTGTGGCGATCGAGGCGGCGCTGAGCCGGCTGGCTGCACGCGGCGATGTCCTTGCCGGCGAGTTCCGACGCGCGATGCAGGGGCGCGAGTACTGCCATCCGGAGGTGTTGAAGATCCTGCGTCGGCGCTCGCTGGCCGCGCTTCGCCACGAGGTCGAATCAGTTGCGCCGGAAGCGGTCGCACGCTTTCTGCCCGCATGGCATGGAATCGGAGCGAAAGCCGCGGGTGTCGACCGGCTGCTGGAGGTCGTGTTTCAGCTCCAGGCCGCAGCGCTGCCGGCCAGCGTCATCGAACGCGACGTGATCGCCGCCCGTGTCGGCGGATACAGCCCGCGCATGCTGGATGAGCTTATCTCGATGGGTGAGGTGGTGTGGGTCGGCCGTGGCTCGCTCGGCACGAGCGACGGCAAGGTCGCCCTGTACCTGCGCGGCGATGCGCCGCGGCTTGTCCCCGAGCCGGTCGGCGCGCCGGATGGGGACCTTCATCAGCGCCTGCGGGAGCACCTGAAAGGACGCGGCGCAAGCTTTTTCCGCGACCTCTACAACGCTTGTGGCGGCGGCGACGAGGAGTTGATCCTCGATGCTCTGTGGGACCTTGTCTGGTCGGGTGAGGTCACGAACGACACGTTTGCGCCGCTGCGCCTGCTGGGTCCGGCAGCCCGAAGGTCGCCACATCGTCCACGACTGCCACGACTCACCCAGCCTCGCGCGTCCGGCCGCTGGTCACTGGTCGCGGACCTGATCGGCGGCGGGGTCGCTGCAACCGAACGCCTGCATTCCGAGGCCGGCGTGCTGCTGCAACGCTACGGGGTCCTGACACGCGAAACCGTCGTGGGCGAGAGCTGGGCTGGCGGGTTCGCCGCGCTGTATCCGGTGCTGCGTGCGATGGAGGAGTCAGGGCGAATTCGCCGCGGATATTTCGTCGAGGGATTGGGTGGTTCGCAGTTCGCGTTGCCTGGCGCGGTGGACAGACTGCGCGCCTTGCGCGACTCCGGTGGAGGGATCGTCGCGCTTGCCGCGACGGATCCCGCCAACGCATACGGCTCCCTGTTGTCCTGGCCCCGCTCGGACGGACGGATGGGCCGCACGGCGGGCGCCTACTGCGTGATGGACGAGGGCGAGCTCAAGCTGTACCTCGAGCGGGGCGGACGCTCGCTGCTGACCAACGGCGAGGTCAAGCCCGAGCACATGCGCGCACTGATCGGGATGGCGGTGCTCGCGGGCAAAGTTGAGGTGCAGCGGGTCGACGGAGTGCCCGTAATGGAATCGCCGCTCAACGCTTTACTACGCGAGGCTGGATTCACCTCGACGCACCGAGGCCTGGTGGCTTACGCCGGCCGCGGGTAGCTCCCAGGGCCTAGGTACGGTTACATGCGGCTTGAGAGGCAGGGAAGCGCGCCCGGTGCCTTTGGGCTCCTAGCCGCGCTATCCAGCCCGAAGCTGCGCCACTTTTTCCGAGCCTAAACTACCGCCGGATGGACTTGAGCCAACTCGTCGACCAAGTCACCCACTGGGATGGGTGGACATGGGGCGGTTGGGCTTGGCCTGGATGGGTCGCGCTCGCGGCGATTGCGACGGTTGCAGCCGTCATTGTTGCGTTACTCGCCGGCTTCGGTTGGTTCAGCCCACGTGCACGACTCGAGGTGTTTGTTGATTCCGGTCCTCCTGGCAAAATGAGGATCAGGAGCGTCAGTGGGCCTGCATCGTTTGCGAGTTACTACTGCCGCCTGCGAATCGTGAACCAAGGGCCTGGTGCCGCTGATGGTGTGGAAGTCCAGATGCTAGAGCTCCGAAAGCGGGACGCTTCAAAAGCCATGGTCGCTGATCCAGTGTTCTTGCCATTGGACCTTCGGTGGTCATTTGACCAGGAGCAGAGGCCCAAGTTGCTGCCCGGCGTACATCGGTTCTGCGATCTCGTGCATGTGGATGACTGGACGATAGGAGGAGACCAAGAAGACCAACCGATGCTGATAATCCATAGCTCCATGTATCCGGTCCACCCGAACGAGCTGAGACCAGGTGAATGGCCGACCCTGAAACCCCCTGGAGACTACGAGCTTGACATCGGGGTAGCGGGCGTAAATGCCAAAACGATTCGACGCACAATCTCTATCAGGTTCAACAGGACCTGGTACAACGATGCAACCGAGATGTTCACGAAAGGTCTGGTCGTACAGCGAAAGTAGCAGCCCCACTCTGCCACGGCTACGCGCGCATCTCTCGGTCTTTGATCAGCTCCTCATCCATGAGGACCTCGATGATCTTTTGGCTTGGCACCACCACCGCCATGCCCGCATTGAGTGGAACCGTCCGAGTACATGCGGTGCGGTAACCGCGTAGACGAGCTTGGACGGTCCGATCACGACGTCCGCGAAAAAGGCGGAAGCGACAGGTCGCTTGAGCGTTGCCCCACTTTCGGGATCCGCGCCGTGGATGTACAGGTAGGTGACACACTTTCGGAACTGTTCATCGATGAGCATTTAGCCC
>CATPBO010000159.1 GCA_955652835.1 Candidatus Dormiibacterota bacterium
GACGCGATGTTTGACGCTGCTGCTTGCGGGCACGGGATCCAGTTCGCGCCCGAGCTCGGGGTCGCCCTGCGAGAAGCGCGGCGCGTTCTGTGTCCAGGCGCGCGGTTCGCGGCCAGCGTCCCGGTGCAGAGGACGGTGGGATCGGTGTGGGCTGTCCTGGAGACGGTGACCGACCGATGGCTAGGGCCCCCTCCGCAGGCTGTTGACCAGAAACCCACTCGCGATGCCATCGCGGACACAAAGAGATTTGCGCAGGCAGCCCTGGAAGCCGGATTTGCCTCGGCCGGCGTTGAAGTGATTGACGAGACGGTGAGATGGGCGTCGGCCGAGCAGCTGATCCTGATGTGCACGAGCTGGTGGGATTGCGCGGCTCGGCTGGAAGGGGTCGACGGGGATCGCCGTCAGAAATTCATCGACGAGGCGATCGAAACGCTGCGCAACGCTTACCCAGGCACGATCGAGACCACCGGCCGAAACCATGTTCTGTTTGCGGTCGCCTGATGAGGCGCGCCGGCCGAGCCCTGCTGCTGATCGTTGTCGTGACGGGTTGCGGTGGTGGTCCTCAGCAAGCCGCGGTGCCGACTCCCACAGCTACCGTCGCCGCTCCTCCAGTAGAGTCGCCGTCGCCGGCACCAAGTCCAATCGTCCTCGGTCCGCAGCAGTACCGGGCGATGTGGGTCGACGCCTTCAACGACGGTATGAAGTCTCGGGCTCAGATTGAGAAGCTGGTGGCTGACGCACGCCGAGCGAACCTCAACGTGCTGATCATTCAAGTACGCAAGCGAGGCGATGCCTACTACAACCGGGGTGACGAACCGCGAGCACTCGATATCAGCGGATCGCGGGGTTTTGATCCTCTTTCCTACGTGATCGAGCTCGCCCACCAGTCGAGACCACGGATCGAGGTGCACGCGTGGCTCAACACATTCTTCGTGGGCGACACGAGTGGTGTCTATCTGAAGCACGGGGATGCGTGGGCCAATCGAACCAATGACGGCGCGACCGGCGGATACCTCGACCCCGCAATTCCGGAAGTACAGACCTACACGCACAAGATCTTCATGGACCTCGCGCGCAACTACGACGTGGACGGCCTTCACATGGACTTTGTCCGCTATCCGGGCGCGACCTGGGGCTACTCGCCGGCTGCATTGACTCTGTACGCGCATGACACCGGGGCAAGGGGCGTCCCGGCACCCGAGGACAGCCGGTGGCAGGCCTGGCGGCGCGACCGCGTGACGGCGTTCGTGCGCGACCTGCATAACGATCTGCAGCAAACGAAACCGTCAGTGAAGCTCAGCGGTGCACTCATCTGCTTCGGGGGTGGACCGGCCAACCTCGCCGGTTGGGGCCGAACCTCCGCATACACGTCCGTTTTTCAAGACTGGGCTGACTGGCTGCTCAAGGGTTACATCGACTTCGGAGTGCCGATGAACTACGACAGCGAATGGATTGGGCGAGAGAAAGGCTGGTTCGATGCATGGCTGAACTTCGAGAAGGATTCGGGCTTCGCCAATCGAGTGGTTACGGGTGTCGGCGCTTTCCTGAATTACCCGGACGACTCCCTGGCTGAAATTCGCCGAGTCCTCGCACCGTCAGCGCGTGGCAACCAGGTGTTGGGCGTTGCCATCTACTCGTACGCATCGACTTCGGTGTACGGCAGCTCTGATTTCTACAATTCGCCCGACCTGTACAGCGGGCTGCCGCGACAGCCGTACGCTGGTGGTATCACCAGCGCGGATGGCCTGGCGCAACGTGCGCACACATTCAATGATTCGTTCATGAGCCAACTGTCGCAGCCGGCCAACTACCGCGACGTTCAGCTTGGTCTGATACAGACGCAGCCGGTTTTCACGCTGCCCGCGGAAGTTCCTGCCCTGCCGGTACCGTGATCACCTGAACGTGCCGCCGGCGAGCGCGATGCTGCGACTGCTCGCGTTCGCCGTTCCAGCGGCGCTCGCCGCGGCGGGCGTGCAGCCGCTGCTTGGAGCCGCCACCGGAACAGTCAAGGTGCCGTGGGCGATCGGCCTGGCAGCACCGGCGGTGATCGTCGCGGCGCTGGTTTTTGGCGCGGGGCGGCTGTTCGATCGAGGTGATTCGGTGCAGCCGCCCTGGTACTCGGCCTGGCTCCTTTTGCCTGGCGCCTTCCTGCTCGCCGGCGCCGCGGCGATGTGCATCTTCGGCGCGTTGGTGGAGCTCTCGGTGATCACCTGGACCATGTGGGTTCTGCTGATCGCGGGCTCATTGCTCTGGGCGACGGCATTGATCCTGGTGCGGAGCGCCTCGCGCTGACCTTACTGTGACGCGCGCGAATGGGTCATGCCGGCGCCACCTTCAAGCGTCCGCCTCAAGCAGACGCAGACCCACATCCGGTAAGGCCTCCATTTGGTGGCCAGCTCTTCGAGCGCCTTCTGGTCAGGCTCGCGCGCCAGCCCGTACTCGGTGCGCAGTGCGCCCATCAAGCGCAGCTCCTCTGCCGGCAGCTCGTCCACGGCGCTCAGTGCCCGCAAGCGCACGAGCTGTGATCCGAACGCCCCGATTCCCGGAAGTCGCTGCAAGCTCTTGAGCGCTTGCTCAGCTGTCATCGAGCGCAGCGTTTCCGTGTCGAGCTCGCCGACCAGCGCCGCCCGCCCGAGCGCGTTCAGGTACTCAACCTTTCGACCGAACAGTCCAGCAAATTTCTCGAGGTGAGCCAGCCGATCTGGGGCCGGAAATGTCCAGAGCATATGTCCATGGACGTCGATCGATTGACCAAGATCACGTGACATCCGGTCTTTGATTCCCTGGCCTTGGCGCATCGCGATGCGCGACGAGATGATGCACCACGCGGCGGCCTCGTAAGCGTTCGACCAGTTGACCGGCCTGAATCCAGGGAACCTCCGCTGGAGCTGCGCCACCACGGGGTCCCGTTTTGCGACGTCCGGCCACCCGCGGCCGTCGACATCCAGGCTGAGAATGCGCGCGACCTGCTTGGCCACCCCCGATGCCGGCGCGTCGCCGTAGATGGTCCCGAGGACATGTCCGCGCGAATCCTGCTTGAGGCAGACGCCGACCGGCGTCCAGTCACCGTCGGTCAGGAAAGCGAGATGGAGATGGCCCTCGGGATCGCCTGAGTCGGATGGTGCTCGATGCCATGCCCCGATGAACATCGCGCCCTCCTCGAGCGAGTAGTCGCCCTGCGGCGCGATCTCGAACGTCTGGAGGTCAGCCTTCATCAAAGAGGAAGCCGGCCGCGATCATCTGATCGGCCGTGGAAGATCGGCTACGCGAGCTTGATTCGGTTCGCGCGCGGGCCCTTCTGGCTCGGCTCGATCTCGAACGTGACCCGTTCACCCCCCGCCAGCGAGTCGAAGTTCACGGCCGAATCCAATCCGGTCCGATGGAAGAAATACTCTCGCCCGTCCTCGGCGGCGATGAACCCGAATCCGCGGTCGGAGACCAACTTCTTGATGGTGCCGGTCGGCATCTGCGCACTCCCTTCTCGAAAGCAATGTCACGAACGCACGGGCCCTTTCGAGAAGTTCGACGACCGCGGCGCACATCGCCCGCCATCCGGGCGACAAAGCTACCTTACCACCGGCGCTGGCGATGTTAAGAACATCACAGAGCGAGCAGAGCCACCCCCGCAAGGGTGGCCGCCGCACCTGAAAGTTTCACGGCTGCGGACTTGCGTTCCCGCAGCCTCCACACGCCCCAAACGGCGACCCCGACGACCGCAGTCTCACGCACCGGCGCGACGACCGACAGTGGGGCCAGGCTGAGGGCCCACAGCACCAGCAGGTAGCCTCCCCACATGAAGACTCCGATCAGAATCGCCTGCGCGCGACTCAGCGATGGTGATGCCCTCGGCTGCTCGACCAGCCCGCGACGCGCGGCGGTCAAATGAGCCGCGACCCACGTTGAGACTGGGAGTCCCACAGCGATCAGCACAACGAGCAGCCATCCGTACAACCAGGGGGTCGAAAGCCGCACTCCCACGCGATCGACCGCCGTGTAAGACGCGATCGCGACCCCGGTGAGCAAAGCAGGCAGGGTGGCGCGCCCACCCGACTGCGAGACCGCGACTGCGAGGATGCCGAGGAGCAGAAGACCAACACCGGCGAGCTGAACCGCGGTCAACCTTTCGTGGAGCAACCCCAATCCCGCCACGACGGCAAGCAGCGGGGCCGACCCGCGCGCGATCGGGTAGACCACGGACAGCTCGCCGCGGCGGTACGCGGCCGCGAGCAACCACAGGTAGGTCAGCTCGAACGCTGCAGAGAGCGCGCACCATCCAGCAGCGGCCGGCAAAAAGCCGGGGCGTCCAGTCAGCATCCACACCACCGCAGTCGGCGGCGTGATGATCGACGCAGCCGCGATCGTCGCACGCTGAAACGTCGCCATCGGATCCCCGCTCACCTTGACCAGGACGTTCCACGTGCCGTGGACCGCTGCAGCGGCCAGCGCCAGCGCGATCGCGGCGGCGATCAGGCGGGCAACCCGGCAGCGCGCCGCGGCCGGTGGAGCAACCGCCCGAGAAGCCGGTACACCTCGGGGTTGATCACCAGGCCGTTATGGC
>CATPBO010000160.1 GCA_955652835.1 Candidatus Dormiibacterota bacterium
AGACCGGAGATGCCTGCCCCAATGATCGCGATCCGGGGCGCACCCTGAGCAAATACCGGGATACGGCCAGACAGCGCGGCCGCGCCGACGGTTGCGCCGGTGACCTTGAGAAAGTCGCGGCGGCTCAACTTGTGCCGGCGCTCTTCCTGCACAGCGTGCACGGTGCGGCCCGAGTGCTCGGCTTCTTTGAAATCCGCAACCAGTCTCTGGAACTTGCTCAGCAGGGGTGTCCGGGCCATAAACATGACTCCTCTCAGTGGTTGTTAATCCGTGGGCCGGATCATGTTAAGTGGACCCGGGCGAAATGCAACCCTCGAATCTAAGCGGGGCGATGCTCCGCGTCGGTGGTGGGATTGTTGAGTGGAGCTAAGTGGATGCGCGCCTGCCCAGTGCCAGCAGGGCGGTGGTCTCGAGGCCACCAGTCAGACGCGACAGGTCGCGCACCGCTTCGACGAATCCATCGCGGACGCGGGCGATGGCCGCAAGCGGCAGTGTTGCGAGCACAGGCTGGATGGGCGGGGACCAATCGGGCAAGCTGGTAAAGAACTGCGCCGGGTCATCAATCGCCCATGTGTGTGTCACCTCGTGGACCTGGACGTCGACCAGGCCCGCGCTTTCGCAAGCGCCGATGAGGCGCCCTCGCTCACCGAGGCGCATCGCAATCGGCACTTCAGTCCGCTCCTGCGGCGTAGGTGCGAGCGTTGCCATTGCCCTACCCACCGCCGCTGCAAGAGGGAACCGCGCGTGATCCCACGCACCCACGAGCACGCGCCCGCCAGGCCGGGTCAGCCGGGTGAGCTCGCGCATGCCTGCGCCGAGGTCTGGAAAGAAGATCAGCCCGAACATCGAAGCGGCAGCGTCGAAGTACGCATCCGGTAGGTCCAGCGCCTGCCCGTCCATCTCCTCGACCTGAGCGCTGAGGCCGCCGGACTGCATGCGCGCGCGGAGGAGCGCCACCATCCCTGGCGCGAAATCCACGGCCGTGACATCGACTCCCATTCGGGCGGCGGGGAGCGCCATTGCACCGGTGCCCGCGCAGACATCAAGGAATCGGTCGGCGGGTTTCAGGTCGAGAAGCTGTATCGCGTCGGGCACGAACAGGTTGGTGAGAGGCGCGAAGGCGGTCTCATACCCTGCAGCACCCGCGCTCCAACCCTGTGGCTTCTGGTCATGGCTCAGCTCAATCACGGCGCCATCATGACCGTACGGGATTGATGCAACGGGAGGCGAGCATCGAACCCAGGGCATGCGCCCGACTTTTTGCGGCTGCAGGCAGGGCTTAGACTCGGTGCGGTGGCGCCCTGCACCAGCTGCGGCAAGGAACTCCCTGGCGAATTCTCCTTTTGCCCTTTTTGTGGCGCCGCCGTGGCCGGAGCACCTGCACGCTCACGCGAGCAGCGGAAGGTCGTCACCGTGCTCTTCTGCGATGTGACCGGCTCCTCAGAGCTCGGAGAGAAGCTGGACCCGGAAGCGCTGAGGTCACTGCTCGCCCGCTATTTCGAGCGCATGAAGGCCATCGTCGAGAGGCACGGCGGCTCGGTGGAAAAGTTCATCGGCGACGCCGTCATGGCCGTCTTCGGAGTTCCGATCGTGCACGAAGACGACGCGCTCAGGGCTCTGCGAGCAGCGGCAGAGATGCGCGACGCGCTCCCGGAGCTGGGCGTCCAGGGCCGCATCGGAGTCACGACCGGCGAAGTGGTCACCGGAACCGAGGAGCGCCTTGCGACCGGGGATGCGCTGAACGTTGCGGCGCGGCTGCAGCAGGCCGCCCAGCCCGGCCAGGTTCTACTCGGTGAGGAGACGCTCCGCCTGGCTCGCGACGCCGTCGAGGTCGAGGCGATCGGACCGCTTTCACTCAAGGGCAAGGCCGCGCCGGTGATTGCGTACCGCCTGGTCGCGGTGCATCCCAAGGAGGGCTCTGACAGGCACGCGGATACACCGATGGTGGGGCGCCAGACCGAGCTTCGCCGCCTTCGAGATGCCTACAACCAGGCCGTCGGCGACCGTTCTTGCCAGCTGTTCACGATCCTCGGGCCGGCGGGCGTGGGCAAGTCCCGATTGGCTGCAGAGTTCCTCGCGTCGCTCGAGGGCTCTCTCGTCGTCCGGGGCCGCTGCCTCTCCTACGGCGAGGGCATCACTTACTGGCCGGTGGCCGAGGTCGTCAAACAGCTGCCGCCGATCGAGCCTGACCCAGCCGCCGGACAGGTGATCCGTACTCTTCTGGGCGGCAAGCAACTCGTCACATCGAGCGAAGAGATCGCCTGGGCGTTTCGCAAGCTGCTCGAGGCGGTCGCTGCAGAGCGGCCGGTCGTCTGCGTCTTCGACGACGTCCACTGGGGGGAGGAAACGTTTCTCGACCTGGTCGAACACGTCGCCGACCTCTCCCGCGACGCTCCCATCCTGCTGCTGTGCATGGCAAGGCCGGAGCTGCTCGACCGGCGCCCGGGCTGGGCTGGCGGCAAGGTCAACGCGACCAGCGTGCTGCTGGAACCGCTCGGCCCCGACGAGGCGGAGCTCATGATCGCGAGCCTCGCGAATCTCGACGGCCGTTTGCGTGAGCGCATCCGCGAGGCAGCCGAAGGTAATCCCCTGTTCCTTGAAGAGATGGTCGCTCTTGTCCAGGAGTCGGGCGACGGCGCCGTGATCGTTCCGCCGACGATCCAGGCACTGCTGGCCGCGCGTCTCGACCAGCTCGACGCCTCGGAGCGCGGCGTGCTCGAACGAGGCGCCGTCGAGGGCCGCGTCTTCCATCGCGGCGCGGTGCAGGCGCTCGCGCCGGAGGAGCTGCAGGTGATGGCGCGCCTCATGTCCCTTGTGCGCAAAGAGCTGGTGCGGCCAGACAGGACTCAAGTGGCGGGTGATGACGCGTTCCGCTTTCGGCATCTGCTGATCCGTGACGCGGCGTACGACGCGCTCCCCAAGGCGAAGCGGGCAGAGCTGCACGAGCGGTTCGCCGGATGGCTGGAAGGGCACGGCGGCGATCTCGTCGAGCTTGACGAGATCCTCGGCTACCACCTCGAGCAGGCCTACCGCTATCGCTTGCAGCTCGGGCCCGCGGACAACCGTGGGCTTCAGCTAGCAAGGCGGGCAGCGGAGCACCTGGCGGATTCTGGCCGGCGCGCCTTCGTGCGCGGCGACATGCCTGCGGCGGGCCACCTGTTCGGGCGTGCGGTCGCCCTGTATCCGGCCGGCGACCTGCAACGCCTGCGGCTGATGCCGTCACTCGGTCGAGCGCTGTTCGAGCATGGTGACCTACAGCGCGCAGAAGCTGTGCTGTCGGAGGCCGTAGCGGCCGGCCGGGATGCGGGCGAGCTTGGAGTGGCCGCCGATGCGAACGTCGCCCTCTGGTTCGTCCGCCTGCACACCGATCCGGGGACCAGCCATGCGAAGGTGAGGGAAGAGCTGGAAGCGGCGATCGGCGTCTTCGAACCGGTCGACGACAAGGCTGGCCTGGCGCGCGCCCTGGCTGTGGCGGGCATAGTGCGCCTCTGGGGAGGCGAGGCTGCGGTGGCGATCGAGGAGCTCGAGCGAGCCGCGCGCTATGCACACGACGCCGGCGACGTTCCGCAAGAGAATCAGAGTCTCGATTTCGTCCTGACCGCCATTCTCTACGGCCCCACACCGGTCCCGGTTGCTCTCGAGCAGGTCGAGGACATCCGCCGCCGGACCGAAGGGGCTCGCAGGTCGGAGATGATCGTCCTGCGCACACGCGCTCACCTGGAAGCGATGCGGGGGCAGTTCGATACAGCCCGCGGCCTCATCGCCCAAGCGAAGACTCTGGCGACGGAGTTGGGCTTCGAGGGGGCTCTCGCCGGGGGGATACTCCGTTCGGCTGGTGAAATCGAGCTGCTCGCCGGAGACCCTCCCGCCGCGGAACGCGAGCTTCGAATTGCGTGCGAGATGCTCGAGCGTCGGCGTGATTGGGGTCACTTCTCCAGCGTTGCCCCGATCCTGGCCGACGCGCTGTTTGCTCAGGGCCGGGGCGATGAAGCAGCGCCGTCGATTGAGCTTGCTGCTCGCTTCAGCCTGGCGGATGACACTGACGCGCACATGGGGATCCTCCGCACCAGCGGGAAGCTCCAAGCACTGCGGGGCAACCTCCAAGATGCGGAGCATGTGGCGCGCGAGGCTGTCGAGCTGGCCGCTCGAACCGATTCAATCAGCATCCACGCGGACGCGCTAATCGATCTCGCCGGAGTGCTCGAGCTCGCCGGCGAGCGCGACCAGGCAACGGCCGCGGTCAAGAAGGCGCTCGAGCTCTACGAGCGCAAGGGCAACTCAGTCATGGCCCAGCGGGTGCGGAAACGGCTCGCTGAGTAATTTGGAGCGGGAGACGAGCCTCGAACTCGCTACCTCAACCTTGGGAAGGTTGCGCTCTACCAGGTGAGCTACTCCCGCGTCCTCGATTTCAGATTCTAGGCGACTGCGTTTCCACCACTGCGTCTGCCTGCGGGGCTGCTTCGGCCACGACCGATCGCACCAGCTGCGAGTACTCGGCGACCAGGCGGTCGGACTCGGCGGCGTCGAGGGTGGAGGCGATAACGTGGTATTCCGGCCGGTCGGCGTCCGGCACCACCAACACCCAGCCGCCCTCAACGAACACCTTCACGCCGTCCGTTAGGTCGACGCGGTCGCGCATGTGCCTCTCCATCATCGTGCGCATGACTCGACCCTTGACCTCCCACGGACAGAACTCGACCGCGCTTCGGTGGGCAACAGGCGGGATCCGTTCCCGCAGCGCTCCGAGGGAGGATCCCGTCTGCGCCAGCAGCTCCAGTAGGCGCACGGTCGTGAAGATCGCATCGAACGACACGGCGAAGTCCGGCCAGCAGTAGCCGCCCGCGCCGTCCGACGCGAGCACTGTATCGGCATGCTGCGCCGCCCGCAGCACTGCGCCGGGCGTGATCTTGGTCGGCACGAACCGGCTGAGCATCTGCTCGGCGATCATCGAAAACGCCAGCGATGCCGATGCCGGTCCGAGGACCATGCCCGTCCTTTTGGCGAGAGCGAGCTGGCTGATGACCGCGAACGCCGTGTCGTGATCGAGCACGGTCCCGGTCTCGTCGATGATGAAACACCTCTCACCCGGCGTGTCGATGAGCACGCCCAGCTTGGCTTTCACCGCCGCGACGATCAGCCCCATCTCCCTCAGGTGCTCGCGAAATGCGTCCTCATCCTCTTCCACAATGATTTCTGCGGGCGACGCATTGAGCGGGATGACCGAGGAGTTCATCTCCTGGAAAATTCGCGGCAGCACCATTGCCGCGGGGCCGTTGTTGTAGTCGATGAGCACCTTGAACGCCGCGCCCCGCACCGCCTCCAGGTCGATCTTCGCGATCATGTCCTCGACGTAACGGTCGGTCTGCCCATCTCGCCGCACGATGCGGCCCATCTCGTAATGAGACGCACGACGGATGTCCTCGCGGAAGAAGAGACCCTCGAGTCGGCGTTCGCTGCGCTTGTCGGGGTTCAGCCCATGGTCGTCGAAGAGGCGAATGTCCGCCGAGCGTGGATCCACCGGCGACGTCTGCACATGCACAGCCGCGACGTGGTTGTGGCGCGCCCAGTAGCGAGAAACCGGAGCCGGCAGCACCGACAGGTCGATGACGCTGGTGCCCGAGGAGATCATGCCGGACATCAGGGCTCGGCCGATCATCCGAGCGGACCTGGTGTAGTCACGCGAGATGCCGATCTCCGTGCCCTTGGGTGCTAGAGCGCCGACCGCGGCGCCCAGCCGGGACGCGAACTCCGGGGTGAACTCCACGTTGATCAATCCGTTCAGCCCGTACGAGCTGAACAGGCCTCGCTTCCACGAGCCGGCCCAGATGATCGATTCGTGAACGACCGCGCCCGGCTCCACCTCTTTGTTCGGCCAGATGCGAACGTTCGGGTTGACGGTGGAGCCCGCGCCGATGACAACATCGCTGCCGATCACGCTTCCCTCTTCGAGCAGGCAGCCGTTCTTGATCGTCACCGACCTGCACACGACTGCGCCTCGAAGGCGCGAGTTCAGCCCGATGTAAGCGTGGTCCCATGTGATGGAGTTGGAGATCTTGACCCCGCTGTCGATGGTCGTGTAGCCCCCGACCACGCACGGACCATTGATCCATGCACCTCCGCGTACCTTCGCACCGGCGCAGATGAGCGCCGGGCCATCGATGCGAGCGCTGGTCGAAACCTCCGCCTCCGGGTGGATCCAGATTGAATCGCCCAGACGGTCGCCTGGGATCTGAACCTTCACCTTGCCTTCGAGGCAGTCGAAGTTGGCCTTGACATAGGCCGCGTGGCTTCCCACGTCCTCCCAGTAACCCGAGGCGACCCAGCCGAAGACGTGCTCGCCTTCCTTCAGTAGCTTCGGAAAGACATCGCCGGACCAGTCCGTCACCTCACCGGCGCGGAAGAAGTCGAATACCGCCGGGTCGAGGATATAGATGCCGGTGTTGGCGAGGTCTGAGATCACCTCGCCCCAGCTCGGCTTTTCGATGAAGCGCTGGACGGCACCGCCTTCGTCGACGACGACCACGCCGTACTCGAGCGGGTTGGGCACCGGCTTGAGGACGATCGTGGCGATCGCTCGCCGCTCCCTGTGGAAGCGCGTCGCGGCGGAAAGGTCGATGTCGGTCAGGGAGTCGCCTGAGATGACGACGAACGGCTCGGTCAGCTGCTGACGGGCCAGCATGACGGAGCCGGCAGTACCCAGCGGCGAGTCCTCCACCGAGTACGTGAGTGCGACGCCCTGCTCGGAGCCGTCGCCGAAATAGTTGCGGATCGATGCGCCGAGGTACTGGACGGTGGCCACTACGTCGCGCATCTGGTGGCGGCGCAGGTGCAGCAGGATGTGTTCCATGATCGGCCGCCCGGCGACTGGGACCAGGGGCTTTGGCTGACGGCTCGTGAGCGGCCGGAGGCGCGAGCCCTCCCCTCCGGCCATGACCACCGCCTTCATCTCGTTACCATCGTATGTCCGCAGTGGAAGAACTAGACGAATTCGCTCACGATCTGCTCTGGACCTGGCAGCCCCGCATCGAAAATCTCTTCCGCACCATCGACCCTGAGCAGTGGGAATTGACCCGCCAGAATCCCGTCCTGCTGCTCAACCAGCTAGGCGAGGCTGGTGTGACACGCGCGCTCGAGCGCGAGGACGTTCGGACAGCGCTCGAGGTCGCGCGGATGGCGCGCAGCGATTACTACGACCGCAATCCGCGATTCATGGACGCGAAGGCCCCGCTCGTTGTCGCCTACTTCTCGCTGGAGTTTGGCCTCGCCGAGTGCCTCCCGATCTACTCGGGCGGCCTCGGAGTCCTGGCCGGCGACCACCTCAAGGCGACCAGCGATCTCGGGCTCCCGCTGGTCGCGGTCGGCCTCCTCTACAAACAGGGCTTTGGGCGTCAGGAGATCGACGCGGCAGGCCGCCAGGTCGAGGTGTACTCGGAAACCCGCGGCTCCGACCTCCCGGTGCGGCGAGTCGAGGGCGTCGAGGTGGAAGCGCCCATCGGGTCGCGCGCGGTTCGGATCGGAGTGTGGCGCGCCCAGATAGGGCGGGTGCCGCTCTACCTGCTCGACACCGACCTGGAGGCCAATCCGCAGGACCTGCGGGCGATCACCGACCGCCTGTACGTCCCGGAGCCCGACCGGCGCTTGCGCCAGGAGATCGTGCTCGGGATCGGTGGCGTGCGCGCGCTGCACGCGCTGGGCCTGACTGCCGGCGTCTTCCACCTCAACGAAGGCCACAGCTTTCTCTGCGCGATCGAGCGAATCCGCGAGCTGCGGGCCTCACGGCAGATGACGCTCGAGGAGGCACGGCTCGTTGCGCGGGCCGGAATCGTGTTCACCACGCACACCCCCATCGCCGCGGGAAGCGATTACTTCGAGCCAGGCCTGGTGTGGGACCACCTGGGCCCATATTTGAGCCAGGTCGGGATCTCGTTCGACCGCTTCATGGACCTCGGTCGCCAGCGTCCGGGTGACCCGCGTGAACGGCTGTGCACGACCTACGCCGCACTGCGGCTCGCCGACCAGTCGGTCGGGGTCAGCAGGCTGCATGGCGCGGTCTCGCGACGATTGTGGAAGGACGCATGGCGCGGCCTTCCCGAATCTCAGATCCCCATCGGCTCCGTGACCAACGGCGTGCACATGCCGACATGGATCGCGCCGGAGATCGCCGAGCTCCTGCGCCGGTACGTTGGACCTGACTGGTGGGATCTCGACGGCCGGGATGGGCGCTGGCACGCGGTCTTCGAGATCCCCGCCGCGGATCTGTGGGCGACTCATCTCGCGCTGAAGGGCCGCCTGCTCGACTTCAGCAAAAGGCGCGCCGAGAAACCAAGGGACCTGGACGTCGACGCTCTGACGATCGGGTTCGCCCGTAGGTTCGCTCCGTACAAGCGGGCCAACCTGTTGCTGCAGGATCCCGCGCGACTGACAGCGCTCCTGAACAACTCGAAGCGCCCCGTGCAGATGCTCTTTGCAGGCAAGTCACACCCCGCGGACGAGCCCGGGAAGGACATCGTCGCGAAGATCGTCGAGCTCGCGCGGCAAGAGCCGCGTGTCGTCTTCCTCAAGGACTACGACATCGAGCTCGCGGGCTACCTCGTGCACGGCGCCGACGTGTGGCTCAACAACCCTCGGCGCTTCCTCGAGGCGAGTGGCACCAGCGGCATGAAAGCGGGCGCCAACGGAGCCCTCAACGTGAGCATCCTCGACGGTTGGTGGGACGAGGCCTACAGGCCGGAGCTCGGCTGGGCGATTCCCTCCGGAGCCACCCTTGAGCGGCCGGAGATCGACGACCACGCGGAGGCTGAAGGGCTCTACCGTCTGCTCGAGAGAGAGGTCGTGCCCACGTTCTTCGATCGAGACAAGGACGGCATCCCGCCGCACTGGGTCGAGATGATGCGGGCTTCCATCCGCCACACGGCCACGGCGTTCTCCGCGCGGCGCATGGTGATCGACTACTTCAACCTGGCCTATGCGCCCGGCGCGCGCCGCGTGGAGCAGCTGCGGCTGCTACCCGACTGGGGGGGCTGAACTGACCCAAGCGCACCGTTGTCGCCAAACGTGGGTAATCAAAAGGCCCGAGGCGCGCCGTTGGCGCCAAAAGTGCGGAATTGGGCCCCCCGAGCGGCTTCTCTTAGTCGGCTAGCGCAGTCACTCCGCGGCGCTCACGCCGGGCGGTGATCGCCGCCAGGTAGAGCTGTACGTAGCGGTGCGCAGAACGCGACCACGAAACGTCCTCGGTCATCGCGCGCCGCACGAGCCACGCCCACAGCTCCGGGTGCCGGTACGTCTCCGCCGCGCGCACCACGGCGGCGAAGAACTGCCAGGGGTCGTAAGCGTCGAACACAAAACCATTACCCGTCGCCGCCACGGGGTCGTAGTCCCGGATGGTGTCCGCCAGGCCGCCTGTCTCGCGCACGACCGGGATCGTGCCGTAGCGCAGGGCGATCAGCTGGGCGAGGCCGCACGGCTCAAAGCGCGATGGCATCCAGAGCATGTCGGCGCCGGCGTAGATGCGCTGGACTAGCCGCGGATCGAATCCGATCGACGCCGAGACCTGGTGTGGAACCTCCGCGGCCCGCCGGCGGAACATGTCCTCGTAGCGGCGATCGCCACTTCCGATGACCACGACCTGCAAGCCCAGCTCGAGCAGGTGCGTCATCGACTGCTCGACAAGGTCGATTCCCTTCACGTCGTAGAACCTGGACACGATCGCACAGACCGGCTTGTTCACGTCGTCGAGACCCAGCTCGGCGCGCAGCTCGGCGCGGAGCAGGGCCTTTCCCTCCGGCGCGTCCGCCGAATAGTGGTGAGGAAGGTTGGGATCGCGCTGCGGGTCGAAGATCTCGTAGTCGATGCCGTTGACCACGCCATGGAGCTTGTGCGCGTTGCGGCGCAGCAGCTCGTCCAGCCCTTCGCCGTAGTCTGGCGTCTGGATCTCGGCGGCGTAGCGCTCGCTGACGGTATTCACGATGTCGGCGAAGTGGATGCCTCGACCCAGCACGTTGACGACGTTGTCGAGCCCCGGGATTCCGACTCGGATCAGACCCCACTCCTCGAGGCCCGCCAGCATCAGAGCCCCAAAGCCGAAGACACCCTGCGCGGAGAGGTTGTGGATGGTGAGGTTCGTGGCAATCTCCGCGTACGGGCCCTGCGAGTACACGCGATCGAGCAGGTTCGGCACGAGCGCCGCGTACCAGTCATGGACGTGAATGACATCTGGGAAAAACTCCAGCTCCGGAAGCATCTCGAGCAGCGCGCGCGAGAAAAAAACCGACCGTGCGTCGTCGTCCCCGAACCCGATAATTCCGTCGCGGTCGTAGAGCGGCGGGCAGTCGACGAAGTAGACGACCAGCTCGCCGAGGCGGCCTTCGTAGATCGTGGCTTCCATCTTTTGCGCGCCCATCGGGACTTGGAGGCCGGTGATGACGGGACGCAGGTTGTGCCGGCCGATGTCGACCTGCCGGTATCGGGGCAGCACGACTCTGACGTCGTGGCCAAGCCGCCGCAGCTCCTTCGACAGCGCCGCCGCGACGTCAGCGACGCCCCCGAGCTTGGCAAAGGGCGCCAGCTCCGCGGTTGCCACCAGGACTTTCAGGTGCTGCGAGTGAGGCACCGCCGTGGCCAGGGCCTCGCCTGGCACGCGAACGCCAAGCGAGCCGGCGGGCGGCACCACCTCGATGTCGCTTCCCTCGCGGCTCACGACCAGCGCCATCTCGAGGGTGTCGCCGGGCCGCTTGCCCAGCTGCTTGAAGGGGATCGCGACAAAGAAGGGGTCTGTGACCTCCCACGCGGTCTCGGCGACTCCCCTCGACCTTTCTTTCTCAGAGTCCTGCGGGGGGCCGGCGGGTTCGACGATCCTGATGACGGTGGCGGTGCCTCCTTTCGAGCGCGGCACGATCCTGACGGCATACGTGGGCTCGAACCCGAGATCGGCCATCGCGGCCGCCGACAGCGGCAGGTCCGTATCGCTCGGCCCGTCGCCCGCCGGAGCGCCTGAGCAATAAAGCCAGAAGTCGATGTGCTGGTTCGCCAGCTCGGCCGGCGAGCGTGGCGTGTCGATTCGGAAGTACAGCTGCTCGGCGTCGTTGCCGTAATAGACCCGCTCAACGAACCCCGCCGGACGGTGGAGCGCCCCAAAGCCCGAGCCCACGAGGTAGTAGCCCGCCTTGGTCCACTCGGGGTCATCGCGTGAAACAGGACTGATCGTTGCCGCCGGCACCCCACGCTCCGGAGCCGGCGCGCGCTTGATGATGGGTTGAAACAGGCGCGCCGGCGCGCGCGATCCCATGAGCTTGTAGACGTTGCGCAGGTGCAGCCGGAACTGGTTGTCCCAGATCAGGTCCATGCCCGAGTCGTGCTTGCGGCTGAACCACCAGAACCAGTCGCTGCCCTCGGTGATCAGGATCTCCCGCCACGCAAGAGCGACCTGATCCGAATCTTTGGGCCGCTGCTGCGACTGGTCTTCGAGCCACTCGCGCGTCTCGGCCAGGAGGTCCCAGGCGACATTGTGCTCGGGGTCGCCGATCCACGTGTCCAGGCTCGCGGCGATCCAGCTGCCGGTGTGCAGGTGGTGCAACTGCTGCTGGGGCGGATGCTCGGCGATGAAGTCCCCAACGGTCGTGGTCACGATGTCCCGGCTGGACTCGAGCTCCGTGTAAAGCGCGTTGAGGAAGTCGTGGCCGTCTCGCGGATAGAACTCCCAAGCATTTTCGCCGTCGAGCGCGATCGTGACGAGAAGCTCGCGGTCGCCCTGCTGCTCACCGATTCGCTTCAGCCGTCCGACGAGGGAGCGGGCCGCGTCGGTCGATGACATCCGCTGGTAGTCGAAACCGATCGCGTTCGAAATCTGCGAGTCGCGGAAGACCATGGCTACCGTCGGGCCGTCTCGCCCGACGCGCATGGGACTGTAAAGGTGGTCGTCACGCGAGTAGTGGCTGTCCATCGAGCGGGCGAGCACCTCTTCGTCGCTGATCATCCAGTCGAGCCGAGCGCCGGTGGCAAGTCCGATGACACTCTCCCCCACCGCCAACTCGGAAGGCCACATGCCCTTCGGCCGGCGCCCGAGCAGTCGCTCGAAAAGCCCAAGGCCGAGCTCGATCTGCCGCTCGGCATCCTCCCGGTGCGAGAAGTGGTGCTCGGGAAGCTGGATCTGAGGATTCGCGCTGCGCGCCGAGTCGACGTGAATGATGAGAGGAAGAATCGGGTGGTAGTACGGTGAGAAAGTCAGCTCGGCCTGACCGCGGTCGGCGAGCTGGCGGTACTTCGGGATTACCTTCGCCATCATGTCGAGCTGCGCCGTGAAGAGCGGCTGCTTGTCTCCCTCGGAGAAGTCGCGGTCCTTGCGCTTCAGCTCGGCCAGAATCGGATCCGACTCGACCCAGACGGGGTCGCACCATGCGAGGTTGAACCACACCTGCAGGTCGCGGATGTCGGCCGTGGTGAACTGCGCATCCACGGGCCTGGACGCGAGCTCGAGGTAACGGGGCGACTGCTGGACGCGCAACGCTCGCGGCGATTCGCGCATCCAGCGCAGGACGAAGTCGCGCTCCTCGGCCGACAGTTCGGCCGCGTTGCGCTTGCTCAAGTTGAGGAAGAGGTCGACGGACTCCTCCTTTCCATAGTCTTCGATCTGCGCGAGGAGCGACGGGACGAGGTTGAACGTAGCGCGGATCTTTGGATAGCCATCCAGCAAGGCCGGCATCTTGTAGTAGTCCTTCGCGCAGCGAAGCCGGACCCACGGCAGCAGATACGTGCTCGTGAGGTCGTCCTTGTAATACGGCTGGTGCATATGCCAGACGAAGGCGACGTGGATTGGCTTCATTTATTTTGCGTACTCATCGAGGGCGCGGATGAAGTTTAGATAGACGCGCTGCTGCTCACGAACAATGCCGTGCGCGCCGAGCTCCCACCACTCGTCGGGTGTGAAGTAGGCGCTCACTTCTGCCGCCGATCCCGAGCGGCCGAACCACTGGATGAGATGCAGGTGGTCTGACTGCAGCAGCCACCTGGCGATCTCGATCAGCCTTGGGTCTCCCGTGAGCCGCGCCTTCGAGTACGCGTGGTGCATCAGGCGGAAAAGGCCTTGCTGGGCTGCGTTGCCGAGGAAGAACTCCATACCACCTTCGCCCGCCCACGTCGTCCCATACTCGTTGATGGGGATCTCGTACCGGGGCTCCACAAACTCGGCCATGGCCTCTGAGGGCAACACCATGCGCACCTTTCGCTTCTTGATCTGCGTGTTGAGGGCGCGCATGAACTGGAAGATGCCCGAGTCCTCGCGGTGATGCTCGCCGAAAGTCTCGAAATCCCAGCCGAGGGTCACAATGTCGCCCCAGCAATCACGCACCCAGCCTGCATATGTGTCGGCCATCAACGGCCAGAAGTCCCAGCCCTGGTTGGAGAACCGATACCCGACGTCGTCGGAGAGCTGGTGATGGCGCACCAGCAGCGCGAGGTTCTGTCCAGGGTATCGATAGACGTGCGTGGGCTCGCGCCAGCCGAGCTGCCAGGCGCGTCCTTCCATGAATCCGCCGCTAAAGCCGCACTGCTGGAGCGCGAAGTACACGTCGTTCGACATGAACATTTCAGTCGTGTCCGTGACCCCGACCGGTTTCTGGAACAGCTCCTCGAGCCGGCGGCGCGCCCACAGCATCGACTCCTTGAACTCCACGATGTCGACGTAGAGGAGCCAGGAATGGTAGGGCTCGACGCAAACGACCTCGACGTTCGGGCTTGCGCAAAGGCGCTTGAACGAATCGAGCACCTTCGGTCCCCACATTTCCGCCTGGACCAGGAACGAGTTGCTGAATCCGATCGACATTCGCCAGCCGCGTTTGGTCAGGTCGCGGAACATCGCACTCGCCGGCAGGTACGAGTATTGCGCCACCTTGTCGAAGTAGCGGCGGTCCATCGCCTCGTCGAACAAGAAGCCCGCGAAATCCTCTGGCTGCGTGCGGGGAGGGATCACCTGCGCGGGCAGCTTCAGCCGTCTTGGTTGATGGACCACTGTGTAGACGACGAGGTTCTCAGCCACTCTTTGCGACTCGCTTCCTCACCGATCTGCGTTCGCCATTCGTTTGTGCCGGCGGCGGTTTAACCGCTTGCTGCGCCGCGGCGAACTCCACCCGCAGGAGCAGCTGATCGATGACCTTCTCCCAGACATAGGCGCGGGCGGTCGTGCGGCCCCGCCTGCGCATGGACGCGGCAAGGTTGGGACGCTCCTTCAACAGAGCCAGC
>CATPBO010000161.1 GCA_955652835.1 Candidatus Dormiibacterota bacterium
GAGAGCAGGACGTTTTCAGGCTTCATGTCCCGGTGAACGATCGCGTGCTTGTGCGCGTAGTCAAGCGCCTGAAGCACGCCGTCCATGATGGCGAAGACCTGCGGCGGGGGGATTGGGCCCCGGTTGAGCCAGTCCCGCAGCGACTTGCCGCGCACGAACTCCAGGACTATGTAGTTCGCGTCACCTGTGAGCTCGAGGTCGTGGACCTGTACGAGGTTGGGGTGGCTGGTCCGCGCCATCACCTGGGCCTCCTGCAGGAAGCGCTTCAGGGCAACCGGGTCGGTGGCCGCCGACTGGATCAGCTCTTTGATGGCGACCTCGCGCCCGAGACCGGGCTGCTCAGCCAGGTAAACGGCGCCCATACCGCCGCGGCCCAGCTCGCTCTTGACCCGGTATTTGCCGATGTACCGCTCGCCGCCGGGCGGGGGAGTCGTGACCATCACCGGGATCGGGGGTGGTGGAGTCGAGGGTGGCGGAACAGGGATCAGGCGCATCGTGGCCGCGACTTCAGAGACTTGCGGCAGCGAGGACGGGACGGACGGATGGCTCGCCGGCTCTGACTGGGCGGGCGCCTGTACGGCCGGCTGAGGCGTGTCTTCGGTGGCCGATTCCGGTGGCGTCGGAGCCCACGGAGGGACCCCTGCTTTTTGCGAGTTGGGCGGCGTCCCCGGCGGCTGACCGGAATCGGTCATTTCGTCGCGAGCCTACCAGAGTGAGTTGTGATCAGATGAGCTTTGGGCCAACCGCGCCCAGGCTATGGTGTTTTGGCGTCATTCGACCCATAATCTGGCGCGCAGCAGCCAGTCAAACGGAAGGAGATACACATGTCGGAGATGCCACCGCCGCCCCCGTCGCAACCGGCTCCCATGGGCGGAACGCCAAGCGCAGCGGGCAGCAACAAGAAGACCTACACGATCCTCGCTTACCTACTCGGCTGGATCACTGGGCTGATCTTCCTGTTCGTCGGCAAGGACGACCCGGACGTCAAGTGGAACGCAGCCAACTCGATCGTCGTGTTCGGCGGACTCTCGATCATCCTTTTCGTCATCGGCCTGATTCCGGTGGTTCAGCTGATCGTCATTCCGCTCTGGATCGTGGGCTTCATCTACTGGATCATCTTCATGGTCCAGGCCCTGCAGGGCAATGGCGAGCGCATCCATGCGCCTGGGCTAAGCGGCGTCATCGACAAGTACGTCGACCAGCTGGCGACCTCAGTCAAGTAATCCGACCTTCCTGAAGGCCTCGCCAGTGGCGAGGCCTTTTCTTTTGGTCAGGCGTTGGCGATCTGCTCGAGCGCCCGCTCCACGCCCAGCCGGAGCTCATCGCGTTCCTCCCGCATCAGCCCGGCCTCCGCACGCGCCGATGCGAGCTGATACCGAAGGCGTTCGATCTCACCCTGAAGGTCGCGCAGTCGTGGGTCTGGCCCACCGGCGGTCGTCCGCACTTCGGCCAGCTCGAGCCGCAAGCGTTCGACGGTGACCTTCAGCTCGCGGCGCTCCGCGAGCAGCTCCTGGACCAGCGATTCAGACGGCTTTGTCGGCTCTTTCGACATAGCGGCATAGGCCCGGCTGGAATTCCCGCAGGCGCAAGTGCTCCATCTCGCCACGCAGGTAACGCGCTTTGATCTCGAGACCCTGGATGCCCTTTTTGTTCTCGAACGGAAATCTGTAGAGCTTTCCCGAATCGACCAGCAAGCAGACCGAGAGCGTCTCTCCGTCCTTTTCGATCACATGCTTGTAGCACGGCACCGTGCGGCGCGCGATCTCCATCTTCTTGAGGCCGCCCACCCTGCCGGCCAGCACATCGATTGGGCTACGCATGTGCGAAATGCTAGTGGACGCTAGTTCAAAAGCGAGAGCTGCTCGGGTTCGGGCGCTGGCTTGAGGACGACCCGCCGCCTGTCCGAGATGCCATGGACTGCCCGCAGGCGCGCCACCGCTTTGGTCGTCGGATCGGCGAAGGCAGCAGGCAAGTAGGCACGCGCTTGATAGGCCTTCTCGTAACGGGGCACTAGCTCTGGCCAGTGCTTTCCCAGGACGGACATGAAGTGCTCGCGCGTCCCGTCCTTGAGGTGAAGCATGCCGACCCAGAGCCCGGTGGCCCCGGCAGCGCGAGCAGCCTTGACCACGGCCTCGAGACGATCCGGGCGGTCTGACAACCCCGGGAGGATTGGCGCCATGCCGACGCCGACGTCGATGCCGGCCGCGACCAGCTTCTGGATCGCACGCAGCCGCTGCTTTGGATGCGCGGTCCCGGGCTCGGTCCTGCGCCAGATGTCGTCGTCGACGGTTGGGATGCTGAAGGTGATGTGCAGGGTCGCGCGACGGGCCAGCTCCGACAGGACGTCGAGGTCGCGGACGATCATCGGCCCGCGCGTGATCATCCCGGTCGGGTTGGAAAAATCACGCAGCGCCTCGAGGCACTGGCGCGTCAGCTTGTAACGGCCCTCGGCCGGCTGGTAAGGATCGGTGGCGGCGCCGATCACGATCGTCTCCTTGCGCCATGCCCGGCGCGACAGCTCGCCGCGGAGGACCCCAGCCACGTTGATCTTGACCCTGATCGCGCGGCCGTAGCGATCGTCGGATGGCCTGTCGGCCCGAAGCTCGAAGGCCCTCACGTAGCAAAAAGCGCATCGGTGCTCGCAGCCTGTGTAGGGATTGAGCGACCAGGCAAAACCCATCCCCTTGACCGGGTTCAAGGCCGACTTGCACTGGACCTCCAGGTACTCGACGTCCGCCAGGCGGGGCTCTGGGGCATCCATCCCGCGATCATAGAACAGATGTTCGCTGTCTTAACAGGCTGAATTGTGGCCGCTTTTGAATTGAGGTTGACTGACCTCAGGCGTGCCGGTTGGGGGTGGGACCGGCCGGGAGGAGGGTGGGCCCTCGGATTAGACAGCCCGTGTGCGGCGGCGGGGTTTGGGGCGCGTCAGCGACGACGGGCAAAAGTCGTTGAGGACGCATTCCTCACACCGCGGGCGGCGGGCGATGCAGATCCTGCGACCGTGAAGGATCAGCCTCAGGGACAGTCCGGTCCACTCCTCTTGCGGCACCATCGCGCACACCTGGTGCTCGATCTTCACCGGGTCGCGAGTTCTCACCAACCCAAGCCGGTTGGTCAGGCGCGTGACGTGCGTGTCCACCGGGAATCCCGGCACTCCAAACCCCACTCCAAGGATCACGTTCGCCGTCTTGCGACCGATGCCAGGGAGCTTGGTCAGGTCCTCCATGTTGTTCGGCACGACGCCGCCGAAGAGCTCGACGATTTTCCGGCTCGCGTCGATGATCCGGCGCGTTTTCAACCGAAAGAACCCGGTGGGTTTGATGAGCTGCTCGACAACCGCGGGATCGGCGGCGGCCAGGTCAGCCGGGGTCGGATACCGCTTGAACAGTTCCGGCGTGACCAGGTTCACCGACCGGTCTGTTGTCTGTGCCGACAGGATCGTCGCGATCAGGAGCTGGAAGGGATCTTTGTGCTCGAGCTCGGTGACCGCCGGGTACAGCTCGCGCAACCGCTCGACCGTGAGCAGCGCCCGCTGCTTCGCGCCGCGCGGCGGCGCGGGCGTCATCCAGGATTGCTTTGTCTTCCGGCGGCCCTTTGGAGGCTTTTTCGAGGGAACGTTAGCCAAGTAGCTTGCGTGCCGCGGCGGCGACCTGCGCACCCTCGGCGCGGCCGGCAAGCCGTGCCGTCGCCGTCTTCATCACCAGTCCAAATCCCTTCGGACCCTCGGGTTTCAGGTCAGCGATGACGGCGGCCACTTCAGCCTCAACATCCTTCTCGCTCATCGCGGCTGGAAGGTAGCCTTTAAGCACCTCCATCTCCTCTTCTTCGCGAAGCGCTGAAGCCTCACGCCCCGCTTTGCGGTAGACGTCGATCGCCTCCTCTCGTCGCTTCACCTCTTTGCGCGCGAGACGCACGACAAGGTCGTCATCGATCTTTCCACCGGCCGCGTTCTCCTTGCTCGCCTTCACCAGCTCGCTCTTCAGAAGTGACAACGTGTCGAGGGCGACGTCGTCGCGGCGCCTCCGGGCGTCGATGAGCTCGGCCTGGATTCGGTCGTACAGCGGCATGGCGGCGATTGTCACACATGCACCAATCGCCCATAATCGGCCCCTATGCCAGTGATTCTGTTCGTTGGGCCGTTCGTGGCTTTGATCGGCATCGGGGCCATCTTCTTCGTCCTCCGCCGCAAGTCGGTGGATAAGCGCTCGATGTATTCGGCGCGCCGCTCGCAGATCGAGCACAAGGTCCGCGCCGCCCGGCAGCGCACCCTCGCGGGACATGGTGAAAAGCCGGCCGAAACTCCTGCCGAACCCTCCCCTACATCCATCTTCGCGCCTAAGCCTGGCGCGCCTCGGGCCACATACGAAGCTTCCGCTTACGCGCCTCCCCCAGCCTCCTCTCCGCCCGCCGTAAAGGGAGTAGAGGCGTCACCGTGGGACGTCGGTCCGACCGCCCCAGCGCCGAGCCAGTTCGCGATTCCTGAGCCGGCGCCGATTCCTGAACCTAGTTTTGAACCTGCCCCGAGCGAGCCGGCGTGGACTCCGACACCGGCTCCGGCCGCACCAGCCACGCCCGTTGAGCCCGCACGCGAGGCAACCCCGGCCGCGTGGTCGGTGGTATCAGAGGCGAAGGAGTCAGCGTCGGTCGGAGAGGCTCAGCCGAAGAAAGGGAAACGCGAGTCAGCCTCTTCTGGTGCCTGGCAGCTGGCGTCAGGCCAAGCGCCCGGCGAAGAAGCCGATGACGCGGTCAAGATGCCCGCCCAGACAGTCGCCATCGCACAGTACGCGGTGCTCGTGGTCGGGTTGGTGGCGGTGCTGATCGGTGTCCTCATCATGGTCGCGAGCGTACCCATCAAGTAAAAGCCTCGAGAATCCTGCCTGCCAGCCCGACGCCACCGTCGGTCATCACTGTATCCAGCACCAGCGTTTGAAAGCCCATTTCATCCAGGCTCGGGGCGAGCTCCCGGTCGCGCCTGTCTAGGACAAAGCTTGCGGCGACGTCTCGGTACATGCGCGCCACTTCTACAGGGGTGGGTGGCGGACCAACGGCTCGCATCATCTCCACGGTCGGACCCTTTAGCGAGGCCCCGGCGACGATCGGCGTGATCGCCACCGTGCGGTCACGCGGCATGTTGGAGCCGATGACCTTGATGATTGGAGCGATCGAGATCAACGGGTTGGACGGGCCGATGATGACGAGCTCTGCTTCATGCAGTGCCGACAGCACCTCATCAGTCGGCTTCGCCGAGCCGATGCCGTCGAACTGGATCGCTTGGAGCGCGGGCCCAAGCCGCTCACGGACGAAGTACTCCTGAAACGACAGCACTCCCCGGTCGGTGACAAATCGAGTTCTGACGCGTTCGTTGGTCATCGGCAGCACCTTTGTCGCGACTCCGAATCGGCTGCACAGCTCGACCGCGCATTCGGTGAGCGTGCAGCCGCGGCGCAGCATTTCAGCGCGAACAACGTGTGTTGCGAAATCCTTGTCGCCGATGCGAAACCAGGCGGGCTCGCCAAGCCGGGCAAGGGCTTCGAGGACGGAGAACGAATCGCCCTTCATCCCGTAGCCGGCGTCGTCATTGAACACGCCCGCCAACCGGTAGATGACCGCATCCACGTCGGGTGAGACCAGGAGGCCCCAAAACTCGTCGTCGTCGGCCGTGTTGGCGATGACCGTGAGGTGTCCGGGTGGGACTCGCGGCTGGATCGCAGCCGCCAGCTTGGCCCCGCCCGTGCCGCCGGCCAGGAGGACGGTCTTCAGCGGAACAGGTCTTCGGCCGCGGGCCTGACCACGTCGCGCCCGCTGCCGCTGCCGTGCATGGACAGGCCCCGGATGATGACGGCGGGTGTTCGGGCGGTCTTGCCCATGACCAGGCCTGCCGCCGCCGCAAGCTCGTCCGCGACCGCCAAAACTGTCGCTTGAAGGGCCTTGCCAACGTCATCAACGCTGCCGCGCAGGTCGATCAATGCAGGGAGACCGGCGACGCCAAGCGCGACGTTGACGATGCCGAGCCTCCACGGACGGCCGAACGTATCGGCGACGATCACGCCCACTTCCGCACCTGTCAGCTCTACCAGGCGGCCGCGTAGCCGGTTTGCGCTGGCGTCGGGGTCCTCTGGCAACAACGTCACTGTGTCTTCGCCGGGGACGTTGGAGTGATCGACACCGCCGTTTGCGCAGACAAAACCGTGGCGGGTCTCGGTGATCAGGACTCGATTCGACCGCAGCACACGGACACTCTCATCGAGGATCACCTGCACCATTCGGGGGTCGGGATGGGCCACCAGGTTGGAGGCGATGCGCACCGCTTCGCCGCTTGCCGTCACGTTATGGAGGCTGATCAGGCGGCCCTCCGACTTGGACACCACCTTCTGAGCGACGACCAGCACGTCATCCTGGGCCAGCTGCGATCTCGAGCCGATGAGCCTACCGAGGTCGTCGCCGGGACGGACCTCAGGCAGGCCCTCCACTCCGATCAGTTCGAGGCGCTTCACACCGCACGCCGCAACCGCGCCAGATCACCAGGCTCGTCCAGGTCAAGCGCCATCGCATCGGAATGATGTACCGCGAAAGTCACGCCCCGGCTCTCGGCCTCATGCCGGAACTGGGCGAGAGAGTCATCGCCGAAATGCAGGGTGATGGCGTCCGGTGGGCGAAGGTAAAGCGCGTTGGTGCCACCACGTCCGACGGCGGGCACGGCCATCACCGCGGGCGCTTTGAGTCGAGACCCCGCCTCAAGGACCTCGCGCACGGCGTCGATGGTGACCAGAGGAAGATCGCTCGACAGGAGCAGCACGGCTTCTGCGCCACCCTCCACAGCTCGAGCTATGCCCCGCGCCGCGGCCACGTTTTGCCCTTCTTCCCTTGGCTCGAGCAGGACATCAGCGCCCCACACTTCCGCCAGGTCAGCGACTCCTTCGCCACCGGCGACGACCAGCACACGATCGCCGGCCGCCGCCGCCCGCACGGCGAGCCGAGCGTTGCGCCGGGCTAGGCCACGCCGAGCCTTCGGTCCAAGCACCGGCTGCAGGCGCTGTTTGGCGGACCCGAAGTGCTTGATCAAAACGATGACCCAGGTGGACACGATTAGCCCCACTGCTTTCGCAACCGCGGCAGGATCTGCGAACCGTACACCTTCAAGAAGCGGACCTGGTCATCACCGGGCGCGTGGAAGACGAGGTGGTTGAACCCAAGCTCCAGGTAAGGACGGAGCTGTTCGATGTGCTCATCGGGATCATTCGAGACGAGCCACCGACGATGGGCGACGTCCTCGACGCCTTTGGCCAGCCGCTCCATCTCGCGCGGATCGTCAACTCCGGCCTTCGCCTCGGCGGGCAGAGCGAGCGCCGCCCAGATCTTGGTGTCCTCCATGGCCCGCGCCCGGTCCGTGTCGTAGGACACCTTGACCTCGATCATCCGATCCAGCCGGCTCGCGTCGCGACCTGACTCTTTGGCTCCATCAGCGAACGACGGGAGCAACTGCTCCGAATAGAGCTCCATTCCCTTGCCTGACGTGCAGATGAGCCCGTCCCCGGCACGCCCGGCGAACTTGGCCACCTGCGGACCACCGGCGCTCACATAGATCGGCACTGGTGTCTCAGGGCGGTCGTAGATGGTCGCATTGCGCGTGTGGTAGTACTCGCCATCGAACGTGACCGACTGCTCGGTCCAGAGCTGCCGGATCAGCTTGACTGCCTCGCGCAGACGAGCAAATCGCTCCTTGTTGTCCGGCCACGGTATGCCGAGGGCCCCTTCATTCAAGTGCTCGCCCGTGCCGACTCCGAGGATGACACGCCCGGGAAAAAGCACCCCAAGCGTCCCGAACGCTTGCGCCACGATCGCCGGGTGATACCGAAAAGTTGGAGTTGCGACCGACGTGCCCAACGCCACCTGTTTCGTCCGCTCGCCAGTGGCGGCGAGCCAGGCAATCGCAAAGGGCGCATGACCGTCGGAGTGGCGCCAAGGTTGAAAGTGATCGCTCACGAAGATGCTTTCAAAGCCGTTGTCTTCCGCGGCAACGGCAAAATCGAGCAGCTCACGCGGGCCGAATTGTTCGGCCGAAGCCTTATAGCCAAGGCGCAACATGGTTAACGATCCGGGCGGGGGACGCGCTTGTAGTAACGCCTCCAGCTGAAGGCGACGCCGCCCGCCGCCGCGACGACGACCACCACGACGAGGGCAATGAGGCTGTGGCTGTCGAAGCTCCTGATCGCGCCGGCGGTCATCAGGACGAACAAGCCGACTGCAAGCAGCATCATCGCCACGAGGGTGGCGGCGCGATGGAACCTCATCGTCCTGTTAGCTTACCGGCGCGTGGCCAAGCCAAGCCCGAGGGTCGTGCGGCTACAGTCGGTCACCTCGACGCAGGACATTGCCCGCCTGCTGCCGATCGGCTCAGTCGTCGTGGCCGAGCATCAGACAGCAGGCCGCGGGCGCCTGGACCATCGGTGGGAATCTCCGCCGGGCACTGCGCTGCTCGTTTCGTTCGTCCTCCAACCAAACCCGCTGTTGAGCCTCGCGGCGGGCGTGGCAACAGCCGAAGCGTGTGGTGGCGGTGTCCGCCTCAAGTGGCCCAACGACTTGCTGCTAGGCGGCTCCAAGGTGGGCGGAATCCTCGTCGAAGGCACACCTTCCAAAGCGATCTGCGGGATCGGCGTCAACCTGAGCTGGGCGCCCCCGGGTGCGGCCACGCTCAACCAGGACCGCGATCAGCTGTTGGACAAGCTGCGCATCGAGCTGGAGCGATGGGCCGCCACCAGCCCTGACGATGTGCTTGCCCGTTGGCGAGAACTTTCGGACACGCTGGGCCGGCGAGTCCGCGTCGAGCTGCCTGGAAAGGTCATCGAGGGCACGGCTCAGGACATCGGGCCCGGAGGTGAGCTCATCGTCGACGGCGAGTCGGTGACATCTGGCAGCGTCATCCACCTGTGAGTGCGACGATTTCCGGCAGCACCTCCCCGGACTTGCCGCGGATGACAACGTCGGCGAGCTCGTCGAAAGGTGTCGGCTCGGCATTGACCACGATCATCTTCGCGCCATACCTCAGGGCGACCAGCGGGATTTCCGCCGCTGGGTAGACCACCAGCGAGGAACCAACAACCAGCATCACGTCCGCCTCGTGCGCCAGCGAGAAGGCCTCCTGGATCGCCGCCTGCGGCAACGGTTCGCCGAACAGCACCACCGTCGGTTTGAGAAACACCCCGCCGCAGACCTTGCATCGGGGCGGCATCTCCACCTCCAGTCGGGCCTGGACCTCGCGTCGTGGCTCACGGTTCCCACAGTCGAGGCACTGGACTGTGCGACTGGATCCATGGACCTCGATTACATGCCGGCTGCCGGACTCCTGGTGAAGTCCATCGGTGTTCTGCGTCACGACCGCGGCCAGGTGGCCGTTCGCCTCGAGCGCGGCGAGGGCGTGGTGGCCGGGGTTTGGACGGGCCACGAGCGCAACGCGGCCGCGGTCCTTCGACACTTTCCAGTAGGCGCTCGGATCGGCCATGAAGTACTCGATCGATGCGACCTTGACCGGGTCGTATTGAGTCCACAGGCCACCCTCGCCCCGAAAGGTTGGAATGCCGCTTTCCGCGGAGACACCGGCACCTGTCAGGGCGAGGCCTCGGCGAGCGGCTGACAGCAGCTCTGCCGCATGAGCGACCGTCATGATCGGCCGCCGGTGAGGAGGTCGAACACCATCGCCGGGTATGTTAGGAGTGTGCGCGTGACCGTCCCGGACTCGCGCCGGGCGGTCGTGCTGTACGTTGCCGCCGGCGCTTCATTCGCAGCCCTGGCGGCTCGTGGCCTCACCGTACCGCTGTATGCACATGACCTTGGCGCGAGCCGGTTCGAGGTCGGTGCCCTGTTCTCGGTTTCGACGCTGGCTGCCGCGGTGCTGTCGCTTCCGTCGGGCATCCTGGTCGACCGTTTCGGCGCTCGGGCGCTGCTGGGCATCTCATTCATCCTCGCGGCCGGCTCGCAGCTCGCCACAGCCGCCACCACCACCGTCCCACCGCTTTTCCTCTGGCAGGTGGTGGGCGGACTGGCGGGCGGAGCGCAACAAGCGGCGCTGTTCAGCGCGGTCACGGAATTCGCCTCCGGCAGCCGCCTCGGACGAAGCATGGGATGGCTCACCTTTTCGATGCAGGCAGGTTTCTTCCTGGGTCCGTCGATCGCCGGCATCGCCCTGCGCTGGATCGACGTCAGGACCGACATCGCGGTCACCACGGCGCTCTTTCTCTTCGCCATCCCCGGCGCACTCGTCGCGAGTGGAACGCGGCAGCACGAAGGTCGCGGCCTGTCGCTGCGAGCGCCACTGCAAGCTCTGATCGGACAGCGCTCGTTTTTGCCGGTGACCATTGGGCTGATCGCGGCCACTCTGGTGTGGGGCACCATCGGTGCGTTTCTGCCGGTGTTCGGTAAGGAGGCGCTTGGGCTCCCGAGCTCACAGGTGGGCTACCTGCTCGCCCTGCAGGCGGTCGTCAACGGTATCTCGCGACTCCCCGGCGGCAGGCTAGTGGATCGGGCGCGTCATCGCTGGCCGATCGTCTTCGTCGGTGTGATCGTCTGGTCAGCCACATGTGTCGTGCTCGGCCACCTGACCGGATTCGTCGGACCGGCGGTGGTCCTTGCGATTGGCACGCCGTTCATGGCTACGGCCTTCGTCGCCATGGGGGTCGTGTTCGCAGACCTATCCGCAGCCTCGACGCGCGGCGTGACCATGGGGATGTACGGCACCATCCTATTCCTGGGCCTCTCAGCCGGCCCATTGACATTCGGGCCGCTGGTGCAGACCTTCGGCTACGCCGCCGGGTTCACGGCTTGCGCCGCGGTCGCGACCGCGCTTGCGATCGTGATGGCCGGTTTTCACGCGGAGCCGCTGCGGAGGCGGTCTGAGGCTCCGCTGCCTCCGCCCGCACCGGGGACTTGAGGTATTCGCCCACCACGGTCGTGTGGCTTGGGAAGGCGAGCGGAGGAAGCGAGTCCAGAGGGAACACGCGGACCTCGAGCATCTCAGAGCCGGCCGAAGGCCTTGCGCCGTCAACCAGGCGGCCGCGGTAGGCGATGCCCACCATGCTGGGCGCGTCGGTCTTTGCGATGTGGAACACGCCGATCAGGCCTGTCAGCTCGACGGGTGCGCTGATCTCCTCGAAGCATTCGCGAGCGGCGGCAGCTGCGGGGCCTTCGTCGCTGTTGACGAACCCGCCGGGCAGGCACCAGAGGCCATATCCGGGCTCGATCGCGCGGCGCCCCAAAACGATCCCGCCATCAGCCTCCACGACCACGGCCGTCGACACCTTCGGGTCATGCCACAGCACGAACGTGTCATTGGGGCATGCCTCGACCTCGCGACCTTCGATGATTCTCGGCACCAACGCCGCGCCGCAGTTGACGCAGAAGTGACCCACTGCTCCGAAGGTTAGAACCAGCCGGCTAAGTGTGCTGTTGCTGTTTCGCCTGCGCGCTCATGTCCGCGACGCGAACCTGGTTGCGGCCGCCTTGCTTGGCGGCATACAGCGCCTGGTCGGCCCGTTCCATCAAGGTGGTGAAGAGGGCGGGTTCATCGGTTGCGGCGACGCCGATGCTGATCGTGAGCTTCAGGTCGCCTCGAAACGTCGCCGCCGCGACCTTTGACCTGATGCGCTCGGCGAGAGTACGCGCTCCAACCTCGGTCGTTTCGTGGAGGATCATTCCAAACTCTTCTCCTCCGTAACGGGCGCACACGTCGGATTCGCGCGCGCCGCTGACGAGGATCTTTGCCAGCTCGGCCAGCACCTGGTCTCCGCTCAAGTGGCCGTACGTGTCGTTGACCTGCTTGAAGTGGTCGAGGTCGATCATCAGGAAGGCGATTGCATTGTGGTGGCGCCGCGCTCGGTTCATCTCCTGCAGGAAGCGCTGTCCCAGCGCACGCCGGTTTGGGAGCTTCGTCAGCTCGTCGGTGAGCGCGTTCTCCTCCTGCGCCTGGAAGAGCTGGGCGTGCCGGATGGCGATCGCGGCCTCAGAAGCGACACCGTTGAGCAGGTCGCCCTGGTCCTCGGTGAGCTCGCGGGACTCATTGAGGTACAGCTCCATCGCCCCCATCAGCTGGCCCGAGCGCTGCACCGGGATGACGAGCACGTGCTGCGGATGACCGCCGCCCTCGATGCCCGGAGCCGTCTTCTCGTCGAGCTTGACCACAAGCGGACGCATCGCCGCGATGGCCGTGCGAACCGGTTCCTCGTCGAGCTTGCGCACGGCGCCCCGCGCGCGGGTGGTGAGGTTGTAGGCGGCTTCGCGGTTCATCTCGGTCTTGCCCTGCTGGACGAGGTAGATCGCGCCGGCGACAGCGCCCATGATCCGGCCGGCGTGCGTAAGCGCGACGTTCAGGACCTCCTCCAGCGCCAAGGAGGAGTTGACGGCGGACGCGATCGCCAGCAGCAGCGCCGCCCGATCTCGGGCCCCGCTCTCGTCGTCGAGGGCGGCCTGGAGCTGCCGTGTCGTCCCGCGCAGCCGCATAAGCGATACGGTGAGGAGCAGGAAGGCGAAGACGAGCAGTACCGAAACGATGAGAAGAACGGCCGCGAGATCCAAGGACCAAAACCCTCCTGGCGCTGAAGTCGTCATAGGTTAACGCTCGAGTTCGAGAGTTGGTTCGGGAAAAGGCGCGGGGGAGGACAGGTGTCGCGCGCAAAGCGGGTCAAGGTTGGGCCTTGCTGATTGCTCCCCCGCGGAACCTCCTTGTCTCCCAGACGACGCGAGGAGGCGTTTGGAAGCGCACGCCTGGTCCGGCCGGAATATATCGGGCCTTAAGCTCCACTTGGCATCTCGTTGAAAAGGCCAGGCGGGCTATACTCGCGCCGATCTGGAGCCGCTCTCTTTCGACGACCTGCCGCTAGGCGGCGAGTGGATCACCCGCCGGCGCACCATTTCTGAATCAGAGATCGCGCTGTTCGCCGGGATATCGGGCGATTTCTCGCCGCTTTCGATCGAAGCCGGGCCCGGCCAGGCGCGAGTGGCGCCACCGACCCTTCTCGTTGCGGTGGCGGTCGGTCTGGGCACGATCGACATGCCGGTGCCGTCCGTGGAGGAGTGGGAATGGCTCAACTGGAAGTTTCCCCGCCCCGTGCACGCCGGAGACACGATCTACGCTCGCTGGACCCTCACCCAGAAGCGCCCCCCAATCGGCGGAGCTCCCACCTCTGTTGTGGTGTGGCGGGTCGACGTCCATACGGCCGACGGGACCCTGTGCGCCGAAGGCGAGGTCGGCGCCAAGGTGCGGCGCCACCTGGCGGCACTGGAGCGGCGCCCCCAGGAGGCTGCAGCGGCGGCGGCGCCGCGCCGGCGTCGGGGTAGGCGGCGCTCGGGCACGAGCCCCGGCCCGGCCAACGGCGGACTGCCGGAAACTCCCCCCATCGCTGCACCGCCTGCTTCAGTCGCCAAGCCTGAGAGGGCTGCGGGGACCGCCAGAAGGCGGCGCCGGCGGCGCCCCTCCGGGGGCGGAGCGGCAGCCCGCGACGGGGAGCCCGCCGGAAACACGACCCCTCCTCCTGAAGCGCCACCGCCTCCTGCGCCGGCCACGCCCAGCTCTTCCACGACAGGGCGCGGCGGCCTGGGCGGGGTGATCCGGCGCCTGCGCCGGACTTAGGGACTAGGTCTAAGCCGAGACTTCCAGAGCCTCCAGGTATTCGATGACCCGGCGGGTCAGCTGCGTCGGCGTCGAGGCGCCGCTGGTCACCCCCACCTTCCTGGCGCCGGCGAACCATGTCACATCCAAATCCTCGAGCCGGTCGACGAGGTACGCGGGTTTCTTGCCGAGCTTTTTGACCACTTCGACCAGGCGCAACGAGTTGGACGAGCGTGGGCTTCCAACGACGATCACGAGGTCGACGTGCTGCGCCGCTTCGACCGCCGCCTCCTGGCGCTCCTGGGTGGCTCGGCAGATCTCGTTGTGGACTTCGGCCTGGGGATAGCGTGACTTGACGCGACCGATCAAGTCCTCTGTGTCCCAGACCGATAGCGTGGTCTGGCACGTCACAGCGATCCTGTCGCTCTTGAGGTCGAGGGCGTCGATATCCTCAGGATCCTGGACGAGGTGAACCTTGCCTGGCGCCTCGCCCATCACACCTTCCGGTTCCGGGTGTCCCTTGCGACCGATGTAGACGACCTCGTAGCCCTGGCGAGCGAGATCGGCGACCAGCTCGTGCGTGCGAACGACATCCGAGCAGGTGGCATCGACCGGCTTGAGGCCCAGCTCGATGGCGCGCTGCTTGACCTGGGGCGAGACGCCATGGGCCGTGAAGATCACGGTCCCTTCCTTGATATGGCTCAGTCCGGCAAACCGGTCGGGCTGATCCACGAGCGCGATGCCCTGCTGCTGGAGGTCGTCGGTCGCGTGCGTGTTGTGGACGAGCATGCCGAGCATGTGCACCGGCCCTTGCGTCTCCTCGCGCACCCTCTTGGCGATGCGGAAGGCGTCCACCACGCCGTGGCAGTACCCGCGCGGCGTGATCTTGAGCACTTCCATCGATTCGAGTCTACGCGACCGTTCGGAGCAGCCAAAACTCACCGTTGACGGGCCAAACGTGCGAAACGCTGCTTTAGTGGATGCCCGCGAACAGGTCGTCTTCGGGCAGCGAAGATCCCGGCTTCCCTCGGACCAGCTGGTAGTACTCCGTGCCGAACACCAGCTCGTAGATCTGGCTCGCCATCGTCGTGAACCAGGAGTTGGGATCGTTCTGGCTCACGTGCGCGCCGAATGCCTTGCGCTTCTGTTCCACGTAGTCGTGGACGTCGATGCGAGTGGTCACCATCTCATCGGGCGTGCCCGCGATCCGCATGTTCGTGTTCTGGGCGCGCTGCGCCTCTTCCGGCATCTGCGCCATGAACGCTTCCATCATCGACCGGGGAATCGCCGTGTAGTAAAGCTTGTTCGGCGACCAGCCCTCGCGCTCGAGGAGATCCAGAGCGCTATTCGTGACGTAGTGCGCCTTGATGTGGTCCGGGTGTCCGTACACGCCATCTTCCGCATAGGTCACGACCACATCCGGCCGCTCGTCCCGCATGAGGGCGGCGACCTTTCCTGCCGCTTCGTCGAGACGCGCCTGGTGAAAGGAGCGGGGGTCCTTGTTGTCCGCCGTGTTGACCATGCCCGAGTCTCGATAGCCGAGAATCTCGGTCCGATCGACCCCGAGGATCTCTCCCGCTGCCTTCAGCTCTTCCGTGCGTATCTCGCCGAGGCGCGGGCGAGATGACTGCTCGTCCATGTTGTAGATCTCGCCCACCTCTCCGCGCGTGGCGGTGACCAGGACCACGCGATGGCCGTGCGCTTTCGCCTTCATCATCACGCCGCCGGTCGAGATCGCCTCGTCGTCGGGATGCGCGTGAACGAGCATGAGGGTTCCCATCTAGCTATCTCCAATCAACATGTCGGCGAGCTGCTTGATTCCTCCGTTGCCCGGCCCCGGGATCGTGCGATCGGCAGCAGCGATCACCTCGGGCGGAGAGCCTTCGACCGCGACCCCCAGTCCTGCCCAGGCGATCATCGATGCGTCGTTGCGGCCGTCGCCAACTGCCACGCCCTGATCTTGCGGCACCCCAAGCCGGTCGCACAGGAAGGCAAGCGCGGAAGCCTTGTCGCTCTCGACGCTGGTGAACTCGAGATAGGTCGGCACGGACGTAGCAGCGTTCAGCCGCCCCTCCCACCACTTGCGAACTTCAGGCAGTAGCGCATCCAGCTTCTGCGCGGTCGAGACGATCACCAGCTTTGGCGTGGTCGGCCCCATCGCCGCATCCAGGTCTCCCACCACGTGGATCTCCATGCCGGCGTGATTCGCGTACTCGTGCGCTTCGGGTCGATCGCGCTCGACGATGAGCCGGTCGTCGCGATACGCCTGGACGTGCAGGTCCCGCTCGCGCGCGAACTGGATGACCTCCATCGCCAGTTCGTGCTTGATGCCGTGGTCTAGCATCTTCGAGCCGTCGCGCAAACGTATCTCTGCACCCTGGTAGCAGATGATCGGACCCTCCAGGCCGAGCCGCTCGACCCAGGGCAGCGCGCCTGGGAACGGCCTGCCTGTGCAGGCCACCACCGTCACGCCGGCTTGGATGATCCGGCCGAGCGCCTCGACATCGCGCGGGTCGAGGTTCAACTTCAGGTCGAGGATCGTGCCGTCGAGGTCGAGGGCCATGAGTCGATAGCGCAGGGCCTTTAGGGTTATTTCTTGACCTCGGGATTCAAGAGGTTGGGCGGGCGCCCACCACGAATCGCCGTCGCCATGTTCCGGGCAGCCATGGCCGACATCTCGGACCGGGTGCGGGTGGTGGCGCTCGCGATGTGCGGGGCAAGGATGACGTTCGACATCGGGATCAAGCCTGGGTGGACCGAAGGCTCGCGTTCATACACGTCGAGTCCGGCTCCCGCGACCTTTTTGGCCTTCAGCGCCTCGACAAGCGCAGCCTCGTCGATCACCGGACCGCGCGACGTGTTGATGAGGATCGCGGAAGGCTTCATCTGGCCGAACTGCGCGGTGCTGAGCAGGTGGTGTGTTTCATCCGTGAGAGGCACGTGCACCGACACGAAGTCGGACTCGGCGAGCAACCTGCCAAGGTCGACCCGTGTCGCTCCGAGCTGCTGTTCGGCGTCCGGCGGCAGCGGATGCGGGTCGTAGTAGAGGACGCGCATGTTGAAGCCCTTGGCGCGATGCGCGACCCCTCGGCCGATCCTTCCGACGCCGATGAGGCCCAGCGTGGCGCCGAACACGTCCACGCCCAGCATCATGTCGATCGCCCAACCCTTGAAATGTCCCTGGCGGTTGAAGTTGTCAGCCTCGACGATGCGGCGGGCGGTCGCCATCAGCAAGGTAAAGGCGAAGTCGGCGGTCGCATCATCAAGAACGCCGGGCGTGTTGGTGACCATGACCTTGTGCGCGGTGGCGGCGGCGACGTCGATGTTGTCGAACCCAACCGCGACGTTGCTGACGATCTTCAGGTCGGGTATCGACAAGACCGTCTCACGGATGGGATCCATCAGCTGGCTCACGATGCCCACACAGCCTTCGGCTGCCTGCTTGATGCTCTCCCCGTCAAGCGGACGATCCGGCGGATAGGTGATCACTTCGGCCGCTTCAGCGAGGATGGTGGGCCCGGGTTCGAGGATGGGATGCATCAACAGGATGCGGGGCTTTCCGCCAGTGCTCATGGGTTCAACCCCAGCTCTTCCGCAATCGGCTTCAGGGCATCGCGGACGATCTCTACGTGCTCGTCGAAGGGTATGCCGAGCTCTTCGGCGCCGGCGACGAGCTCCTCGCGGTGGACGCCACGGGCGAATGCCTTGTCCTTCATCTTCTTGCGCACGCCGCTCGGCTCGACCGAGCCAAGCGACTTGTCCGGCTTGACCAGCGCGCAGGCGATGATGAAGCCGCACATCTCGTCCACCGCGTACAGCGTCTTGCGCGCCAGCGTGTCTCGCGGGACGTTCAAGTAGTCGGCGTGCGAGGCGATGTCGTCGAGGATGTCCTCTGGCCAGCCTCGCTCCCGCAGCATCTGAATCCCGCGCATGGGATGCAGGTCGAGAGTCGGCCCTGACTCGTAGTCCCAGTCGTGAATAAGGCCCAGCACAGCCCAGCGCTCCTCGTCCTCTCCAAAGCGCCGCGCGTAAGCCCGCATCGCGGCCTCCACGCTTCGCATGTGGCGGCGCAGCTGGTCGGTTTTCGTCATCGAGGTGACGAGCTCCCAGGCCTGTTCGCGAGTCGGTGTGCTCACCCGATGAGAATCTCCTTGAGTGCCGCCAACAGACGGTCGTGTTGGTCGCGCGTGCCGACTGTGATCCGGAACCATCCGTCGATCGGGTCACGATCGTAATGGCGGACGAGGATTCTTCGCTCGCGCAGGGCGTCGGCGACGGCCGCGGCCGAGTTGCCCGGCCCCGGCTTGACGAAGACGAAATTCGCCTCCGACGGCGAGTGTTCGAACCCCAGCTCGTAAAGCTGGTCCTCCAACCAGACGCGCTCGGCCAC
>CATPBO010000162.1 GCA_955652835.1 Candidatus Dormiibacterota bacterium
CGAGGCGGCCTGACCTCCAGGGATCCAGCCGGGGACGGGGGCGCCGCCACGCGGCGCCCCCCACCACGACCGCGTTCAGGGCGAACTTGCGCTCCGGAGCGGTTTGTAAAACCGGCACGGCGGCGATTCCGCCGTGGTGTGGAAGTTCCAATGCCGGCACCAGGCAGTGCCGTCGAACATCCGGCACGTGCCGCAGGTCACGCGAGGATTCTCCACGCGCGTCTTCTTCATGTGGTGTTCGGGCCGTTCGCCCTCGAAGCCGTCACTTTCTCTGTTCAAAGTGGCCTTCAGTCAAGTAGAACCCAAAGTGGAGCTTTAGGCCGAATTCACTTCGGCCGTCACTCATACTCAATCCAAGCGCCTCCCAGCCTGGCAGAGGAGAGGAGGGGGTCCCGCGGGGGAGGGCAACTGTCCTCCCCCGCGTTGTCAAAGCTGCGAACGCACTTCCCAGAGCTCGGGGTAAAAGCGTTTGTCCAGGGTCGTGCGTAGGTATTGCGCGCCACTGCTTCCGCCAGTCCCGGTCTTGCTCCCGATCTGGCGTTCCACCATCAACACATGCCGGGCTCGCCAGTGCGCAAACGCCTCGTCGTGGTCGAGCAGCGCTTCGCAGAGGTCGAACAGGTCACCGTGACGCTCGCGATCCTTGAAGACGTCGACCAACGACGGGGATCCGCGCCGCTCCACCAGGCTCCGAAACGCGTCGTCCAGGGACGGTTCGTCGAGGCGACGGCGCAGACGGATGGCCTCCTCGGGCGTCGCCTCGAGCCTTGCCAGGTACTTCGGCTCTTTCAACCCGGACAGGAACTCGATCTCCCGAAACTGCACCGACTGAAACCCGCTGGCGGGCGCGAGCTGCGAGCGAAATGCGAGGAAGTCCTGTGGGGACATCGTCTCGAGGACCTCGATCTGCTCGACGAGGATGCGCTCGATGACGTGGGCGCGGTGCAGGTAGTGGCGGGCGAAGAAGATGTCGTCGGCGTCGATCCGGTTGCGAGCGGCCTCGAGCTCGAACAGCACAACCTTGAACCAGAGCTCGTAGACCTGGTGGGCGACGATGAACAGCAGCTCGTCGTGCTCCTGGCTCAAGCCTTTTTGCAGCTCGAGCAGCTCCTGCACCTTGAGGTAGGTGCTATAAGAAAGCCTGCGGCCCTCCTCCCCGAATCGAGTTCCCATGGACGAAGCCGCTAGTGCTTGAAGTGGCGCTGGCCGGTCACGACCATCGCAATGCCGGCCGCGTCTGCTGCGGCCACGACGTCTGCGTCCTTCAGGGACCCGCCCGGATGGATGGCCGCCGTCACGCCCGCCCTGATGCCTTCCTCGAGGCCGTCTGGAAACGGGAAGAACGCGTCGGAAGCCATCACCGATCCGGGTGCGCGGTCGCCCGCGCGGCGGAGGGCGATCTGCACGGCTTCGACACGCGACATCTGCCCGGCGCCGACGCCCACGGCGGCGCCGTCTTTGAAGAGCACTATGGCGTTGGACTTCACGTGCTTGACAGCGGTCCACGCGTATCTCAGCTGCTCCCACTCGTACTCGGTTGGCGCGCGGCGGGTCACGACAGTGGAAGCGGAACGATCGAAGCCCGTCCGGTCCCACTCCTGGACGAGAAAGCCTCCCGGAACCGAGCGCACGTCGAAATCGAAGAGGCTTGCTCGCGGCGGCTCCGCGGCCAGCACGATCATGCTCTTGCGGCGTGCCAGCGTCTCCTTGGCCTCGTCGAGCACTTCCGGTGCGATGACCACGTGGGTCACGATCTGCACGATCTGCTCAGCCGTCGAGCGGTCGAGCGGACGGTTGACCGAGACGATGCCACCGAACGCCGAGACCATGTCGCATTCGTAAGCGAGCCGGTACGCCTTGGCGATGTCGTGGGCGACCGCCAGTCCGCAAGGGTTCATGTGCTTGACGATTGCTGCGGTCGGTCGTTCGTAATCGCGGACGAGCTGATAGGCGGCCGAGGCGTCCTGGATGTTGTTGAAGCCGATCTCTTTGCCCTGGAGCTGCACGGCGCCGCCCAGCCCGCCGGGATCGGGTCCGAACCGGTAGAAAGCAGCCCTCTGGTGTTCGTTCTCTCCGTACTTGAGAGGTTGCGTAAGGATGCCGGAGAAGGAGATCTCGGCCGGAAAGCCGTCGGTCTGAGGCCCGCGCATGTAGGCGGCGATCCAGGAGTCATACGCTGACGTGTGCGCAAACGCCTCAGCGGCGAGGCGTCGCCGCATGGGCTGGTCGATGGTCCCTTCGTTGATTGCGGCGAGGAGCTCCGAATACCGCTCCGGCCGCACGACGACGAGCACCGATTCGTGATTCTTGGCGGCGGCGCGAATCATCGCGGGTCCGCCGATGTCAATCTGCTCGATCACCTCGTCAAACGTGACTCCGGGGCGGGTCACCGTCTCGACGAAGGGATAGAGGTTGCAGCACACGAGGTCGATCTCGCTCAACCCGTTCGCTTCCAGCGACTCCATGTGCTCAGGCCTGTCTCGTCGCGCCAGGATGCCTGCGTGGACGCCCGGGTGAAGCGTTTTGATGCGACCGTCCAGCATCTCGGGGAAACCGGTGAGGTCGCTTACCGGGTGCGCATCGACCGCGGCCTCCTGGATCACCTTGAGTGTGCTTCCGGTGGCGAACAGCTCGTAGCCGATCCTTTGCAGACCGCGCGCGAACCCGGCGAGGCCCGCCTTGTCGCTAACCGAAAGTAGGGCTCTTTGTGTCATTGCGCGCTTTACCCCACGAACTCAGAGGCTGCGTCGTGAGTTCGCGGGGACCCCTCCGTGCGCGCGCCCGGCACAACTCGCGCCTCCATCAGCTGGATCGCCTGCGGGAGGATCCGATATTCGGCCTCGTGTACGCGCTGCCGCAGGGTTTCAACCGTATCGCCTTCGAGGATGGGAACAGCCTCCTGCACAAGGATGGGTCCCGCGTCGAGTCTTGCCGTGACGATGTGCACTGTCGCGCCGGTCACTTTGGCTTTGCCCTCGAGCGCCTGCTCCACGGCATCCATACCGCCTCCAAACTCAGGCAGAAGCGAGGGGTGGACGTTGATGATGCGGCCATCGAATGCTTCGAGGAACGTGGCCGAATGGACCCGGTCATAGCCTGCGTCGACGACGACCTCGACACCGTGCTCCTTGAAAAAGTCACGCATCGCCGCATCACGATCCTCCGCCGACGCAAAGGCCTTTTGCGATAGTTCTCCGAGCGGGATGCCCTTCTCGCGGGCATAAGCCGCGCCTCCGCAGGATGGGCGGTTGGTCGCTACGGCAACCACGTGAAAACCGCGGTCGACCAGGTTGCGCAGGTTGGATCCCTTTCCCGAAACGGCGACGCCCAGCTTGAGTGTCAGCGGATGACCACGCGGTCGGGACCGCCGTGACGGACGACCTCACCAACGACCGATGCGCCCGGTGGCACGTCAGCGGGATCCACGACCAGGACCATTCCAAGTCCCATGTTGAACGTTCGGTTCATCTCGTCGTCAGCGATCCGACCCCGCTCGCGGATGAGCTCGAAGATCGCGGGCACCTCCCAGGCTTTACGGTCCAGGCGCGCGCCGAGCTTGTCGGGCAGGCAGCGTGGGAGATTGCCGAGAATGCCGCCGCCTGTGATGTGAGCAGCGCCCTTCCAGCGCATGCGGCCCAGCGCGTAGAGGTACGAGGTGTGCGGTTCGAGCAGCACTTCGCCCAGCGGGCGGCCCAGCTCGGGAAACACGCGGCTCAAGGGCACGTCCTCGAACACTTTGCGCACCAGCGAGTAGCCGTTGGTATGCAGGCCGCTTGACGGGAGGCCGACGAGCACATCGCCGGCCTTGATGCGCGCGGGGTCGGGGTTACGGCCCGCCTCAACCAGGCCGACGATGAAGCCGGCGAGGTCGTAATCCCCGAGCGCATACACGCCCGGCATCTCAGCCGTCTCTCCGCCCAAAAGCGCGCAGCCCGCCTCACGGCATGCGTAGCTCATGCCCTCGACCAGCTGGGTAAAGACTTCCGGGTCGAGCCGGCCGGTCGCGAAGTAGTCGAGGAAGAAGAGTGGTCGCGCACCCGCTGTGGCAATGTCGTTGACGCAATGATTGACGAGGTCGACGCCGATTCCGCGATGCGAGCCGGCCGCGATGGCGATTTTGATCTTGGTTCCGACGCCGTCGGCGCTCGACGCAAGGTGCCCTCCCCCCGGCAGCGCATACAGCCCGGCGAACGGGCCCACGCCCACCGCCACGTCCTTGCCGTGCGTGGCGGCGATCAGCGGCTTGACCCGCTCCAGCACGCGCTCATAAGCCTCGATGTCGACGCCGGCAGCGGCGTACGACAGACCTTCTGCCATCTACACCACCAGTTGCGGGGAAGGAGGTCCGGGAACGTGATCGGATTTGACCGGAAGCTCGAACTGCATCTTGTCCATCTCGAGCTGCTGCGGCACCGGGACCGGATATGAGCCGTCGAAGCAGGCGCGACAGAACTCCTCCGACGTACCGCGACCGATCGCCCGCATGAGTCCTGGGATGGACAGGTACTGCAGGCTGTCGGCGCCGATGCGCTCACGGACCTGTTCCACGGTCCGGCCGGACGCGATGAGCTCTTTGGTCGAACCGATGTCCACACCCATGAAGCACGGGAAGCGCATCGGCGGGCTCGAGATCCGCATGTGAATCTCGCGAGCACCGGCGGCCCGCAGGCGTTCGATGATCCGCTTCGAAGTGGTGCCGCGGACGATCGAATCGTCGACGGCGATGAGCCGCTTGCCCTTGATCGATCGCGGCAGCGGATTGAGCTTCAGCATCACGCCCGCTTCGCGAAGCGACTGGTCGGGTTGGATGAAGGTGCGGTTGATGTAGCGGCTCTTCATCATGGCTTCGCGGAAAGGGATGCCCGCGGCCTCCGCGTAGCCGATGGCGGCCGGCGTGCCGGAATCGGGGAACGCGATCACCATATCGGCCTCGACCGGCGCTTCCTTGGCCAGCTCGTGGCCCATGCGGATGCGGGCGTCCTCGAGCTCGCAGTTCTTCAAGATCGAGTCTGGCCGCGCGAAGTAGATGAACTCGAACACGCACATGGCGTGCTTGTTGGAGGTCTGGAAGTTGACGCTGTGGACACCGTGCTCGTCCATCACCACCATCTCGCCAGGCTGAACCTCGCGCACGAAGTTGGCATTGACCGTGTCGAGCGCGCAGGTCTCCGACGCTATGACGTGCGCGGGCTGCCCGGCAAGCGGAATGAACCCGATGCACAGCGGACGGAAACCATAGGGGTCGCGGAGCGCGATGAGCTGCCTCGGCGTGATGATGCCGCACGAGTAAGCGCCAACCACGCGCGCGAACGTCCGGCGGATCACGTCTTCCCAGGTCTTGCCGTGGGTGTGCTCGATCAGGCGGGCCATCACCTCGGTGTCGAGTCCCGAGTCGAAGGTCGCGCCCTCCTCCTCGAGCTGCGTGCGCAGGGCTTCGGCGTTGAGGAGGTTGCCGTTGTGAGCGATCGCGCCAGGTCCGAGCGTTGGGTGATGAAACGGAAGCGGGTGGGCATTCTCGGCGCGGCTGGAGCCGGTCGTCGAGTAACGCGTGTGCCCGAGAGCCAGGATCGAACCCTCGCCCATGTCCTTGATCTGCGCCGGCGTGAAGACCTGCGCCACCAGTCCCATGGCGCGATGCACGCGCACCGACGTCCCGTCCGAGACTGCAATGCCCGCGGACTCCTGACCTCGGTGCTGCAAAGAGAAGAGGCCGAAGTACGCGAGGTTGGCGACATCCACGCCCTGCTTCGAGCAGATCCCGAAAACCCCGCACATCTCAGAGATGCGGCCGGAGGGCCGGCCGAGAGATTCGGTGTCCAGGGGTCCCTCCCATGACTTCGTCATGGGGACCCCAGTGGACGAGGCGAGCACCGGAGCGAGCGCATCCGTCGATGCGTGAGCGAGGAGCGGACGCCGCAACGACGCAGATGGGCCGCATGGGCGCCGAAGATCCGGTCGGCATCTCTGGTCGCATCTCTAAACCACCGCTCCTTCCCAAGCTTGACGCATCTCGGCGAGCGAGAGCCTGAACTGGCCTTCGAACTCGACCGACTCGCCACCCGCCAGGCCAAGCAGCGAGATCTCGACGTGGTGACGGCGCGCAAGCGACTGCAGCTCCGGCATTGCGCGCGACGCCAGGCTCACGATGAAACGGCTGGGCGACTCGCCGAAGAACGCAGCGTCCAACCGAATCGGAGACTCGGGCCGGATCGCGGGACAGCGCACGCCGATACCCCCGAGCAGGCAACACTCCGCCAGCGCCACGAGCATGCCTCCCTCCGCGCAGTCGTGTGCCGAACGCAGAAGCCGGTTCTCGGCCGCCGCGAGGATCAGCCGGTAGACCGCCCGCTCGCGCGCCAGGTCGAGCGCCGGCGGCCTCCCTGCGACCAGGTCGTGCTCGACCTTCAAGTACTCGCTTCCTCCGAGATCGTTGTGGCTCGATCCGACCAGTAGCACAAAGTCTCCCTCGGCGCGGAAGCCGGCGGCGAGCCGCCTGTCGTAGTCGCTGATGAGTCCAACCATGCCGACCACTGGAGTCGGGTAGATTGCTGACTCGCCGGAGGAGTCGTTGTACAGGCTGACGTTGCCGCTGACGATCGGCAGCTCGAACGCGCGGCACGCATGCGCGAGCCCGGCCACCGTCTCCTCCATCTCCCAGTAGACCTCGGGCCGGTCGGGATTCGCAAAGTTCAAACAATCGGTGACCGCAAGAGGCTGCGCGCCGGTGGCGACGATGTTGCGCGCCGCCTCAGCCACCGCGAGCTGAGCTCCGAGGTGTGGGTCGAGGTGGCAGTAGCGTGAGTTGCAGTCGGTGGTGACGGCAAGCCCGAGGCGCGTGCCCTTGACGCGCAGCATCGCCGCATCGCCCCCGGGCGGGATCACGGTTGCGTCGCCGACCATGTGGTCGTAGCGCCTGAAGATGCCGCGCCGGCTGCTCAGGTTCGGGCTCGCGAGCAGCCGCAGCAACGTGGCGCCTGGATCGACCAGCGGCGGAAGAGCGTCGATATCGAGCCCAGGAGGTTGCTCAGCCGCGACGCCGATGAGCCGCCGAAGCGGCGCGCCGTCGGTGAGCAGGCTGACCGGCAGTCGGGCCACCTCGTCCTTGCCGTTGACGACGGTCAGGTGGCCGTCGTCGGTGACGTGACCGATCACAGCCGACGTGAGGTCCCATGCCTGAAAGAGAGCCTCGACCTCGGCTTCGCGGCCGCGCTGCACCACGATGAGCATCCGCTCTTGGGATTCGGACAGCATCACGTGGTATGGGCTCATCCCGCGTTCCCGCCTCGGCACTCGCCGCACGTCGATGTGCGCGCCGGCGCCAGCTACACGCCCCGCACATTCGGCGACCGATGATGTGAGGCCCGCCGCGCCCAGATCCTGGATCGCGACCACCGCATCGGTGTGGGCGAGGTCCATGCAGGCCTCCAGCAGGCACTTCTCGAGAAACGGATTGCCGACCTGCACAGCGGGTCGCCGATCGGAGCTCGTTTCGTCGAGCTCCACCGACGCGAACGACGCCCCGTGGATGCCATCGCGACCCGTGTCTGCGCCGACGAGCATCAGGCTGTTCCCGGTACCCTCGGCCCGCGCTCGCATCAAGCGATCGACACGAACCAGGCCCACGCACATCGCGTTGACAAGGGGGTTGTTGGTGTAGCAGTCGTCGAAATAGACCTCGCCACCGACGGTCGGGATGCCGATGCAGTTGCCATAGCCGCCGATGCCGGCGACCACTCCTTCGACGTGATGACTGGAACCCGGCAGCGGTCCGAAGCGCAGCGAGTCGAGCAAGGCGATCGGCCGTGCGCCCATTGCGATGACGTCGCGGATGATGCCCCCAACGCCTGTGGCGGCTCCCTGATAAGGCTCGATAGCCGACGGATGGTTGTGGGATTCGATCTTGAACACCGCCGCCCAACCCTCGCCGATGTTCACGGCGCCGGCGTTCTCGCCCGGCCCCTGCAGCACCGCGGGACTGCTTGAGGGCAGCCGCCGCAGCAGTGCTTTCGAGCTCTTGTACGAGCAGTGCTCGGACCAGAGGACTCCAAGCATGCCGAGCTCGACCTCGTTCGGTGCTCGTTTCAGCTCCTCGACTATGACCCGATACTCCTCGGGGGTGAGCGCCACCTCCCGAAGGCGTCGCTCGTCGACCCGATGGAGGCTCAAGAAACCAAAACCTTCATCGCGCTCGCTGCGACCGAGCGAAACAACTTCAGGCCGTCGGTTCCGCCGAGCTCGATCTCGGAGCAGCGCTCCGGGTGCGGCATCATGCCGAGAACGTTCCCGCGCGCGTTGACGATGCCGGCGATGTTGTGCACGGACCCGTTCGGATTGGCGCTGTTCGTGACGTGGCCGGTGGCGTCGCAGTAGCGGAACACCACCTGCCCGCGCTGCTCCAGGCGCGACAGCGTGGCGGGGTCTGCGAAGTAGTTGCCCTCACCGTGCGAGATGGGAACGTGGATCACTTCGCGCTCGCTGCACTGCGAGGTGAACGGCAGGTCGGTGCGCTCGACGACGAGATTCGTCCACTGGCAGCGGAACTCAAGCGATGCGTTGCGGAGGAGAGCACCTGGGAGCAGTCCCGCCTCGCAAAGGATTTGGAACCCGTTGCAAATGCCCCAGACCAACCCTCCACGATCCGCGAAGTTGCCGATCTTCTCCATTACCGGCGCAAATCGAGCGATCGCGCCCGTGCGCAGGTAGTCGCCGTAGGCAAACCCGCCTGGCAGGATGATGCAGTCGCAGCCTTTGAGGTCGGCATCCTTGTGCCACAGGTACTGGAGCTCGGCACCGAGAACCTGGTCGATCACCCAACCGCAATCGCGATCCGACCACGTTCCAGGGAATACGACAACACCGAACTTCATCGCAACCACCGTCGACGAAGGCAATAAGGGGTCCCCACGAAATCGAAGATTTCGTGGGGTTCGAATACGACAACACCGAACTTCATCGGCGCTTGTGGCCGTCCGTTTCAATATCGAAGCGGTAGTCCTCGATGACGTGGTTGGCCAGCAGCTGCTTGCACATCGCTTCGACTCGCTCCCGCGCCTCATGCTCGCTGCCCGCCTCTAGTCTCATCTCTATGTACTTGCCAACGCGCACGTCCGAGACCTCGCTAAAGCCAAGGGTCGCAAGACCTTGCTTGACGGTGATGCCTTGCGGGTCGTTCACGACCGGCTTCGGGGTCACGATGACTCGAGCGATCATTCGTTCACTCGCGTGATCATTCGTTGCGCTGCTTGGGTGGAAACAAGGGTTTGCCGACCAAACGCTGGTACGCGGTGAGATAGCGTTCGCGCGTTTGCGCGACCACGTCGTCGGGCAGCCGCGGCGGCTCCGATTCCTTGTCCCAGCCGGCCCGCGTGAGCCAATCCCGGACGAACTGTTTGTCGTACGAATCCGGCGACGTGCCGATCTGGTACGTCGGTGAGTCCCAGTACCGCGAGCTGTCGGGAGTCAACGCCTCGTCGATCAAGATCAGGTCGCTGCCGATGAGTCCGAACTCGAATTTGGTGTCGGCAAGGATCAGGCCACGGCGGGTGGATAGCTCGGAAGCGAACTTGTAGAGCTCCAGGCTTGCGTCGCGCATCTTGGTTGCGAGCTCGTCGCCGAGCTCCTTTTTGAGCTGCGAAAAGCTGATGTTCTCGTCGTGCCCGCTCTCGGCCTTGGTCGCCGGCGAGAAGATCGGATATGCGAGCTTTTCGCTTTGCCGTAGGCCGGGTGGCATCTCCTCGCCTGCCAGCGTGTGCGACTCCTGGTATTCCTTCCATGCGCTTCCGGCGAGGTATCCGCGGACTACGCATTCGAAGTCGATTCGCTTTGCCTTGCGGACGATCATGAAACGCCCGGTGAGCTGTTGGCGGTGATCCTTCAGCGCCGCGGGCAGGTCGGGGACCATGCCGGAGATGAGGTGGTTCTCCTGGAACGTGTCGGTTTGTGAGAACCAGAAAATGGACAGCTGGGTCAGGACCTTGCCCCGGTCGGGAATGCCGTTGGGCAGGTTGTGGTCGAAAGCAGAGATGCGGTCGGTAGCAACCATGAGGAGCTGGTCGGGGCCGAGCTCATACGTGTCGCGGACCTTGCCGCGCGAGAACAGCTTCAACGGGAGGTCGGTGTCCATGACCTCGGGCCCGGCGATCATTTGGCTTTCATCCCCAATCCCAGGCTCTCATAGGCCATATCGGTGTGCTCGAGCCCGGCCCACGGATCGAAGACTTCGTCCAGCTTCTTGCCGATCCGGAACATGACCTCCTGGTTCTCCTCCAGGAGGGAGCGGAAGCCCTTACCGTCACCGTCGATCGCCTGCATCGCTGCTTTCTGAACGATGAGATATGCGTCCTCGCGTGACATGCCGCTGTCCACCAGCCCAAGCAGCACGCGCTGCGAAAAAACCACTCCGCCGCCGAACTCCAGGTTGCGCAACATCCTATCGGGGCGCACGTCCAGGCCGTGCAAAACCTTGCCCATCTCCTGGCACATATAGTCGACGGCAGCGCATGCATCCGGGAAGATGATCCGTTCGGCCGACGAGTGGCTGATGTCCCGCTCGTGCCACAGCGCGGTGTTTTCGAGCGCCGTCACTAGGTGTCCCCGGACCACGCGCGCCAGGCCGCACACTCGCTCCGTAAGGACGGGGTTGCGTTTGTGCGGCATCGCCGAGCTGCCCTTCTGCTCCTTGCCGAAAGGCTCGAACGCCTCGCCGATCTCGCTGCGCTGCAGATGCCGGATCTCGGTCGCGATCCGTTCCAGGGCGCCGGCCACCAGCGCGAGCGCCGACATGAAGTTCGCGTGGCGGTCGCGTGCCACGACCTGGGTCGAAACCGGGTCCGGACGAAGGCCAAGCTCCGTGCAGACCTGCTTCTCAACTTGGGGGTCGATGGTGGCGTGGGTGCCTACCGCGCCGCTCAACCGCCCGACCGCAGCCTCGTCCACGGCACGCGCCAACCGCTCCTTGGCACGGTCGAGCTCGGCGACCCAGCCGGCCACCTTGAAGCCGAAAGTGATGGGCTCCGCGACGACGCCGTGCGTGCGTCCGGCCATCAGCGTCCGTCGGTGTCGGATGGCAAGCTCGGCCGCCGCCTCGCGCACTGTGGCCAGGTCGCCGGCGATGATCCGTGCGGACTCGACCAGCTGGACGGCCATTGCAGTGTCGTTGAGGTCCTGGCTGGTCATCCCGAGATGCACATAGCGCGCCTCCGGCTGGCCTATGGATTCGTTGAGCACGGTGAGAAACGCGATCACGTCGTGTCCAACGCGCTCCTCGACCTCAGCGATCCGGCCGGCATCGAAGGTTCCTTTGCGGATCGCGGGCAGCGCGGAGGCCGGAATGCGGCCGAGGCTCGCCCAGCCCTCGCAGGCGAGGATCTCGATGCGGAGCCACAGCTCGAATCGGTGCTGGTCGGACCAGACCGCCCGGATGGCAGGCGGAGAGTATCGCTCGATCAAGAAATGCACCGGCTCCCAATGATCACCGGGGGGACGGGACGATTATACGGGCGACGGCCTCCGGCAGATCTAGTAGATGCCGAGATTGCAGGCCCAAGATGCTGTGGGAATAGGTCTCAGACCTTTGGCCTGTGACGCCCGCCTCGATAATCAAGACCTTTATGGCTGCGGCTCGTAACCACCTTATGAAGGGGCCCGTTTGAATCGGCACAGGCTGAAGCGCCAGTGAGCGATCCGTCGCATGACGACGAGCGAGAGCTCGTGGACCGTGCCAAACGGGATCCCCGGCAGTTCGGGGCGCTCTACGACCGGCACTTTCAGCAGATCTACAGGTTCGTGTATTCAAGAGTGAGGGAGCAAACCGCGGCAGAGGACGTCACTTCAGAGATCTTCATGAAGGCTCTGAGGGCTATGCCCCGATACCAGGACACGGGGCGTCCTTTCGCTGCCTGGCTTTACCAGATTGCAGTCAATGCGATTGCGGACCGATACCGGACGCTCCGGCCGTCGCAGCCGCTCGAGGATTTTCATGACCTGTCCGTCGCCGGCCCAGCGCTTGAAGACCTGGCGGCTCACCGAGATGAGATCCGCCGCATCTGGACGTTGGTCGAGGGGCTGCCGGCTCAGCAGCGCACCGCCCTGGTGCTCAAGTTCCAGGAAGACATGAAGATCGAAGACATCGCAGTCGCGATGGGCAAGTCGTCCGGCGCGGTAAAGCTTCTGATCCATCGCGGCGTGAGCCGGTTGCGGGAAGACTCGGATTCTCTGAGGCCCGTCGAGTGAACGGGCGTCACGATCCGGACCTCGACGAGATCCTGCATGACGAGGAGCTGCGGCGCCTCGGGGCGCTGCTGAGCTCGACCCGGCGCATAGAGCCGCCGCTCGACGATGCATTCCGCTCCGGCCTTCGACGCCAGCTGATGCAGCAAGCATGGGAGATGAGCGAGGGGCGGCCCTCGTTGTTGCGACGAGCATTTGCGCCGACCCGCCTGGCATGGGTCGGCGCGACGGCAGGGGTTCTGCTGATCGCCGCCGTGGTGGTGTTCATGCTGCAGCCATCGGTCGGGTACAAAGAGATCGTCGTCGGGAGCTCTCTCGATGGCAGCCACGCCGTTGCTCTTCAGCAGCCGATCCTGGTCCAGTTCAACCAGCCGATGAACCACCCCTCCACCGAGTCAGCGGTGCAGATCGCGCCGGCGACGAACGTGACCTTCTCGTGGCAGTCGAATACGCTTGCCGTCCAGCCGACAAGCGGCAACCTGGCCCCGAACACGCAGTACCAGGTTACGATCGGACCGGGCGCGCTGACGGCGACCGGCCAGCCGCTCGCCACCGCGCAGACAATCACGTTCGTCACGCAGCCACCGGCGCCTTCCACTCCGTCGCCATCGCCAACCCCTCGGGCGCCGGCCAGCCCGACGTCCCTCCTCACGGGCGAGCACCAGCTCGCTCCGCTCGGAGGCTCGGCCACCAGCTCGGCCCTGCAGTGGTCAGCCGACTCGTCGAGCGTCTACTTCATCAATTCAAAGGGCGGGCTCTCAGTGGTGCCGGCGAAAGGCGGGGACGTCAAGGTCGTCGCCATTGACGGCGTCACCTCGCCCGCGATCTCTCCGGCGGGCGACCGGTTGGCCTACATCCGAGGAGGCAAGATCGAGGTCCTCACGTTTGCAGTAGGAACCACCGCCGAGGTCGCGGTGACCCCCGCGCCGACGTTTGTCGGCTGGGCGAAGGACAGGCTGGTCTGGGCCCACGCCGATGGGATCTATTACAACCAGGGCACCGGCGCGCCCATACAGCTTGTGGCGCTGCCGACGACCGGCGCCGTGAACGTGCTGTCGATCGCGCCCGACGGCGCGCACGCCGTCTACCGCCAGGACCAGACGCTCTTCTTGATCGATCTTGCAACGGCGAAGAGCACGCAGCTGGGACAGGCGAGCGCTGCTTTCCACGGCTGGTCGCCCGGCGGCACGCTGGTGATGTACGCAAACGGCGACAGCCTCTCCATTTCTGACATGCAGGGCAAGAGCGCCGGAACCCTGCCCGGCGGTGAAGCAACCTGGTCGAGCCAGGACGCCATCCTCCTCGGCAGCGAGACCGACATCTACCAGGTGCGGCCCGATGGTTCAGCCTCGACGAAACTGGCCATCGGCACATACCGATTGCCGGCATGGGCACCCAACGGCATGGCGTTTGCATTCTTCCGAGGAGGTGCTCTCTGGACGGCATCTGCTCCCGCGCTGCCGCAACTACCTTCGGCTCTGGATCAGGCTTCGGCGGTCGTCAACTCTTTCATGCAGGCTCGGCAGAAAGGTCAGGCGGACCAGGCGGCGGCGTTCCTCGACGACAGCGGCAAGCAGGCTTACGCGAGCGGCCAGCTGAACCTCGTCATCAGCGGCGATCCGCACTTCTCGCGTTTCTACGTGCTCACGCAGACGATGACCGGCACGCAGCCCGATACCGCGACATTCGTCATCCGGCTCGTGCTCACGCATGGGAAGCTCGACGTCGCCGACTTCGAAGAGACGCTGACCGTCGTTCGCGACGCGACGACCAAGCAGTCCGTCATCGACCAGGCAACATCCGGCCCACACCGCGATCTGGGCAAGGGTGCCGAGGTCGTCGGCGTGGTCGTGGCGGCCGACAACATTCAGATCACGTTTGACAGCGACCTCGACCCTGGGACGGTGTCCGACGGCGTGCGCGTGCTCGACGCCAAGGGCAGGGAGGTCGATGGCACCGCAACCTACGCAAACCGGACGGTCACCATCAGCGGCCTCGACCTCAAGCCTGGGTCCCAGTACAAGGTGGTCGTCCTGACGACGGTGCG
>CATPBO010000163.1 GCA_955652835.1 Candidatus Dormiibacterota bacterium
AGCGCGGTGGCCCGGCGCGGAACTGGTACCCGATCGTGTCGAAAAACTGCGGTGTAGGGTCCGACGCGGCCCGGTTCCGGGTCGCCTGCGACTCTCCTGACTGGAACAGGAGACCCTTGTAGTGGCGGCCGATCTTGAGCGAGATGAATCGCGCTGAGCGCATCGGGCCGATCAGGTCGGGCGCGTTGTCGTAAATCGCTGTCAGCCGCGTGATGCCGCCTTCGGCCAGGTACTCAAAGATCATGTTGGCCGCCTGGAGGCCGTTCTGGTCCCGCGCGAACTCGTCGTTGGGGATCTGAATGAGGGCTGGGTACTTCAGCGGGGTCGTGTGCTCGCGATCGTGATAGTAGATGCCTGTCTTGAGGGTGAACGTGGCTGGGACGAGGTGACCCGTCTGGTCACGGCCGCCGGCGGGCAGCTGCACCTGAAGCGGTCCCGACGGGATTCCTGCGGTCGACAGGGTCGCACTCTTGTGGTCGGTCGCCCACTTGAGGTCGGCGATTTGCGTTCCGAGGGTCACCTTGATGGTTGTCGGCTCCATTGCGTCGTTGAAGTTGAGCTTCAACGTCGATCCTGCGTCCAGCTCCATCCCGTCGGTGAGCGGAGTGTTGTCCGTGGCTCCGGTGATGGATGTGACATGCGGCACGATGATCGACGTGAAGGTCCACGAGCTGCCCTGAATCCGGTGGCGACCCACGTCGACGATCGGCTTCATGGTCACGGTGTAGGTGGTCAGCTCGTTGAGCCCCTTGGTGGGCGACCATACGTACTGCGTCTGACCGGAGAGCGCCGATATGGCGCCATCGGCGCCTGGGCTGATCGAAAAGGCACTCTGCACGGCCGATAGTGCGACCGGACGGCTGAATGTGAGCAGAATGCGACCATCGGTCGGCACATCCTTCTGACCGTTCTTGAAGTTGGTCGCGAAGGTGGTCGGCAGCGTGTTCTCGTAAGCGAGAAATGCCCCAACGCCCGTGAGCACCACGACGATCGCGAGACCCGCGGCGATCCACCCGCGTCGCGAGAAAGTCAACCGACGGCGTGGACGTCGCCTGTAAGGCGGGGCCGGCGGCGGCGCGGGCTCGATCTGGGGGAGGGACGTGGATATGGACAACGGGCCGCGGGGATTATCTCAGACTTCAGGCGGTCGAGGAGGAAGACTCATTAGATAGCGGAACGTGTAGATGCCCGTCGCGTGGCCGCTCTCAAATGCGATCTGCAAGGCGTACTGACCGACCAGCGTGACGTCCTTGATCAGCAGCTCTTCAGGGCTGAGCCTGTTGATCTTCGCAAGGCGCCCGGGTGCGCCGGCCTCACCTCGACATTCAGCGCATGGGCAGGCCCATCGGAGCTGTTCGCCGGAGTACGTACTGTGGTGGCCGTCTTCCCAGGTGATCTCCATCGCCTGGCGCGCACGATCGACATCGACGTTGACCGGAAATGGATCGGGGTCTTGCAGTGGTCGAAGACCTAGTGGACGTTGATGACCGGCAGCTGGCGAAACGATTGGATTGACGTTCGTGCCGCGACCTGTGAGGCGATGTGCTCGAACGCCTTCGCGCCGGCTGAGTCGGGTCGCGAGATCACGACCGGTGTTCCGGTGTCCGCGTCGGCGCGGATGCCCTCTTCGAGTGGGATCGCACCGAGAAACGGAACGCCGAGACGTTTGGCGGCTGCTTCCGCACCGCCGTGACTGAAGATCTCGTGGCGATGACCGCAGTCAGGGCAGATGTACCAGCTCATGTTCTCGATCAGCCCGAGCGGCGTGACGTTGAGCTTCCTGAACATCTGGAGCGCCTTCACTGCAATGTCCGTGGCGACGTCTTGCGGAGTGCAGACTATGGCAACGCCCGTCAGCGGAACAGCCTGCGCCAGCGTCAGCGAGGCATCGCCGGTGCCGGGCGGCAGGTCGATCACGAGGTAATCCAGCTGGCCCCACTCGACCTGGACCATCATCGCCTCGATGGCCTTGCCGACCATCGGGCCGCGGTAGATGGTGGGTTGGTCGCCGGGGTAGATATGACCGAAGGACATGAGCTTCAGCCCGTGCGCCTCAATGGGGAGGAGGCGGCCGTTGACCTGCTCAGGCTCCTGCCTGGAGCCGGTCATGGCGGGAACCGAAGGTCCATAGATGTCGGCGTCGAGCAGGCCGACCGTCGCCCCGCTCTTGCGCAGCGCGGCTGCGAGGTTTACGGCGACGGTCGACTTGCCCACGCCACCCTTGCCCGACGCGACGGCGATTGTCTGCTTGACCCCGGGCAGGATCTCCGAAGGCTTCGGCCGCATGAAGGACTGCCGGACGTTGGCGGTCATGCGAACGTCGACGGCGGTCACGCCGGGAAGGTCGCCCACGAGGTCCTGCGCCTGCGTCTTGAAGCGATCACGGACGGGGCAGGCAGGAGTCGTGAGCTCGAAAGTGAAGCTGACTTTGCCTTGCGGGCTGACCTCGAGCTCTTTGATCATGCCGAGGCTCACCACATCTCGACCCAGGTCGGGGTCCTGGATATGCCCCAGCACCTCGAGCACTTGTTGCGAAGAGGGGACAGCCATCGCTAGGGCATGTTACCGGGACTTTCGAGCGCGCCAATTTCGGATCGGTGGCGCCAGACAGGCGGAATCGACGCCTGGGAGGCGCTCGGTTGGCACAAAACGTGCGGAATTCCATGTAAAACCCTGGCTGTCGATGAACGGTCGCGCTGCGTTGCTTGCTCTCCAGGCCGACTGCCGCGCGTGCCACCTCTGTGTCGACGAGGGCATCATCCCCGAGGCGAACCCCACCTTCGAGGGACGGTGGGGCGCGCCATTTTTTCTGGTCGGGCAGGCGCCGGGTCCGGTTGAGCGCGAGTCACGGCGGCCGTTCTCGGGGCGCGCCGGCAAGGAGCTCGACCGGTGGATGGTGCGCGCTGGATTTGAAAGCCCCGACGAATTTCGGAGCCTCACCTACATCGCCGCGCTCATGCGCTGCTTTCCGGGCCGCAACCGCTCCGGTACCGGTGACCTCAAGCCGCCGCCGGCTGCAGTCGCCAACTGCGCGCATTGGCTCGAGTCGGAGCTTCGGATCTTGAAGCCGAAGGTGCTGATCCTCGTCGGGCAGCTGGCGATTGCGCGCTTCCTCGGGCCGGGACGGCTGGAAGACCGCGTCGGCCGGCGTTTCGGCGACCGGCCGGTGATGGTGCCACTGCCTCATCCGTCGGGTCAGAGTCGCTGGCTCAACGACCAGTCAAATCGCGAGCGCCTTGCTGCGGCGTTGTCGCTGCTCGCGCAGCTGCGTTTGAGTCTTGCGCCGCCGCACAGAAGGCGGTCAAATAGCGACGGCGGTCCGGGGCCCAGCCAGCATCGTGCTCAGCGGCCACGACAAATGAAGATGAGGAGCAAGGCGTGAAGTATCTGTTGGTCTATTACGGTGGCGGAATGCCTGAGACCCCGGCGGCACAGGCGCGGGTCTTGAAGCAGTGGGGCAAGTGGTTCGCCAAGCTCGGGCCGGCGATGGTCGACGGCGGCAATCCATTTTCGGGTGCGGTCAACAAGATCAAGGCGGACGGAACGGTCGCGAAGGGACCTGTCGGTCAGCGCGCGAGCGGCTACAGCATCATCGAGGCGGGCGCCCTCGACAAAGCGACCAAAATGGCCAAGGGCTGCCCTATCGTCAAGAGCGGAGGTCAGATCGCCGTCTACGAAACCTTCAACGCGATGTGACCCAACAGCGCTGAAGGTTGCCTTCATTCTTTGCGCGACGTGAAGGCGCCCGAGCCGTAATCGAGGGGAGCGATGCGCGCCATTTGGCGCGGTCGCTGCGGGCAACGGTTGGGGAGGAGATCGAGGTCGTCGACCCGGCCGGCTTCCTGCTGACGGTCCGCCTTGATAGCGTCTCCCCGGAAAGGGTCGAGGGAGTTGTCGTCACCGAGCGACCACATCAGCCGGAGCCTGCGGCGAAGATCACCATCGCCGTCGCCAACCTCCCGGCTTCTGCGCTCGAGCTTGTGCTGTCGCGCTGCACCGAGGCCGGCGCTTTCGCTTTCCGCATCTTCCAGGCCGACCGCAGCATCGCCCGCGGCTCCAAGGCCGATCGCTGGCGCACCATTTGTCGCGAGGCGGCCATGCTCGCCACCCGGCTGCGCGTCCCGGAGGTCGTTTCGCTGCCTTCCCTGGAGGATGTACTCAGGGTCAGCGACCACCCCGTGATGCTCGTTCGCGGCGCGCCGACCAGGCTGGCCGCGATTGCCGCCCCGAGCGACCTCACGCTGCTGGTCGGTCCGGAAGGTGGATGGTCGGACCGCGAGCTGGAGCTGGCCGAGGTCAAAGCCGACCTCGGGCCCCGCAACCTCCGCGCCGACACCGCCGCGCTCGTGGGACTCTCCGTCGCGCTCGCCCTCCGGGAATAGACCGCTTCCACTGTCGCTTCGGATTGAGATAAGATGAAGCACGGGATGGCGGAGCGTCTCGTGCAGCGCAACTTCACCGGCGACCGCCTGGCGGAATCCAGCGGTCCTATCTCGGTGGATCTCGCAGTCTTCACCCTGGCCGGCCGGGAGCTGAGCGTCCTGCTGACCGAGCGAACCGAGTCCCCATACCCTGGCTTCTGGTCCCTCCCGGGGACGCTGCGCCGGCCCGGAGTGTCGCTGGACGCACAGGCGCGCGAGCTGCAGACTGCCGTCACCGGAGTCGAGGGCGGCTGGATCGAGCAGCTCAAGACTTTTCACCGCCCGCAGCAGCTCGATGCAAGCGGGCACGTAATCGTCCCCGGGCGTGATCCTCGCGGGGACGTTCTTTCCGTCGCGTACATCGCCATCGTTCCGACCGCCCTGGCCGAGTCGTGCGCCGAGCGTACGGGCTTAGGAGAGCAGCAGTGGCACCCGGTGCGCCGGCTGCCGGTGGAGATGGCGTTCGATCATCGCGAGATCGTCGACTATGCGGTGCGCCGATTGCGCAGCAAGGTTGGCTACTCGTCCATCGGCTTCCAGCTGCTGCCCTCGGAGTTCACCATCTCCGAGCTTCAGCACGTATACGAGGCCGTGCTCGGGCTCTCGATCAATCGCGGCAACTTCTGGCGCAGGGTGGTCGACCGCGGCGTCATCGAGCCGACCGGCGAGGAACGCAGCGTGCGCGGCAAGCGTGCTTACCTCTTCCGCTTCACCCAGCAGGCATTTGGACTGCGTGAGGAGCCGGATGGTTTCATCGAAGCCTGACCTGACGCAGCTCGTCGCTGTCGCTCTCGAGGAAGACCTCGGCGAGCCCGGCACCGACGTCACGACCAGAGCGGTGGTTGACCCCAACCTGATTGGCGAAGCGATCGTCATCGCTCGCAAGCCCGGCGTGCTGGCTGGGATACGTGCCGCAGCCAAGGTGTTCGAGCTGGTCCGTCCACCCTGCCACTACGAGGCATTGCTTGCAGATGGCTCGCGTGTCGAGCCCGGAGACCAGGTGGCTCGTGTTACCGGTCCGCTCGCTTCGATCCTGACCGCCGAACGCACGGCGCTCAACTTTCTGCAGCGGCTGTCCGGCATCGCGACGATCACACGAGGTTATGCGGACGCGCTGGCCGCCTATCCCTCCGTCACTCTGCTCGACACCCGCAAGACCACGCCAGGTTTGCGGTTCCTCGAGCGTGCCGCGGTGCGAGCCGGCGGTGGACACAACCACCGTGACGGCCTGTGGGACGCGATCCTCATCAAGGACAACCACGTGGCTGCGGCCGGCGGCGTGACCGAGGCGATCACTCGAGCGCGCAGCGCGCGAATGCCGGTGGAGGTCGAGGTCGACACGCTCGAGCAGCTGCGAGAAGCGCTTGCTGCCGGTGCAGAGATGGTCCTGCTGGACAACATGTCGCCCGAGCTCATGCGGCACGCTGTTGAAACGACCGCGGGTCGCGCGAGGTTGGAAGCGTCGGGCGGCATGACATTGGAAGGTGCGGTGGCGGCGGCCAAAGCCGGCGTCGACCGAATCTCGGTGGGGGCGCTGACGCACTCCGCGCCCGCGCTGGACTTGAGCCTGGAGGTCACAAAGACATGGCGGTAGAAGTCGTGGATCTCGAATCCGATGCAGCCGAGTACGCGCGGCGCGGCGTTCCGCGTGACATCGCAGGCATGAGCAAGGAGATACGCGAGCTCGCGCGGAAGCGCAACGCGGTGATCCTTGCGCACAACTACCAGGTGCCAGAGGTCCAGGACGTGGCCGACTACGTCGGCGACTCGCTCGGCCTCTCCCGTCAGGCGGCCGGCACGGACGCCGACGTGATCGTGTTCTGCGGAGTCCACTTCATGGCCGAGACCGCTGTGATCCTGAGCCCGACCAAGCGCGTGCTCATCCCCGACCTGGAGGCCGGCTGCTCGCTCGCCGCGACGATCAACGCGACACAGCTCGCAGCCTGGAAGGCCCAGCACCCGGGCGCCGTGGTGGTGTCCTACGTCAACACCACCGCCGAGGTGAAAGCCCTCAGCGACTACTGCTGTACATCGGGCAACGCGGAGCGGGTGATCCGGGCCATTCCGGACGACAAGGAGATCCTGTTTCTCCCGGACATGTTTCTCGGCACGTACCTCGAGAAGGTGACGGGCCGCACGATGCATGTCTGGCCGGGTGAATGTCACGTTCACGCCGGCATCCGCCCTGCCGACATCGATCGCGCACGCCACGAACATGGCGACGCCGACCTGCTCGTCCACCCCGAATGCGGCTGCGCCAGTCAGTGCATGTACTTCAAGGCGAACGGCGACATCGATGCTGACCGCACGCACATCCTCAGCACCGAGGGCATGGTCCAGCACGCGCAGAAATACCCAGGCCGCAGCTTCGTCGTCGCGACCGAGCTCGGCATCATGCACAGGCTTTCGAAGGAGGCACCGCAGGGTCGCTTCTACGCCGCCAGCGAGCGCGCGATCTGCCGCTACATGAAGAAGATCACGCTCGACAAGCTCCTGACCTCGCTGCGCGAAGACGTGTTCGAAGTCACCGTCCCGCAGGATGTGGCTGGCAGGGCGCGCCTGGCGATCCAGCGAATGGTCGAGCTATGAACACTGATCTCCTCGTCGTCGGCGACGGGCTCGCCGGCTCCGCGGCCGCGATCGAAGCAGCGCGAATGGGCGCCTCGGTCGCGCTCGTTTCAGCCGCCCACGGCTCGTCCGATCGCGCGCAGGGCGGCATCGCCGCAGCGACATTGCCAGAAGACTCGCCGCGGCTTCACGCCCTCGACACGCTCGCGGCCGGTGGCGACCTGTGCGACCCGAGCGCGGTCGCGATGCTGACTTCGGCTGGACCCGGCACGGTTCGGTGGCTCGAGTCGCTCGGTGTCCATTTCGACGGTGGCAGCGCGCGCGAGGCCGCGCATTCTCTCCCGCGCGTCCTGCATCTCGGCGGCGACCAGAGCGGCAGCACGCTCATGGCCTTCATGCGCTCCGCTATCGAAAACGAGCCGAGGATCACGCGATACCGCGCTCGCCTCAAGTCGCTCAGCGTCGATGACTCATGCGGTGGTGCGATCTTCGTGGGCGGTCTGAGCGTGCACGCAGGCGCGACGGTGCTCGCGACCGGCGGTTATGCAGGCCTCTACGGCCTAACGACCAACAGCCGGATCAGCAACGGCAAAGGCATCCTCGAGGCGGCTCGGTCTGGAGCGCGTGTCGCCGATCTCGAGTTCGTGCAGTTTCATCCGACGGTCTTCGATGGTGCCCATTCTTTTTTGATCACGGAGGCGCTCCGTGGCGCGGGTGCGATCCTGGTCGACGACCGCGGCGAGAGATTCGTTGATGAGCTCCTGCCCCGCGACCAGGTGGCGCGAGCGGTGGCAGCACATCGTGGTCGGGCTTTCATCTCGGCGACCCACCTCGACCCCGAGCTGCTGCGTCGGAACTTTCCGAATTTCATGCGCAACTGCCGTCGGGCCGGAATCGACCCCCTCCGGCAGGCGGTGCCGATCGCGCCAGCGGCCCATTACACGATGGGCGGCGTCGTCAGCGACCTCGACGGCCGGTCATCGGTCGACGGTCTGTATGCGGCCGGCGAGTGCGCGCGCACAGGTGTCCACGGCGCCAACCGGCTCGCCAGCAACTCCCTTCTTGAGGCGGCTGCCTTCGGCCGTCGCGCCGCGGCCGCCGCGGTGAGTGCGCCGAGCGTGCCAAGCGCCAGCCGGTCTCGCTCGATCGCGTGGCGGCGCGGTGGCCTGACGGTATCGGACGTTGGAGACCTGCTCGACTCCGCGGCCGGAGTCCTCAGGACCGGCGCGGAGCTGAAGGTCGCACTGACCAGGCTGCGTTCAGGCGCTGTCTCTGGGGTCGCCGCCGACGCGGCTGAGATGGCCGCGATGATCTGTGCCGCCGCGCTGGCCCGGCCCGCAAGTGTCGGCGCGCATCAGCGTCAAGACGAGCCGGCCGCGATCGCCAGCTAGCCGACCTCTCAGCGTTTCAGGGCCCGGTAGGTCTCCACCTCGCCGGCGATGGCGATCACCGACGCAATGCCGAAGGTCACCGCTCCAAAGACCAGCAGGGCCGCCCCAAGTGGGAGAAAACGTGCGGTCATAGCGAGGCCGACGCACAGGATTCCGACTGCCACGACGAGCATGGCGTACGTCCTGAAGCCACGACGGCTCGCTGCGAAACCTGGAGCCAGCTCTCCCAGCGAGCGCGAGGTAACGCGGCGAATGACGGCGTCGCCCGCGCCTAACAGGTTGAACAGAAGCACCAACCCCGCCAGGCACAGCAGCAGCCCGATCGCCAGCACGACCCCCACGTCCCTAATTTTCGCCCCCCCTAGCATTGCAGCGTGCCCACGACCCAGGACCGAGTGCGGAACTTCTGCATCATCGCCCACATCGACCACGGCAAATCCACGCTGGCCGACCGGCTGCTGGAGTACACCGGCTCGATCAGCAAGCGCGACATGCAGGACCAGGTGCTTGACACAATGGACCTCGAGCGCGAGCGGGGGATCACGATCAAGCTCCAGGCGGTCCGCATGACCTACCCCGCGCGCGACGGCAAGACCTACGAGCTCAACCTCATCGACACGCCGGGGCACGTGGATTTTGCATACGAGGTGTCGAGGTCGCTCGCTGCGTGCGAAGGAGCCATCCTGGTCGTCGACGCGGCGCAGGGCATCGAGGCGCAGACGCTCGCCAACCTCTATCAGGCGGTCGAAGCCGGGCTGACGATCATTCCGGTCGTGAACAAGATCGACCTCGACGCCGCGCAGCCGGAGATGGTGGCCGAAGAGATCTCGGACGTGACCGGAATTCCGCGCGAGCAGGTCATTTTCGCGTCGGCCAAACAGGGCATCGGCACCGAGGAGATCCTGGAGGCCATAGTCGCAAGGGTGCCGCCCCCGCGCGGCGATCCCTCCAAGCCCCTGCGCGCGCTCATCTTCGACTCGTACTACGACATCTATCGAGGAGTGATCACCTACGTACGCGTCGTCGACGGGGAGATCATCCCGCGGACCAAGATCCGGATGATGAACACGGACAAGGTCCACGACGTGGACGAGGTGGGTTGGTTCGCTCCACGGCCGCAGCCGGCCGAGAAGCTGACCGCTGGCGAGGTGGGCTACGTCATAGCGGCGATCAAGAACGTCGTCGACGCGCGTGTGGGCGACACGATCACCACTGCCGAGAACGGAGCGACCACGCCACTGCCGGGCTACCGGCAGGTCAAGCCGATGGTCTTCGCCGGCCTATTTCCGACCGCATCAGACCAGTTCTCGGACCTGAAGGAAGCGCTGGAAAAGCTTCAGCTAAACGACGCGGCGCTTTCCTACGAGCCGGAGAACTCGGCTGCGCTGGGTTTCGGCTTCCGGTGCGGATTCCTCGGTCTCCTGCACCTGGAGATCGTCCAGGAGCGCCTGGAACGAGAGTTCGAGCTCGACCTCATCACGACCGCGCCGACCGTCGAGTACCAGGTGAAGCTGAAACGTGGCGGGGTAATCGCTGTTGACAACCCGGCGCTGCTCCCGGACCCGACCATGATCGAATCAATCTCCGAACCCTTCGTGAAGCTGACCATCATCATGCCGTCCGCTTACGTCGGCCCGATGATGGAGCTGTGCCAGGAGCGCCGGGGCACGTACAAGCATCTCGAGCACAAGCCCGGCGACAGGGTCGTGCTCGAGTATGAGATCCCGCTGGGGGAGATCATTCACGACTTCTACGACCAGCTGAAGTCGCGTTCCAAGGGCTATGCCTCGATGGACTACGAGATGATCGGGTTTCGCGAAGGCGATCTCGTCAAGCTCGACGTGCTCGTGGCGGGCGAACCTGTCGACGCGCTGTCGCTCATCACGCATCGCAGCAAGGCACAGGTGCAAGGTCGCAAACTTGTCGAGAAGCTAAAAACAATCATCCCGCGGCAGATGTTTGAGGTGCCGCTGCAGGCGGCCATCGGCGGCAAGGTGGTTGCCCGCGAGACGATTCCGGCCATGAGGAAGGACGTTCTGGCAAAGTGCTACGGCGGCGACATCACACGCAAACGCAAGCTTTTGGAAAAGCAGAAGGAAGGCAAGCGACGGATGAAGAGGGTCGGATCGATCGAGATCCCGCAAGAGGCTTTCATGGCGGTCCTGAAGCTTGACTAGAACCACGAGGTTTGCAGCGCTTATCGCGCTGCTGGCAGTGATCTTGAGTGCGTGCACGCGAGCATCGTCGAGCGGCAGCAATGTCCGGCCGATGGATTTTTACGGTGGGAACCCGACCCTGGCCGACGTCCGCACTCTGCTGGGTGACAGCAACTGGTGGCCAGGGCCACCGTCGTTTGGGGTGCGGCCGCTGGATTCGTCCACGATGCCCTTTCGGGAAAAGTTCCACGTCGTCACCCGATTCACACACATCGGCACAGCGGAAACGTTCGAGATCCTGTACACGCTCTGGGACACGGCTTCGTCAGCCACCACGCAGATGACCAACATCCAGGCCGGCTTCGGGACCTCCGCCACCGGTCCCAAGGTGGGGGACCAGGCCCTGTATTACGGGTCGCAAACCTCGGGCGCCGCGCCGTACGGCACCGTCACCTTTATTCGGATTGGCCAGATCATCACCACGATCACGCTGAGCTTGAAGGACGCGTTCCCCAGCGTCGCGCGGCTTGGAAAGATCGCGACCAAGGTCACATCGCGTCTCAAAGACGTGCTCTCCGGCAAGGTGCACGTGAGTCCTCTGCCGGTGAGTGACGCGTCTCTGTTGCCGCCCCGCGGCCCCGACATCACGCTGCTCGGCTCGTTGAATCTCCCGATCGAGGCGGTCGTCGTCATGCTCGGGTTTGCGTCGCCTGAGGCGCTCGCCCGGATCCTGCACACCAACGGCGTCGACAGCATCGTGTTCGGCGACTACGCGCTGGACAACGACACACACATGGAAGTCCGCGCCGGCTTGTTCAACTTCACCACCGCGCAGGACGCGACAACGTGGATCGACGAGCTTAGGGGCAACTACAGCCTTGACACGAACGGGATCGCGACGTTTTACGAAGCCGGCAGCGGGCAGTATTTCAGCCTGTTCTCGTCAGGCAGCAAGGCCGCTGTCCTCGTGTGCCGGTCGACTTCCGACGCCGAGGCCGCCTCGCGTGCTTGCGAGTCCCCACTTACGCGTGTGGGCCCCGCGTGGCAGCTGAGCCTTATCGGCTAGAGAGTCCCGGACGGCTGCGCGCAGCCTGGAACCACTGCCACTGCTTGGTCAGGCCTTCGCGCAATGGAACGCGCGGCTCCCACCCGAGGCGCTCGCGGGCGAGATTGATCGAAGCACCCGTATGCCGGGGATCACCCGGGGCCGCGGGTAGGACCTGTCTCCGCATTTTGATCTGGCTGATGTCCTCGAGCGTCGCGAGAACCCGGTTGAGCGTGACGCGGCTTCCACCGCCGAGGTTGAAGACCTGGCCCACGACGTCGGCGGTGGCAGCCTTGATCGTGCCTTCAACAGCGTCCGAAACGTATGTGAACTCGCGCGTCTGCTCGCCGTCGCCGAAGACCTCGATCGCCTGCCCGTCAGCGAGCGCCTGCATGAACCTCGAAAAGGCCATGTCGGGCCGCTGCCGAGGGCCGTATACGGTGAAGTACCGGACGGACACGGCGGGAATCCCGAAGTTCTTCGTGTAGAGGAGCGTCAAGTGCTCGGCCGCGAGCTTGGTCACGCCGTACGGCGAAACTGGGCGAGGAAGCGCCGACTCCTTGGTCGGGAACATCTCCGCATCGCCGTAGACCGATGAGCTGCCTGCGAAGACGAGGCGCTCGACCGGCGTCTCCTTCAAGCATTCCAGGAGGCGCTGCGTGGCGAGGACGTTGTCACGGACGTAGCGGTCGAACTGACCTCCCCAGCTCGGCCGGACGCCGGGTTGACCGGCGAGGTGGTAAACGACCTGCGCGCCCTCGAGCGCGCGATGGAGGTCGCCATCAACAAGGTCGAGCTCCTCGAACGTGAAGTCCGGATGAGCCCGCGAGGCTCCAAGGTTCAGCTCCTTGCGCGCTCGATCGTAATAATCGCTGAAGCTGTCGATGCCTGTGACCTGGTGCCCGAGCGCGAGCAACCGCTCGCTGAGATGCGAGCCGATGAATCCGGCGGCACCGGTGACGACGACTCGTCCCGACTGCGGGGTCATGGCCGACAAGACTGCGGTTCCGTGGCGCCCGTTTGCAACCGCCTCCTATCCTTGGAATAGTGAATCGATTCGAGATGTGGCTCGCAAGCGCGAACACCGGACTGGTCGTCAAGGAGTTCCCCGAGGGCACTCGCACGGCGGTTGACGCGGCCCGAGCCGTCGGCTGCGAGGTCGGCCAGATCGTCAAGTCCCTTGTCTTCGTCGCCGCGGGAATGCCTGTGGTGGCGCTGGTCAGCGGCGCGAACCGGCTTGACGAGTCGCGGCTTGCCGGGGTCGCGGGCGAGCCTGTGCTCAAGGCCGACGCGGAGACTGCGCGGGGCGCGACGGGTTATTCGATCGGAGGCGTTCCGCCCTTTGGGCACGCAACCGAAGTCCCCGTGTTCATGGATCGCGACCTGCTCGGCTATGAGGTTGTGTGGGCGGCGGCGGGCCGGCCCGACTCCGTGTTCGAGATCGCCCCGGATCGTCTGCGCGAGCTGAGCGGGGCGACCGTTGCGGATCTGAAGGCTGATCCGGGCACAATCCCCCCACCCGGCCTTCGGCCGACCTCCCCAGCAAGTGGGGAGGTAAAGACGTGAGCAGCATCCTCATCTTCTGCCGTGACTGCGGCAAGCAGGTACCGAGCTCGGAGGTGCGCGACGGTCGGTGTCTCGACTGCCAGGTGCGCCGGTCGGTGGCCGACCTGCGGGACGAGCACGCGAGGCTCTGGCGCAAGCGCGAGCGGTACCGCAGCCAGCAGGCCAACGTCGACCAGATCGGCCGCCAGATAGCACGCGTCGAGGACCGCATGGGCCAGCGGATCAAGGAGCTCGTGTCCAACGAGCGGCAGGCCGTCGATCTCCTCCGCCGTGAGCTCGAAGCGGCGCGTGGCCAGCGCTACACGATCAAAGGCGTATGAGCGACTCTCAGGTCGCATTCAGGCACCTCTACCTGCACATCCCTTTCTGCAAGCACAAGTGCGGCTACTGTGACTTCAACGCGTACGCCGGCATGAACCGGCTCATGCCCGAATACATCGATGCGCTCGAGCGCGAGCTGTCGAGTGCCCGCGAGCGCAACTCATTCGAGCCACTCGAGACCGTGTACCTGGGCGGCGGCACGCCCAGCCTTCTCCCCGCCGAGCTGGCGACGCGATTGCTGAGCTTCGTCCGGACGAACTTCGACATCGCGCCCGACGCCGAGGTCACCCTCGAAGCCAATCCCGCCAGCACCGACGAGACAAAGCTCGCCGCGTGGATGGAGGGTGGCGTGAACCGCCTCAGCCTGGGCGTGCAGGGATTTGACGGGCGCGCGCTCGCAGTCCTCGAAAGGCGGACCGACGCCGCCCAAGCGACCCGCGCGTTCGAGCTCGCGCGATCGATGGGCATGCGCAACATCAGCATCGACCTGATCTTTGCAGTCCCGTTCCAGAGCCTTGACTCATGGATGGAGACGCTGCGCCGTGGGCTCGCACTCGGCCCCGACCATGTGTCGACTTACTGCCTCACCTTCGAGGAAGGGACGCTGCTCTGGCGCCGTCGCGCAGAAGGCCGCGTGCCAGAGGTCGATACCGACGTGCAGTGGGACCAGCTCGACGCTGCATGCGTGGAGCTGGAGCGGGCGGGCTACGCGCGCTATGAAGTCTCCAACTGGGCCCGACCCGGCTTCGAGTCGCGACACAACCAGGCCTACTGGCGCTGCCGGCCGGTGTATGGCGCAGGCGCCGGCGCGCACTCGTACGGAACTGATGGCGCCACGGCGCGGCGATGGTGGAACGTCGCTCGGCCGCGCGACTACATCGCCGCGCCGAACCCGATGGCGGATGGTGAAGACCTGCCGGCGCGCAAGACGGCGGCCGAATCGCTGATGCTGGGCCTGCGCACCGCCGAGGGGATGGCGCCCCCGCCGGGCTTCGACGCCGAGCTCGCCCAGCTGTCTGCCGGCGGTCTCATCGGCCGGGTCGCCGGCCGGGTCGTGCCCACCAGGCGCGGGATGGACCTTCACAACCAGATCGCGCTCGCGGTACTGTAACTAGCACTCTCACCGCGAGAGTGCTGAAAATCATGGAAAACAGAAAGCAAGAGATCCTCAGGGCGGTGGTCACGGAATTCACGACGAGCGCCGTGCCCGTGGGTTCCCAGGCGCTCCAGAGCCGCTACTTCGTCAATCTCTCCTCCGCCACGATCCGGAGCGAGCTGGCCGAGCTGGCCGATCTCGGCTACCTGGCGCAGCCGCATACGTCGGCCGGGCGCGTGCCCACCGACTCCGGCTACCGCTACTTCGTCGACTTCCTCATGGACCTGGAGAAGATCCCCGACCAGGTCGGATCCTACATCGAGAACGAGCTCCGACAGGCCCCGGCCGACGTTCAGGGTATGGTCGAGAAGGTGGCGATGACGGTCGCTGCCGTGACGCAGAACGCGTCTGTTGCCAGCGCGCCGCAGGGCTCGCAGGCGCGGATCAAGCACGTCGACCTGGTTTCCCTCGAGCCTACCGAGGTGCTGCTGATCCTGTTGCTGGAGGGCAATCTCCTGCGCCAGCAGGTGCTGACGGTCACGAAGCCGGCGACGCAGGCCCAGCTCACCAAGGTTGGGGCGAGGCTCAACTCGACCCTTGGAGGCCGCGGAAGCGAAGACGCGCGCCGCCATTACGAAAACGCTGCGCTCGGGTTGGAGAAGGAGCTCCTGGGACGGGTCGTGACGGTGCTCGACCTCTACGAGAAGGGCTCCGAGAGCCTTGTCGTCCACGATGGCGTGCGCAACCTGCTGCGGCAGCCTGAGTTCGCGGAATCCTCGCGCCTGCATCAGGTGCTCGAGGTGCTGGAGGAGACCCGCTACCTGACGCTCCTGCTCCGCCAGCTCATCGGAGAGTCGGACCTGCAGATCGTGATCGGGTCGGAAAACGCTTCCAGCCAGCTGCAGGGTTGCGCCGTTGTGCTGACGACCTACGGACCGTCCAACCGGCTCAAAGGCGTGCTCGGGGTCATCGGCCCGACACGCATGGCGTACAGCCAGACCGTCGCCCGCCTGCAGGCAGTGGCTCGAAGCGCGAGCGACCGCATGGCCGACCTTGGCGTTTGAGCCCACCCGTGGTCTTGGTATCTAGAAACTGATGACCACGCGCAAGCATCCGCACGACCCGCTCGATCCAGAGCGCCGCGGCGAGACAGTCGACTCTCCGGCCTCCCGAGGAGTGTCTTCCATGGAAGCCAAGATCGCGGAGCTGGAGTCGGCCCACGCCGAGTCGAAGGACAAGTACCTGCGGCTCGCGGCGGACTTCGACAACTTCAAGAAGCGGAGCCGTCAGGCGCAGCTCGAGACCATCCAGCACGCGTCGGCCGATCTAATCGGCCGCTTGCTGCCCGCGCTCGACGACCTGCACAAAGCGCTCGACCACAAGCCAGCAGGCGTCGACGAGGCATGGGTCAAAGGCCTGGAGCTCAGCGTCCGCAAGCTCGAGGAGGCGCTCGGCGCGCACGGCCTGGAGCAGATCCACTCGGTCGGTACGACCTTCGACCCCAAGCTTCACGAGGCGATCGGGTACGAGGAGTCGTCCGACCAGCCCGAGGACACCGTGACGTCGGAGCTGCGACGCGGCTACAGGATCCGTGATCGCGTGGTCAGGCCGGCGCTCGTGAAGCTGGCGCGGTCGCCGGAGCTTCGGGCCTCCGACGGCGAAACCCCTAACCGCTAGTAGTTAGCCTTTAGTACTTGGCCGTCAAGCGCGACTACTACGAGGTCCTGGGTGTGGCCCGAGGGGCCTCCGCCGAAGACCTGAAGCGAGCCTTTCGCAAGATCGCGATGGACTCGCATCCGGACCGCAACCCCGATGACGCGGCCGCAGGCGCCCGCTTCAGGGAGGCGAGCGAGGCGTACTCGGTGCTTTCAGATCCTGGGCGGCGGCGGTCGTACGACATGTTCGGCCACGCCGCGGTCGAGTCGGGTGGAGGACCCGCCGTTGACTTCTCCGACATGCCGTTCGCGGACATCTTCGACACCTTCTTCGGCGGGGGCTTTGGAGGCCGGTCGCGTCGGGAGCGTTCGAACCGTGGCGACGACCTCCGCTACGACCTGACGATCACCTTCGAAGAGGCGTTCCTCGGGGTCGAAAAGCAAATTGACGTCGCCCGACTCGCCATCTGCGACCGCTGCTCGGGAAAGGGTGCCGAGCCGGGCACCGGCGAAGAGACCTGCCCGGGGTGCCGCGGCACGGGCCAGATCCGGCGCCAGGCCCAGTCGATTTTCGGAGCGGTCGTCACCACCGCCACCTGTTCCACCTGCGGGGGTGCCGGGCGGCTGCTCAAGAGCCCGTGCGTACAGTGCCGCGGCCAGGGCCGCATCGAGAAGCCAAAACGGCTCGCCGTCAAGATCCCGGCCGGCGTCGACACCGGGTCACAGATCCGGATCAGCGGAGAAGGCGAGGCAGGGCTGAGGGGCGGCCAGCCGGGGGACCTCTACGTCGCGCTGCGTGTCAAGGCGCATCCGCACCTCGCGCGGCACGAGCACGACACGGTCTATGAGCTGCGCGTCAACATGATCCAGGCTGCGCTCGGGGACCGGATCGAGATC
>CATPBO010000164.1 GCA_955652835.1 Candidatus Dormiibacterota bacterium
CGACGTGCTCGTGCACGAACGCAACCTGTACGAGGCCAAGGCCACTCAAGAGGGAAAGCCGGAGCAGATCATCCTGAAGATCGTGGAGAGCCAGGTGGAGAACTTCCTGAAGCAGAATTGCCTGATGGAGCAGCCGTACTTCCGCGAGCCGAGCCACACCATCCAGCAGCTGATCGCGGAGAACATCTCCAGGCTCCAGGAGAACATCACGGTGCGGCGGTTCGCGCGCTTTAACATCAGGGAGTCCTGAGGGAGAACTGATCCAGACAGTAGAAATGGGTGACCGTTCGCCGAGATACAACCGCATCCTGCTCAAGCTGAGCGGTGAAGCGCTTGGCGGCGCGCGTGACTACGGCATCGATCTCGAGGTCGTGCAGACCATCGCTGCGCAGGTCAAGCGCGTGCACGAGATGGGCGTCCAGACCGCTCTCGTGGTCGGCGGCGGCAACATCTTTCGCGGGCTGGCGGCAAGCGAGCGCGGATTCGATCGCGCCACCGGCGACTACATGGGGATGCTGGCCACGGTCATCAACGCGCTGGCGCTCCAGGACGCGCTCGAACGGACGGGCATCCCGGCCCGCACGATGACGGCGATCCAGATGCCGCAGGTGGCCGAGCCGTACATCCGGCGGCGCGCGGTGCGACATCTCGAGAAAGGCCGTGTCGTCATCCTCGCCGCCGGTACCGGCAACCCGTACTTCACGACCGACACGACGGCCGCCCTGCGGGCGGTCGAGATCGAGGCCGACGTCATCCTCAAGGCGACCAAGGTGGACGGCGTGTACACCGCTGATCCTAAGCTGGATCCAACCGCGGTTAAGTTCCAGCACCTCGGCTACCTGGAGGTGCTCAACCGTGGAATCGAGGTCATGGACAACACCGCGCTCACGCTCTGCATGGACAATGGCGTGCCGATCGTGGTCTTCAACCTGCTCGTGCCTGGCAACATCGAACGCGTCGTGCTGGGCGAAGAGATCGGCACCCTTGTGAGCGCCACGCCGTGATTGATCCGGTTCTGCGCGATGGGGAAACGAAGATGGCGAAGTCGGTCGAGCATTTCGCGACCGACCTCTCGACCATTCGCACCGGCCGCGCCAATCCGGCCCTCATCGACAGGGTGATGGTTCCGTACTACGGGACACCGACGCCACTCAACCAGCTGGCACAGATCAGCGCGCCGGAGCCAAGGCTTCTTATCGTGCAGGTCTATGACAAGAGCCAGATCGGCGCTGTGGAGAAGGCCCTACGGACAGGCGAGCAGGGGCTCAATCCGGCGAGCGACGGACAGGTCATCCGCGTGCCGATCCCGCCGCTGAACGAAGAACGCCGCCGTGAGTACGTGAAGCTCGTGCGTCAGAAAGCCGAGGAAGCGCGCGTCGCGATCCGCAACGTGCGGCGCGACGAGCTCCACCAGATCGACCAGATGCAGAAGAAAGGTGAGATCGCCGAGGACGACTCCAAACGCGCGCACGCGCGCCTGCAGAAGATCACCGAATCCCAGATCGAGCGCGTGGACGCCCTCGCGGCTCGCAAAGAATCGGAAGTAATGGAGGTCTAAGGCTCCCATTCCGGTATACGGATGGGATTTTTCTAGAGTTACTCGAGGCCGCGTTTGGGTGGCAACTTGAACAAAGCCGAGGCCGGGTTGAACCCGGCCTCCCGTGCCACGCTGGGAAGTCGCTTTTTGGCGCGACCGGTACGCTGTGCTCACCTTGGACCTCCAGATCCCCCGTCACATCGGGATCATCATGGACGGCAACGGCCGCTGGGCCCGCCAACAGCGCCGGCCCGCCAGCTACGGCCACCGCGCCGGGGTGCGCGCCATCAAACGTGTCCTTGACGCTTGCGAGACCCTCGGCGTGAAGATGCTCTCGATCTACGCCTTCTCCACCGAGAACTGGTCGCGCCCGCGGGCCGAGGTCCGAGCCCTGATGCGGCTTTTCCACGAGACGATGCAGCGCGAGATCGATGAGATGCACCGCCGCGGGGTTCGCATCGTCGTCAGCGGACGGCGCGACGAGCTCTCGCCTCGCATGCGGGAGCGCATCGAAGAGGCCATGACCCGCACCGCCGCCAACAAAAACGGCGTGCTCAACGTCTGCCTCAACTACGGTGGTCGCGCGGAGATCGTCGATGCGGTCAAAAGACTCGTTGCCGACGGCGTGGAGGTTGGGCAGGTCGACGAGGCATCGATCGCCTCGCGGCTCTACAACCCGGACCTTCCGGACCCTGACCTGATCATCCGCACGGCGGGCGAGAGACGGGTGAGCAACTTCCTCCTCTGGCAGTCGGCTTATTCGGAGATGCTCGTGACCGAAACGCTGTGGCCGGACTTCGACATGGACGACCTCAAAACCGCCCTCGCCGACTACGCGTCGCGCGTCAGGCGTTTCGGCGGCCGCCCCGAGGATGAAGAGGCGGCACAGGCCGCGGTCAGGTGACAACGCAGGACGCTTCGCTGGCCGGCCGCTGGAAGCCGTCCTCGCTCACGATTCGGATTCTCAGCGCGTTCGTCATCCTGGCGATCGTCATAGGCCTGGCCTTGCTCGGAACGTATGGCGCTTACGTTCTTGTGCTGATCCTGGCCGGGCTGGCACTCTGGGAGTTCGCCGGTCTCTCCGAAGGTATGGGCTCGCGCGCTCCAGCCTGGTTGTTGTTTCCCCTGGGAATCTTCTTCGCCTACAGCGGCACTGTGCTCAAGGGCCTCGACGTCAACGTGGTCCTGTCTCTGGCACTGGTCGGCGGGCTGGCCGCGTTCCTTGTTGTTCCCGGCCGGCGCCAGGGCCTGGGGCGGTGGGCGATGGGCATGGCCGGCGCCCTGTACATCGGCATGCCTTTCAACTACTACCTGCTGCTGTACACATCGAAGCCCAATGGCCTGGTGTGGGCGCTGTTCACGATCTTCGCCGTCGTCGTCAGCGACTCGGCGGCGCTGCTCGTCGGAAGTCGCATCGGCCGGCATCCATTCTTCGCGACGATCAGCCCGAAGAAGACGGTTGAAGGAGCTCTCGCCGGCGTCCTCGGCGCGGTCGCCGTGATGCTCGTCGGTGTGTCTGCCGTCCTCGGGCTGTCGCCGGTGCACGCGATCGCGCTGGGCCTGCTCGTCGGCATCAGCGCCATGGTGGGCGACCTCGTCGAGTCCCAGATGAAACGGATCGCCGAGGTCAAGGACTCATCCCACCTGATCCCCGGGCACGGTGGCGTGCTGGACCGCCTCGATTCGATCCTGTTCCCACCGATCTTCGTCTACTTCTATCTGGCGATGTTCCACATCCTTGGATGACCCGATGAGAATCCCCGCAAATTCGGAGGCTTCGCCGTGAATTTGCGGGGGCCCCTAAACCGACCCATCAACGTCGTAGTGCTCGGCGCCACCGGCTCGATCGGCCAGCAGACGCTCGACGTCATCGACCGCAATCCTTCACGCCTGCGACTCTTTGGTCTGACAGAAGGTCGCCGGTCGACCCGGCGCCAGGCGGACTACCTGGTGCAGGGACAGGCCGGGGATGTGGACTTCGACACGCAGGTCGAGGCGATGGTGACCGATCCGCGGTGCGACATCGTCGTAGTCGCCATCCCGGGCGCCCGCGCACTGGCGCCAACTATGGCGGCGCTCACCGCGGGGAAGGAGGTCGCGCTGGCGACCAAGGAGGTCCTTGTCATGGCCGGGGACCTGGTCATGCGGGCAGCGGGCGAGCGGGGGATCAGGCCAGTGGACTCCGAGCACAGCGCGATCTGGCAGTGCCTGTGGGGCGAGCGGCGCGAATCCGTCAGGCGCCTGATCGTCACTGCCAGCGGCGGTCCGTTCTGGGCACATCCCGACCTCGACCTGGACCAGGTGTCGGTCGAGCAGGCCCTCAACCATCCACGGTGGTCGATGGGCCCGAAGATCACCGTCGATTCCGCCACGTTGATGAATAAGGGCCTCGAGGTCATCGAGGCGCACCACCTGTTCGCCATCCCGCTCGATCGGGTCACCGTTTGCGTGCACCCGCAGAGCGTCGTTCACTCCCTGGTCGAGTTCGTCGACGGTTCCCTCAAGGCACAACTGGGACGACCCGACATGCGCCTGCCCATCTCGGTGGCCCTGTTCTACCCCGAGCGCCTCCCCGACGCAGTGCCGCCCACTCCCATCGAGGAATTGAGCGGCCTGGAGTTCTACGCGCTCGACGAGGAGCGCTTCCCGAGCGTCCGCCTGGCGCGGGAGGCCGCCGCGGCCGGCCAAGGTCGCCCGGCGGTGCTGAACGCCGCCAACGAGGAGGCGGTGGGCGCCTTCCTCGCCCGAGAGATCCCCTTCAGCGGGATCGTGCGCACGGTCGAACAGGCGCTCGCCGCCTTTCCAGGCGGCGGCGACACCCTGCAAGACATCCTCGAAGCCGACCGTTGGGCAAGGGAGTACGTGAGAGACAAGTCCGGTAGTCTAAAAACCAAATGAGTCAGCTGCTCACCTATGCCCTCTATGTGGTCGGCGTCGCAGGCATGTTCCTGCTTCTGATCGGGCCGCACGAAGCCGGGCACTTCCTCTTCGCCAAGCTCTTCAAGGTCCGGGTGATCGAGTTCTCGATCGGCGCCGGCGCCAGGCTCTGGTCGGTCACCAGAGGCGGAACGCTGTACGCCTTGAGGGCGCTGCCAATCCTGGGCTACGTTCGGATGGGAGGCATGGAAGCCGGCGACTTCAGTGACCCGAACGGGTTCCACTCCAAGTCCGCCTGGCAGCGGATCGTGATCCTGGCCGGTGGCCCGGCGGCGAACTTCCTCGTCGCGATCCTGCTGATCACCGGCGTCGGGCTGACCCAGGTCAACACCGACCCCGGCAAGGTGTTCAACGTCGTGAGCGGCTCACCGGCCGCCGCGGCCGGAATGAAGCCTGGCGACAGCATCCGCGCAGTCAACAGCAAGCCTTTCACCACACCCGGTCTGATCGTGACCGAGGAGCTGGCCACGCCCGGCCAACCCCTGACCCTGAGCGGTGTCCATTCGAATGGGCAGCCCTTCACCTACATCGTGACGCCGAAATGTGACACGCAGACCCCGCCTCACTGCCAGGTCGGCGTGGGCGTCCCTCGCTCCCTGGTCACCGTGCAGACGGCGATCCTGGCCGGAATTGTCTTCCCGGTGGCAGCGGTCGGCGGGATCGTCCAGGGCCTGTGGTCGCTGATCTCTGGCAACGTTCAGGGCGGGCTGCTAGGGCCGCAGGGCCTGACCGGGCCGATCGGCATTGCCGACATCGCGATTCAATCAGTCAACCAGGGGCTGGCGCCGTACATCTTCCTGGTCGCGCTGCTGTCGGTGGCGCTCGGGTTTACGAACCTGCTGCCGCTCCTGGCGCTCGACGGAGGGCGCATCGTGGTCGTGATCATCGAGTGGCTGCGCCGCCGGCCGTTCGACCGGACGAGCGAGTTGAACTTCCAGCGCTGGGGACTCGTTGCCCTGCTCGGGATCGCCGCGGTGATCAGCTTCCTCGACATACAGCGCATCGCGACGGGACAGTTCCCGGGGGTTCACTAGCCGTGGTCACCCGGCGCAAGTCGATCCCGGTCAATGTAGGTGGCGTGGTCATCGGCGGCGCCGCGCCCATCGCGGTGCAGACGATGACCAAGACCGACACGCGGGACGTCAAAGCGACCCTCCGCCAGATCCACGAACTTAAGGAGGCCGGCTGCGAGATCGTCCGGCCCGCGGTCCCGGACCATGAGGCGGCCGAGGCTCTGAAGGAGATCGTCAAGGGCTCCCCGCTGCCCGTGATCGCCGACATCCACTACGACCACACGCTCGCGCTGATGGCGATCGAAGCGGGCGTGGCTTGCCTGCGCCTCAACCCGGGCAACATTCCGGACCGCGAAAAGGTCACCAGGGTGGTCAACGCGGCCAAGGAGCGGCAGATCCCGTTTCGCATCGGGGTCAACGCCGGCTCGCTGCCCGAAGAGGTACACAAGAGCATGCGCGAAGAGCATGCGATCGACCGCGACAATCGCGAGCAGACTGCGGATCGCATGGTCGAGGTGGCGCTCGGCCACTGCAAGATCCTGGAAGACCTCGACTACGGACCCGGGTTCATCAAGGTCTCGTTGAAGTCGACCGACGTATGGACCAACATCATGGCCAACCGCAAGTTCGCGGCCGTCCGCGCCTACCCGATCCACCTCGGAGTGACGGAGTCCGGGCCGGTTGAGGCCGGGAGCATCCGCAGCGCGGTGGGCATGGGCATCCTGCTCGCCGAGGGCATCGGCGACACGATCCGCGTCTCGCTGGCCACCTCCGATCCGCGCGAAGAGGTGCGTGTCGCCCACGAGATCCTCAAGACGCTCGCCTTCCGCAACGAGAGCGCGACGCTGGTCGCCTGCCCGACCTGCGGCCGCCTCGAGTACGACATGGTGCCGACCGTCAAGGCGGTCGAGGCCCACATCGCGAGGCTCAAGGTGCCAATCACGATTGCTGTCATGGGCTGCGTCGTGAACGGCCCGGCGGAGGCTCGCCACGCCGACATCGGGGTGACCGGCGGCCGGGGCAAGGGTGTGATTTTCAAGAAAGGTAAGCTTTACCGGACCGTGCCACAGGAAGAGCTACTCTCCGTGCTGCTGGCCGAGATCGACGCGATCGCGGCCGAGCCCCAGCTCCCGCGCTAGCCCGCGCTCACCCGCGGGCGTTGATCGAGTTCGTGGTTCAACTCATCAAGATTTGGGAGCTATTTGCATGAAACAGGAAACCGAAGAGCAGCAGGACTTCGTGAAAGAAGTCACCAAGATGTCCGACGACTTCGACCGTTGGTACACCGACGTCATTCGCAAGGCTGAGATGGCGGATTGGTCGGGCGTCCGAGGAATGATGGTGGTGCGCCCATACGGCTGGGCCATGTGGGAGGCCATCACGCGCGCCTTCGACGACATGATCAAGGAGAGCGGCCACGAGAACTGGGCGTTCCCTCTGCTCATCCCTCAGCAGCTGCTCATCAAGGAGGCGGAGCACATCGAAGGCTTTGGGCCTGAGGTGGCGTGGGTGACCAGAGCCGGCGCAGCGAAAGAGGAGCTCGAGGAGCCCCTTGCCGTCAGGCCCACGTCCGAGACCATCGTCGGGCACCTGATACGGCGCTACATCCAGAGCCATCGCGACCTGCCCAAGCTCACCAACCAGTGGAACAGCGTGGTCCGTTGGGAGATGCGCTCGCGGCTGTTCTTGCGTTCGCGCGAGTTCTGGTGGCAGGAAGGGCACACATTCCACGCGTCTGCGCAGGAGGCGAGGGACGAGGTAGCACTCATCCTCGGCTACTACCGCTCGATCGCGGAAGACTGGCTCGCGGTCCCTGTGTTCGGTGGCAAGAAGTCGCCCGCAGAGACGTTTGCGGGCGCCGTCTACACAATGACGCTCGAAGGACTGATGCGCGACGGGGTCGCGCTGCAGATGGGCACCTCGCACTACTTCGGCCAGAACTTCGCCCGCGCCTATGACATCTCCTTCTCGAACAAGGACAACGAGCGCGAGCTTTGTTACTCCACTTCGTGGGGTATCAGCACGCGCCTGGTCGGTGCGTTGGTCATGGCGCATGGCGACGATTCGGGTCTGATCGTCCCTCCTCGTATCGCGCCGATCCAGGTCGTCATCGTGCCCATCCATCGCGATCCCGAAAGCCGTGCCAAGGTCGAAGCGTTCATCGGTGGTTTGGCGACTGAGCTCAAGGCTGCCGGCATCCGGCATCGAGTCGACTGGCGCGACGAACGACCCGGAGACAAATACGCACATTGGGAGCTGAAAGGCGTGCCGCTTCGCCTGAACGTCGGTGCCCGCGACGCTGACGCTGGCACCGTGGAGATGGTCGATCGCCTCTCGCGACAGAGAGTCAGCGTGCCGGCATCCGGCATCGGGCGGCGCTTGACGGACGAGCTGGAGGCATTCCAGAAAAAGCTGTTTGAGCGCGCGCTCGTGTATCGCCGCGAAAACACCTTTGAGCTGGCGACCCTGGACGAGGTGGTTGCGCACTTCAAGGAGCGCGGCGGGTTCGTCTGGGTGCCCTGGTCGGGCGACACCGAGTGCGAGGAGCGCATCAAAGCAGAGGCTGGTGGCGTGACCATCCGCACCATCGACCCAGACGCAAGGCCTTCAGGCAAGTGCATCGTGTGCGGCAAACCCGCCGAATACCGGGTCGCGCTCGCGAAAGCCTACTAAGAAGCGCGGGGGAGGCAGGCCGGGTAAGCCGCCCGTTTGGCGCCAAACGTGTGAAATCCGGCGTGTGAATCCGCTCGTTTCGCGCCAAAAGTGCGTTTTGCGGGTTACGAACCCTCAGCCGGTGGTGGGGTTTTCGAAGGCGCCGACTGCCGGCGCGTCCTTGAACATCGACTCCGCGTCGATCACGTTGAGGCTACCGTTGTTCACGGCGTCCAGGACCGCCTCCGCCACGTCTGGGTGGAAGTGAGTGCCAGCGCCGGCCCGCACCTGCTCGACCGCGATCTGCAGTGACATCCCTCTGCGGTACGGCCGATCCGAGGTCATCGCGTCGATGGCATCGGCCGCGCTGACGATCCACGAGAACATCGGGAGCTCGTCGCCCTTCTTCCGGTCCGGGTACCCCTTGCCGTCGTAGCGCTCGTGGTGTGAGCGCACGATGACCAGCTCGTCGGTGAGCATCTTCAGACCGCTCAAGATGTTGAAGCCGGCAACGGGGTGCTCCTTCATCTTCTCGAACTCCGCGTCGGTGAGCTTGCCGGTCTTCTGAAGTACCGCGTCGGGCACGCCGATCTTTCCGATGTCGTGCAGCCGGCCGCCCCGCTCGAGTCGCAACCACGCCGCGGGGTTCTTTGGCGCGTACTTCATCTGCCGCGCGATCACGAGCGCGTACTGCGTGACGCGCTCTGAGTGGCCGCGCGTGTACGGATCGCGCGCGTCGACTGCGTTGGCCAGCGCCTCGAGGGAGGCGATGATGACCTCTTCGCGGTCTTTGAAAAGCCGCGCGTTGTCGATCGCGACCGCCGCCTGCGCCGCCAGCTCGGTGACCAGGTTGCGGTGATCGTCGGTGAAGATGTGCCCAACTTTGTAGTTGGCCAGGAACAGGACGCCCTGCGGCTTGCCGCGAAGGGTGACCGGCACGCACAGCACCGCCCTGGGGTTCAGCGGGCTGTCGGTCTCGGTTTCACGCTCCATCGCCTGCATCACCGGGGTTCCCGTGCTCATGACGTCGCGGCAGATCTCGCCGCCGACGCCTAGCGCGAGGCGCTCCGCGGTAGTGGAGTCGGTGCCGAACCCGCCCTTGAGCACGAGTACGCCCGAGTCCTCGAGGGCGAGGCAGCCGATCTGCGCCGACGACGCCTTCGCTGCACCCGCCAGCACCTGCTGGAGCACCTGGTTCAGGTCGAGGGTGGACGTGGCGGCCTGCAGTGCTTCCTGCAGGTTCTTCAGCTCCCAGATGCTGCGCTGGTTGTTGTCGTACAGTTCCGCATTTCTGACCGCGACAACGCCCTGGTTGCCCAGCGTCGCAAGGACGCGCTGGTCGTTCGCGGTCCACTCGCGCTTCCTGACATCGAACACCGAGAGCGTTCCCCACAGCTGACCGTCCTCCAGCATCGGCATGCAGATCGCCGCCTGCAGCCCGTACGCGACGAGGTCTGGGGGCGTGCGCAGGTCAAAGCTGGCGTTGATGTCCGGCACGGCCGTCGCGCGCCCGTTCAGCATCACCGCCCCAATGATGCCCTGGCCGTTCTGGAACTCCATGTCGTCCACAACCTCCGGAAAGCCGAGCGAGGTGATCACCTTCTGATTGCCTTCGGGCGTGGAGCGCGTGATCAGCCCCGCCGTGCTCATCGTGACGCGGACGGCCGTCTCGAGGGTTTTCTGCTCCAGGACCTTCGAGCCCTGCGTGACCGTGGTCAGCGCCTGCGAGACCTCGCCCAGCGCGTCGAGGGTCGTGTCGAGCTGCGATGCCTGGCCCGTGATCGCCTGCAGGATTCGCGAGTTCTCGAGCACGATCCCGGCCATCGAGCCCAGCTCGACGAGGGCGGACAGGTCGCGCTGGGTGAATCCCGCCGTGCCTTTGCGCCCCAGACACATGGCACCGATGACTCCGCCGTTGCCATGGATCGGAGTCAGAGCCTCGTTGACAGTTCCCCCCTTCGTGTCAGGCTCCAGCCCGCTGTAGATCTGCTCAGCCTCGGTGATCAGGCTCCGCAGCACCGACTCTCCGGCACGAACTTTCGCCAGCGGACCTTCGATGCGAGCCGAGTCGGCCTGGATGTCTCCCTGCGCGCCAAGCACGATGTACGTCCCGTCAGGCTGAAACAGGACGGCGGCGCCGGCGTCGTATCGAACGACCTGTTTGCCCTTTTCGAGCACGAGCCGGAGGGTGTCGTCCATCGTCTTGCCCGTCGATTCCTTGATCAGCTCGTTCATGAGCGAGTACCGCGCGGATTCCTTTCGTGAAAGGGCCACGGCGTGAGCGCTTGCGAGCTGGGCGCCGGCGCGCATGGTCAGCGTCGTGGCGAGCCTTCGATCGTCGTCGTCGAAATCGCCGGACTTCTTGCCGAGGAGGATGAAGCCCCCGACCTGATCGCTGATGCGCATCGGCACCGCCATCAAGCCTCCAACGTGCAGGTCGTCGGGGAGGTAGTTGACAAGCTCGCTCAGTGCTGCGCTGCCGGCGCCGAAGTACTCCGCACCTGACTCCATCGCGTTGAGGAGCGGTCCAGCGCTTTTGGCGCCTCGATGGACCGGCATTGGATGGAGGCGTTCGAGGCCAATCCCAGGGGGCTGGGGAACGAACTGCTTTCCGTCGGGCGAAGCGGCGTAATAGCACGCAAAGTTGGCGCCCGACTGCTGTGCGATGTTCGCGATAAAGGTGGCGACATCTCCCACTCGCCTTGCATCCTCAGCGTCCGACGTCGCTGCGAGGAAGGCTCGATGCTTGTGCTCAAGCTGCGTGCGCAGGCCGTCTGCATCTACGAGGTGACGCCCGATTGCGTTCGACAAATTGCGATAGGCGATGCTCCCTACGAAGCCGCCAAGCCCGAGGAGCACCAGGCCCGCCAGCTGCAGGATGAGGCTCGGGTCCCGCAGGTTGAACTGCGCCGACAGTAGCGTCAGGAGCAGGGCGGCTCCGCCCAGGGGCACCGAGCCTTGCCAGTTGCGGTTGAGGACCCCGGCCGCCAGCGCGAGCAGGCCGGCCACGACGGCAAGAAAAGCGGACGCGCCTGACCTGCCGGTGACGTTCAGCGACGCACCGACCAGCACCAGCACGGCGGTTGCCGCCGAAAAGCCGACCCGAAGCGCGAAAGTGGCCCTCTCTGAATTCATGGAGCTCATCCGAAGTTTAGGAGCGTGCCCCCCAAGGGCAACCCATATAGACGCCGGCTCACAGGAAGATCAACGCGAATTGCCCGCCTAAACTTCTCAGCCAGCCACAAATGACGGTTTCAGAGCTTCTCAGGGTCGCCGACCACCTGGATCCGAAGGGTCAGCAGATGGTCAGGAAAGCGTATGAGCGCGCCGCGAGCGCCCACACGGGCCAGCGCCGCCTGTCCGGCGAGGACTATGTCAACCACCCTCTCGAAGTGGCCGCAATCCTTGCCGATCTGGAGCTCGACGCCGAGACGATCGCAGCCGCCCTTCTGCACGACACCGTGGAAGACACGGCTCTCACCGCCGACGAGGTGGAGACCGAGTTCGGCACGGAAGTTGCGCGGCTGGTGGACGGGGTGACAAAGCTGGGCCGGATCGCCCTCCGTTCCGACCAGCAGCAGCAGGCCGAGAACATCCGAAAGATGATGGTGGCGATGGCGGAGGACCTGAGGGTCGTCCTCATCAAGCTCGCCGATCGCCTACACAACATGCGGACCCTGGATCCGCTCCCAGAGGTCAAGCGCAGGAAGATATCTCGCGAGACGCTGGACATCTACGCGCCGCTCGCGCACCGGCTCGGCATCGGACAGATCAAATGGGAGCTGGAAGACCTGGCCTTCCGCAACCTCGAGCCCGAGGCATACGAGGACGTCGTCAAGCGAATCGCTCGCAAGCGCAATGACCGAGAGGCGCTAGTGTCGGACCTGCGGGAGATCCTTGCCCGCGAGCTCGAGAAAGTCGGGATCCAGGCCGAGATCACCGGCCGGCCCAAGCACATCTACTCCGTCTGGCAGAAGATGACCCGCGAGAACAAGGACTTCTCAGAGATCTACGACCTCTCCGCGATCCGGGTCCAGGTCGACTCGGTACGCGACTGCTACGGGGTCCTGGGCGTTGTCCACTCGCTTTGGAAGCCGGTGCCCGGCCGCTTCAAGGACTACGTCGCCATGCCCAAGTCAAACGGCTACCAGTCGCTCCATACCACGGTTATCACGCACACTGGCGAGCCGATCGAGATCCAGATCCGGACGCAAGAGATGCATCGCGTGGCCGAGTTCGGCGTCGCGGCACACTGGACTTACAAAGAAGGTGGGAGGGACGCCAGCTTCGACCAGAAGCTGTCCTGGCTGCGCAGCCTGCTCGAGTGGCAGAACGACCTCGGTGACGCCGAGTCGTTCCTGGACACGGTCAAGGTCGACCTCTTCCAGGACGAGGTCTACGTGTTCACGCCGAAGGGCGACGTGCTGAACCTGCCGGCCGACTCGACGCCAGTCGACTTCGCGTATCGGATCCACACCGAGGTCGGCCACAGGTGCATTGGAGCCAAGGTGAACGGACGCATGGTGCCGCTCGACTATGCCCTTCAGAACGGCGAGATCGTGGAGATCCTGACGTCCAAAGGTCCGCACGGACCGAGCCGCGACTGGCTCAACTTCGTCAAGAGCGCTTCGGCCAAGGAGCGGATTCGCAAGTGGTTCAAAAGCCAGAGCCGTGAGGAGAACGTGGCCAAGGGCCGCGACCTGCTCGACAAAGAGCTGCACCGCATGCACCGCGTCAATCTCGTCGACCTCGACAACGACAAGTTGATCCAGATCGCCAACCTGCACAAGTTCGCCGCAATCGACGACTTCCTGGCGGCGATCGGCTATGGGGACCTCTCTCCCCACGCCGTCGTGATGCGTATGGCACTCAACCTCGACACACCGGGCGCCGATTTGCGGCCGATCCCGCTGATCCCTAACGTCCAGCCGACCCCGCGGGTGCTGGTCCGCGGGGAGAAAGGCATCCTGACGAAGATCGCTCCCTGCTGCCAGCCGGTGCCGGGTGACGCGATCGTTGGCTATACCACACGCGGCAGGGGCGTGACCGTGCACCGCGTGGATTGCATCAATGCCGTCAACGCGCAGGACCAGGCACGAGTGGTGCCTGTCGACTGGGATTCAGACGCCACGCATCTGTACCCGGTCGCCATCAAGATCGAGGCCTGGGACCGGCAGGGCCTCCTGCGGGACATCGCGACGGTGGTGGCAGAGAACAGAGTCAACATGGCGTCGCTCGAGGTGCACGTGTACGACGACAAGACTGCGGTCGTCTCGACCACCGTGGAGATCGACTCCCTCGCGCAGCTCTCGCGTCTGATGGAGAAGCTCGAAGGCGTGAAGGACGTGAATACCGTCGCCCGCGAAGCCTCCTGACCGTGCACATTGAAGGCACCGCCGACCAGAGGTTCGGCACCAACTCGTACCTCGTCGAAGATGAGCAGACACATGACGCCGTCGTCATCGATGCCAACTTCGAGCCCGAGCTGATGATTGAGCTTGTACGCAGTCGGGCTGCGAACGTTAAAGCGATTCTTCTCACACACACAGACGTGGATCATGTCGCCGGCCTTGCCGCACTGCTCCAGGCGTTCGGTCCGATCCCGGTCGCGGTCCATGACGCCGAGAAACACGTCGTCTCAGAGGGCAAGCCGCTGCGGCGCGAGTTCGCTGCATCGACCGGCCGGATTGAAAACGTCGTGAGCCTGGTCGAAGGTGACGTGTTTCGGGCCGGCTCGCTCGCTTTTGACGTGCTGCATACGCCGGGCCACAGCCCGGGTGGCATCACGCTGAAGATCGAAGACAACCTGTTCACCGGTGACGCGCTCTTTGCGGGATCGATCGGGCGCTCGGACTTCGCCAACTCCGACGGGAGGTCGCTCCTGAAAGGGATCGAGACGAAGCTGCTCTCTCAACCTGACGAACTCGCCGTTTTCAGCGGGCATGGACCGGCGACCACCATCGGTCGCGAACGGAAGACGAACCCCTTCCTGAATTAGTGGCTGAGAGTGAGCGCCACGATCACCGCCGGCCCCAGCAGGATCAGCCAGAGCGTCGGGAAGACGCACCCGACCGTGGGCAGCAGGATCTTGAGCGAGGCGCGGGCGGCATCGGTCCGGATCTTTAGCCGGCGCTTGACGCGCATCTGAGCCGAATGCGCTGCAATCGTGCGAGCGATCGGCACGCCGGTTCGCTCCGCATGCAGGATGCCCTTGACCAACGAGTGGAAGTCCTCGACCCCAGTAGCTGCAGCCATTTCGTCCAGCGCTTCAGCACGCGGACGGCCGAGCTCGATCTCGCGCAGCGCGCGTGCGACGAGCAGCGTGAGCGGTCCTTCCTGGTGACGAACGAGCTGCTCGAGCGCACGGTCGAGCCCCAGGCCAGCCTCCATGCTGATCGCCACGACGTCAAGCGCGTTCGGCAGTACCGCCTCCAGCTCGGCCCGTCTCTGGTGAACCAGCTGGTCGAGCCACAGCACCGGTAGGTAAAACCCGATCGCTACCCCGATGAGGAGCGCGAGGCCGATCGCGAAGGCCGTCCCGATGAGTGCACCGATCGCCACGCCGAGCGCTCCCAGGCCTGCGGCCCCCGTGATGCGAAGCGCCTGCAAGCCTGTCGGGTCGAGACCAAAAGGGTCGCCGACGAAGTCAAGCTGCTTGCGGAAGTTTGCAGCCTGGGCGGCCGGAGTCAGCCTGCTCAACTGGCGCGTGAACCAACGTCGCGAGGGCGCGAGGAGTCGCTCACCGAGGGGCTTTTCCAGCTCGAGGGCTGCCGCGCTCTGGCCGAGGCCGATCTCCTGTCGAGCAAGTCTTTGCATGGCGAGCGTCGTCGCATCGCTGGCGCGTGAGGCGACGATCCCCGCCGCCAGCAGCCACACGCCGGCCGCGGCAAGTACCCCGACGGCGATCGGAAGCAGGTTCATGTGATGGCCGTGAGGCGGCGGATGATGAAGTTCCCGATCCCTAGCATGATGGCCGCAAGCGCCAGCATGAACCAGCCCAGCGGGTTCGTGAACATCGGCCGGAAATAGCTGGGGACGAGGAAGTACAGGCCCAGAGCCGCCGCGACTGGCAGCAGAGTAATGATCAGCGATGACGCGCGGGACTGAGCCGTGGCGGCGAGTACCTCCGCGCGCATCTCCGATCGCTGCTTCATCGTGTCCGCCAGGCTGATCAAGATGGCTGGCAGGTCGCCCCCAACGGAGTGCTGGATCGTGATCACCATGACCACGAGCCTCAGGTCGCTGCTGCCGACTCGCTTAACCATGTTGCCGAGCGCACTCTCGACCGAGGCGCCGAGCTCGATCTCTCTGCGGGCAAGCCCGAACTCGTCAGACACCGGCGGCCCCACGTTCTCGGTCACCGCGCGCAGCGATTGAGCTATCGACTGGCCGGCCTTCATCGAGTTCGCCATCAGCTCCATCGCTCGCGGCAGGCCTTCTTCGAACTGCGCCAGGCGACGGCCGCGCCGGTTGCGCAAGTACAAGGCGGGAAGGGCAAAACCAACAATGGCCAGGACCAATACCGGAAGTGAGATACCGAAACGAAGGAGCGCGATCAGGGCGAAAACCAGGGCCGACGCAGCCTGGACGAGCCGGAACTCATAGGGCCGAAGCTGGAGGTCCGCGCTCGCCAGGTCTGCGGCGAGCGAGTTCACTTTCTGGTTGGCCGCGATCCATACCGGCGCACCGGTCGGCTCGAACCGCCGCCGCAGCTGCTCACGAACGTCTGCCAGTGTGCGGATCGTAACGCGAGCGCTCGGCTCGACGTTGGCCGCCGACGCTCCAGCACCGAGGATTCCGAATACGACCAACCCCACACCGATGGCTGCGGCGACCGCGATCAGGATGACGGGCGTAGACATGGGTCAGCCGCTGGTGGTGAAGTGCCAGCGCTTGTCCACCTCTGTGGGTCCGACTCCACCCGCCGAGGAGAGTTTCGGACACGAGGGATCCGGCTGGCTGGGGGTGGCCGCGTAGTCGGTGAACGATTCCAGCGCGTATTTCGTGGTCGCGTTGTTGAGGAGCCAGAAAAGGTATTCCGCGTCGCATCCCGTCATGAGCAGGGTGAGGCTGCTTGCGACCTGACCCGCTCCGTTGGACTGCGCCGTCGCCGGGCCCACCCTGATGATGTCGAGGTCACGGAAGACCGTGCGGACGACGGGAGCTGAAGTGCTGCTGCCGAAGATCGACGTGTTGATGGTGGCGAGCATGGTGATCCGGTCGCCGACCTGGGGGTAGCCGCCGACGCCGACCTGTTCGCCGGTGGGCACCGTGACGGCAACGTAGCCCGAGGGGATAGGCAGGTAGGCGACGTCACTGGTGCTCAACAGATCGCCTGCCGGAGCGATGAGGTTGGCGGTCACCGGCGATCCCGCCGGGATGTCGACGCGGGCTCCTTTGCCCGCGACCGCGCTGATCTGGGTGAACGACTGCGGCGGGGCGGGGTTGATGGTGGCCAGCTCCAGGTCCGAGGTCTGGATCTTGGTGCGGGCACTAATGTTGGTCTTGGCCACGACGACGCGTGTCCCACTTGTATTCGATTGCAGCAGCGAAAGGCTGGCGAGACCGGCCGCGGCGGCAAAGGCCAGGACCGCCAGGACTGCCCCGACGACGATGTAAAGGCGGCCCCGGCGCGGCCGGGCGACCTCAGCGGTGGCGATTGACATCTAACTGGGCCTGCAGCTTGGCATGGTGCGCGAATTGGTGCAACTCATTCGACGAGGATCGCCTCCACCAATGACGTACTGATCCCGTAGGGGCCACCTACCGCGGTTCCTGCGCCGGCGGCGGCCGAGATGGTGAGATTGCCGCAATTGAGAGAGCCCGCGATCGTCGATGTTCCGTTCACTGTGTCTGTGCACGTGCCGGGCCAGTAGACCGAGCCCAGCAGCCAGTGCTTGACGGCTGCACCTTTGATCGCGAACTGCCCGGTGTTGCTGGCCGGCGCCCAGATCAAAAGGTTCCCGCAGGCGCGGTCGCCGGCCGGGCACCAGGCGGACCCGGGGCAGCTCGCCGCGTCTGCCGCCGGGGGCGGGGTCGAGCATGGCGCGGCAAACCACGTGAGGTTGTTTGGGGAGTCTGCAGCAATGTTGGGCGGGCAAGCCTGAAGCGAGCAGGGGTGAGATCCGAACTGGCATGCCCCCGTACAGTTCGCGCCGCCGCCGGCCGCGCAGGTCCCGGAAGAGAACCCCGCCTTGTTGACGAACTCGAGGGTGACGTCGCGTGCGAGCAGTGTCCCGCCGTTCAGGCAGATTCCGCCGCCGCCCGCGAATCCGGAGCCGTTGAAGTAGTAGAACCCCGGGTCGAGCACGGCCCCGGTGCCGGGCTTGAACGCCGCGATGACCGCCGACCACTCGGTTGCCTTGGAGACGGTCACCGTCTCGCTCGCAACGGCCGCTGGGAGATTGACACGGTATTCGGAGGCGAATCCGTCGGGCATGTCGCTGACCAGGCTGGCCCACCCGGCTCCACGCGTGTAGGTCTGAGGCGATTGCACCGCGGGACCGAAGTCGGTAATCACGAGATCGTTGGCCATCGTGGTGGCAGCGCTGGTGGAGACGGTTGCGGTCGATGTGCTGCCGGTGGTCAGGTTCCCGGTCCTGTCCAACGGAGTGGTGGTGGCCACATTGCGCCATTCGGTCATCTGGGCGATGCTGACGTTCGGGACGCCGAAGGCGGCACTCGTGATCCCGCCGGGGTTGTCCGGGTAATACCAGATCTCGGTGCGCGAAGCGCCTGCTCGGTTCTGGCTGTTGGCGCGGACCCACTTCGCTGGGGCCGTGAACGCCGTGCCGCTTGGGCCCGACTTAATAGTCGCCACCAGCAAAGTTCCCGCCTGGCTGGCTGTCGGGAGGGTAGGAGTTACCGTCGGGGCCGTCACCGCGCTCTTGGCCCCGATCTGGAGGTTCGTAATTCCCGCATGCAGTGCGTTCGCGTTCAAGTAGCCGTAACAGCTGGGCTTGAAGTGGTAGAACCCGCTGGCATCCTTGATCGGAACCGGAGTCGTTGCGAGGCCGGTGGCGACAGTCGTACCACCGATGACGATGGGTTGGTTATAGACCCCGGCCGCCGAGCAGGCCGCGCCGCCAGTGCCCCGCAGGGTTGAGATCGCGCTGGCGTCGGTGTTCGGCTCGGGCGGCAGACTTGTTGACACGGGTGGAACCGGCCGAGATCCGGTGCCTGCCGCGCATGGATTGGGATTGATGGTCTTGTCACCATTCAAGAGGTAGGAGGTGGCGGCGGTGCCACAGGCTGTGCTGTTGTGGCCACTCAGCTCGAAGCCGTCGGAGCAGATCGCTCTCGACGAGCCGCTGTTCGAGTTGGCGACGCACGTGCCGGGCGCAGTCCAGCTTTGTCCGTCCGTGAAGACGCTCACGTTGCCCAGATCTGAGTACGTCCCGGATGCGGCGTCGAGCTGGGCGTGGGCGTAAACCGCGCAGGTTCCACCACGGACGATCAGGTTCTGGGCAAGCACGCTGCCGCTGACGTTCACCTGACCGGCGCCACAGGTGAGAGTCGTTGCTGAAACCGCGGAAGTCGATCCGGGTAGCGCCTGGGCGACCGCTCGCCGGACCACCGTGGTGGTCGTCTTGCCGACCGCGCCGCCGAAAGAGAGGGGAAGGGTGAGGCTCAGGACCACTTCGACCTGCTGCTGGTGCGCTCGGTACGGGTAGTTGATGGTTGCGCTCAAGCTGCCGGCGAAGGTGTCTGAGCTTGTGTACTGCGCGGCGCACGAGCCGGCGGGGGCGCTGAGCGCTCCGGTGCGGGTCCTCTGGGTGGCGAGGAAGTTGTCCGCCTCGGTGATGACGGCGCCCGCCTTCCCTGCGTCGCAGCCGATGGTGATCTTCATCGCTGAGTCTAGCGCCGCCTGGTCAGCCAGCTGCTGGAGCTGATTCTTCTGCCACTCGGCCGACCCCGCCACCAGGACGAGCGCCGCCGAGCCGATGAGGGCCATGAGCGACACGGCCACCAGCACCATGACCTGGCCGGACTGAGACCTGCGCACCAACTAGAACTCCATCCGGATGACGCTTTGCGAGTCGAACGTGATCACCGTCGGGATGCCGAGCAACCTGGCCATCACGGGCTGCCACTTGAGCTTGAAGTCGACTACGGCGAGCTGGTGGCCGGACGTGCGCACGGCGGCGCCGTTGACCGCCGCACAAGTCGGGCAGCTCCAGCGGGGGCTTGGGTTGCCGCGTGTCGTGTCCAGCTCGTAGATGAAGACGTAGACGGTGTTCGGGTTCGTGACGCCTGTGAGCGTGATGCTGCCCGGCTGCGTCGCGCTGGCGTTGGCGACGTAAGTGCCGTAGGAAGGCGGTGACGAAATGGCTGGCGAGTCCCGGTAGACGACTGAAGCGCCGAGCGCGTCGAGGGCATGGGCGCCATTGACGAGTGATTTCAGTGTGCAGGGCGTCGTGAGGGCAGCGCTTGTGCAGTCGGGCGGCAGGACGTTGGACCCGCTGTAGTAGGCGAGCGCGGCCTGCCGAGCCGTGTCGCGAGACGCACCCTGCAGCAGCGCGTACATGAGCATCCCCCGTCCCATGTCGACGGTCGCTCCGATGATCAGCAGCACGATCGGCGCGACCAGGGCGAACTCCACCAGCGCCTGACCAATACCTCCCCGCTTGCCGGGGAGGTCACATTTGGGGTCCCCGCGCCCTTGGTGCGCGGGGCTAGCCCGGGTGGGGGGGCTCGGTACAGCAAGCCCATTGGTATGGAATACCGTTACCACGACGTCGTGGCGCGGCTCGATCCAGAAATCGTGATCCCGCCTCCCAGGAGGTTCAGGTCGCTGAACCTGTAGTACACGTAAACGTCAACCTCGGTGCGGGCCAGCCTGGTCACGGAGCCCGTGCAGTTGGAGCCCGCCCCGCAGTAGATCGCGACGACCGCCTGACCGGCGACCGGATTGGTGTAATCGGTGCCGACGACGAAGGGCGGCGGGTGGCTGACCTGCGTCGGGCAGCTCACGTTCGACGTGACTGACGCCAGGTCCGCAGTCACCAGGCTGCACATATTCGCCAGGCCCGGCCCATTGGTGGTCGCCGTCTTACCAGCGGCGTAGCGGGCCGCATCGCGGGCCGCATCGGATGTGGCGATGGCGAAGGTATAACCCCGCCCCAGTTCGAGGACTCCGGCCACCAGCAGGATCAGGATCGGGAGCGTGATCGCGAACTCGACCATCGCTTGGCCTCGCGGCCGGGCGGCGGGTCGGCGCGCGAATCTACCTGGGTCAGCCATCCAGCTTCAGGCTGGCCAGGATCACGCGGGCCAGATCCGTCGCCCCACGGGAGAGGAGCGAGTTGGGATCTCGAAGCAGGACCAGGCCGCCGGCGAGGGCGGCATCCTCCGGGCGGGAATCGTCGAAGCCCACTGTCACGGACATCTTCCGGCCCAGGATCGATTCCACTGCGGCGCGATCCAGAGGCGGATGCGGCACCCGCTGGTTGAGGACCAGCGCGATCCGGTTGTCGGGCACGTTCAGGATGTCTCG
>CATPBO010000165.1 GCA_955652835.1 Candidatus Dormiibacterota bacterium
GACATCCGGCGCACCAATCGCTCCCGGCCGAGAAACTCGGCGACATAGTCGCTGGCGGGGCGGGTCAGGATGGTTTCCGGGGTGTCGTACTGGGCGATTCGGGCCTGCATCTCCAGCAGGCAGATGCGATCTCCAACCAATACGGCCTCGTCGATGTCGTGCGTGACGAAGACCACCGACTTGCGCATCGACCGCTGGATGTTGATGAACTCGTGCTGCAGGCGTTCGCGCGTGATGCGGTCGACCGCGCCGAACGGTTCGTCCATAAGAAGGATGGGTGGGTCTGCGCCCAGGGCGCGTGCGAAACCGACCCGTTGGCGCTGTCCACCCGACAGCTGGTGCGGATAGCGGTCGCGATATTCGCGCGGGTCGAGCCCCACGAGCTGGAGCAGCTCCTCCACTCGTGCCTTGATCCGGGCCTTGTCCCATTGCCACAGGCGCGGCACCGTAGCGACGTTCTCGCCGACGGTCATGTGGGGAAACAGCCCGGTCTGCTGGATGACATAGCCCATCTTCAACCGCAGGTGGGCAGGCTCGACTCCGCGCGTGTCCTCACCGTCGACCAGGATCCGGCCGCTATCCGGGTCGATCAACCGGTTGATCATCCGCAGCGTGGTCGTCTTGCCGCACCCTGACGGGCCGATCAAAACGCAGGTCTTGCCAGTCGGGATATCGAGCGTCAAGTTCAGTACGGCGTTGGACCCGCCGGGGAACTGTTTGGTGATGTTCTCCAGGCGGATCACGGCTCGTTTACCGTAATCGAATGCCGAACGGGTTATTCCTGGACATCGTCGACCCGTGGATCAATTGGGGCTGGCTGTCGACCCACATCCCGTACGTGCTGGCAGCAGTTCAGGAGCACATCACCCTCACGTTGATCGCCGTGCTCGCCGGGTTCGCCATCTCGCTGCCGCTCGGAGTCCTGGCCCACCGGTGGTCCAGCTTGCGGTTCCCCATCCTGACCGTCTTCGGGATCTTCTACACGATCCCATCCATCGCGCTCTTCGCGCTGCTGATCCCATATACGGGCTTGAGCGGCACCACAGCCGAGATTCCGCTCATCGGCTACAACGTGCTCATTCTCGTCCGCAATGTCCTCGTCGGCCTGGATTCCGTCCCGCCGGATGTCCTCGATGCCGCCGATGGGATGGGCTACCGGCCATTCGTCCGCCTGGTTCGGATCGAGCTGCCGCTTGCACTGCCCGCCATCTTCGCCGGCCTTCGGGTCGCCACCGTTTCGACCATCGGCATAGTGACGATCACCGCCGTGATCGGGCTGGGGGGACTTGGCCAGCTCATTCTCAGAGGCCTCATCGAGAGCTTCCACTCGCCGCTCGTCGTGGCGACGGTGCTGTCAATCGTGCTGGCTCTTTTCGCAGACCTTCTGCTCGCAGGGGCGCAAAGGTTCGCTATTCCGTGGGCGAGACAGGCGTGAACATCCTGGAGAGCGTCGGGCGCTGGCTCACCGATCCTGCCCATTGGCAAGGACCGGACGGCATCCCAACGCGGTTGGGTGAGCATCTCCACCTGTCCATCGAGTCAGTGTCGATCGGGATCTTGATTGCATTGCCGGTGGGGATAGTCCTGGGCCACTACGGTCGTTTCGGCAACCTGGCGATCAACATCTCCAACGTTGGTCGGGCCGTGCCTTCTTTCGGCATCCTGGTCATCGCCTTCCAGGTCTTCGGGCTGGGCGACTTGCCAATCATCCTGGCGCTCACCGCGCTGGCGATCCCGCCGATGGTGACCAACAGCTATGTGGCGCTGCGCGAGGTCGACCCAGACGTCAAAGACGCTGCCCGCGGCATGGGCTACCGCGAGCTTCCGCAGCTGCTTCGCGTCGAGTTACCACTCGCCGTACCCCTCATCATGGCGGGAGTTCGCACGTCCGCTGTTCAGGTGGTGGCCACGGCGACGCTCGCCGCGCTGATCGCCGGCGGCGGCCTGGGCCGCTACATCGTCGACGGGCTGGCGCGCAACGATTACCCGCGGCTGCTTGCCGGCGCCCTGCTCGTAGCGGCTCTCGCCCTGGCGACCGAGCTGCTGCTGGCTGGACTGCAGAGGATACTGGTGCCGAGGGGAATCCGACTGCTCAAGGCGCCGGTCGCATCCCGGGCCAGCACCTTCAAGACAGCCTAAATGAATAATGTTCAGCACCCCAGTGTTTGATGGGGGACGGCCCGCCAGGGCCAGGGAGGATCGTATGAACCACATTAGGGGCTCTGTCTGGTTGGTCGCCGCACTCGCCACGTTGGCGACTGTCGCTGCCGCATGCGGTGGCACCACCACCACGCCCGGCACCACCGTCAAGGGGACCATGACCGTCGCAGGCTTCAACTTTCCTGAGAGCAGCATCCTTGCCCAGCTCTACGGCCAAGCGTTGGCCCATGACGGCTACACGATCAACTACAAGGTGAACCTCGGAACTAGAAAGGTCATTGCACCGGCGCTCCAGAGCAGCCAGATCGACCTGTACCCCGGGTATGCGGCAAGCGAGCTCGAGTACTACAACAACAGCGCGGGTGAAGCGACGCCAGACCCCGCTGCCACGACCGCCAAGCTCAACACGTACCTGGCGAAAATCAATGCCGTCGCTTTGACCCCATCGCCGGCCTTCGATGGCAACGCGTACGCGGTGACCAAGGCGACCGCAGACAAATACAACCTCAAGACCCTGTCCGACCTGACCCCAGTGGCCGGGCAGCTTGTGTTCGGCGCCGGGCCTGAATGCCCGACTTACAAGTACTGTCTGCCCGGTCTGATGAGCGTTTACGGACTCCATTTCAAACAAACGCTGACACTGGACACCGATGGGCCGGCGACCAGAGCCGCGTTCAAGAACGGCAACATCCAGGTCGGCCTTGTCTTCAGCAGCGACGCAGACCTCAACCAGCTCGGGCTGGTCGTGCTGCAGGACGACAAGCACATGATCGCCGCCGATAACGTTGTACCTGTCATCCGAACGGCGGTCGCGACCGACGAGGTGAAGAAAGTCCTCAACAAGGTAGATGCCGGCTTGACCACGGCTGACCTCGTGACGATGAACGGTCAGGTCGAGCTCAATCACCAGGACGCGGACGCCGTCGCCACGGCGTACCTCCAGAAGCACAACTACTTCGGCTGATCTCACGCCAGACATAAAGCGGGACGCGACCTCCGCGTCCCGCTAGCCGATCTGGGTCAACCCAAGCAGGTTGCCGTCGGGATCGCGGAAGTATGCCGTCCACACGTTGGGTCCGCTCTGAGCGATACCATCGACGGTCTTGATGCCGGGACGGTCAAAGTCCTCGAACTCGATCCCCTTCGCCCGCAGGGCCACCACCTCGGCCTTGATGTCGCCGACCAGCCAGCTCATCTGAGTGTGGCCGGACGCCTTGAAAGCGCTTGGGTAGACGAAGAACTGCGTCCCGCCTGAGCCGTACATCACGCCGCCCTCGGTGACCATGTCGGGCGCCACGCCCAGCGTCTCGCCGTAGAACCGCGCGGCCCGCTCGATGTCAGAGACCGGAATCGTCGTGTAGGTCTTCTTATCGCTCAGCATTCGCTCCCTCCTCCGACTGTCAGGGCAGCCGGTTCACCCACGCCGGCGTCGCGTACTTCGTGGAGACCAGATCGTGCGCTGCCGCGAGCTCCGCGGGCGACACCTGGTTCCGCTGTGCCCGGAATTCGTTGAGGAAATACTGCTCCAGGTGTCGCGCCACCTCGGAGCAGGACAGCGATGTGAACCATGAGAGCGGAGACACCGGCTTGTTCGCGCTTCGCACACCAGTCGCACCAAGGGACGGGCGGCCGATCCGGATCAGGCGCGGCAGAAGCTCGACATCCATCGAATGGGCGATCGTCGTGTGATGCAGGACAAAGCCGCGCCGGCGCGCCTGCGCGGCGCCCGCGATCTTTCCTCGTGGCGAGATGATGTCGTTGATCTCACGATAGGCGGCGGGTATGCCGAGCTCGACGAAAGCTCGCACCGCCCAGTCGTCTAGCAGCGCGTAGGACTTTCGGAACGTGACGCCGGCAACAATCGACTCGGGCAGATAGAGCGAGTAGGTGATCGTCCTGTCCGGCTCGCAGAGCATCGTCCCGCCGCCGCTCATACGTCGCGTAACGACAAATCCGAGCTCGCGAGCGGCAACTCCGTCGATCTCGTTGACCACGGATTGATGCGAGCCGATGACAAGCGCAGGATCCATCCACTCCCACAAGCGCAGCGTCGGTCGGCGCCGGCCTGAGATCACGCGCTCGAGCAGCACCTCGTCAAGGGCCATGTGCATGTGAGCCGGATGAGGCGATGGGGGTATCACGTCCCACTCCTCCTCCTTCATTCGGTCGCCTGTCACGCCTCTGCCAGTATTCCCGATGCGCATGCATCAACGAACGCTCTGGACGCTCTATGCAGGAAACCTGCTGACCTCGATCGGTCTGTGGTTCTTCCTGCCACTCCTGCCGATCTTCATCGGCCGTCGCGGAGGATCGTCCGCCCTCGTCGGAGCTGTGTTCGCCGCCGGGCTGCTGGCGAATGCGGCGATCCGCTATCCCGCGGGCTGGGCCGCGGATCGATGGGGCACCCGTCCCGTGATCCTCGGCTCGATGGTCGCCTATTCGCTGTTGTTCCTGGCCTACCTGTTGCCGCTGCCGCTCGTGGCGTTCGTGGGGGTCCGTTTCTTGCACGGCGCTGCGGCGGGCGCGTACTGGCCGGCCGCCAACGGACTGATCGCGCAGGTGACGCCCCCCAGGCAGCGCGGGCGCGCATTTGGCTTCATGCAGTCGACCATGATGGCCGGCATGCTGGTCGGTCCGGGGATCGGCGGATTCATCGGTCTTTTCAACCTCAGCGCCGTTTTCGTCGTCTCGGCCTTCATGTGCGGTGTCGCGACACTGGCGCTTACCTTCCTGCCCAACGTGCGCGCAGAACCGGTGCTAGGCGTACCCGAGGGCGCCCTCCGCGTCGTCAGAAAGCTCGTTCCTCTCATCGTGCTCGGGGCTGGGACGTCGTACATGATCGGGTCCTTCGACACCATCTGGCCGCTTTACATGACCTATCGGGGCGCTAGCACGCTCGCCGTCGGCATCTCCTTCGTCGCCTTCGCCCTTCCGGCCACGCTCCTGAGCGCGCAGGCCGGTGCGCTGGGCGACCGCTTCGGGCCGCGCCGGCTGGTGGTCGTCGCCCTTCTCGCCACCGCGTTCTTCTCGTGCTTGTATCCGTTCATCAGCTCGGTGGGCTGGCTGATCGGCCTTGGCCTGGTCGAGGGCGCTTTCACCATCTCGGGCGGCCCGAGCCTGATCGCCGAGGTCAGCCGCACAGCCGACCCTGGCCACCAGGCCCGTACCCAGGGTGTCTTCCAGACCGTGCAGACCTTGATTCAGATCGTCGGCGCGCTCATTGGAGGGGCCCTGTTTGCCTTGAGCCCGACCTATGCATTCCTGGCCATCGCCGCCGTATGTTTGCTGGGAGCGAGCACGACCTTGTGGCCGCGGGCTGCTCGCGCTAACCACACAAGCGAGGTGCATTGAATATGGAAGTTGCCAACCCGATCAGGATCGTTCCGCTGCACGGCGACGCGCTCGCCGCACCAGTCTCGGCAGCCAGCCTCACGTATCGCGGCGGGCCGCTGCTTCCTGCGGTCCAGGTTTTCACGCTCTTCTGGGGTACTGCGTGGCAGCAGGATCCGCAGGCCGGAATGGTGCCGCAGATCAACCAGTTCTTCGACTTCATCCTGACCAGCCCGCTGATCGATCAGCTTGGCGAGTACAGCGTGGCAGGCATGACGATCGGACATGGCTCGCGGACCGGCGCGGTCATCCTGAGCACCGATCCACCCAGCACTCTCGCGGACACCGACATACGACAGTTCCTCCAGCAGGAGATCTCGACCGATCCTGCAGTGCCCCAGCCGACGCCGAACTCCCTCTATTTCGTTTTTCTCCCGCCGGGCGCCACGAGCACGCTGAATGGCGGAGCTTCATGCACCAACTTCTGCGGTTACCACAGCGACATCAACGGCCAGGTCTTCTACGCGGTCATGCCCTACCCCGGCTGCACCGGATGCCTGGGATCGCTGCCGGTGCTGGACGCGCTGACCTCGACGACCTCCCACGAGCTCTGCGAAGCCATCACCGATCCAGTTCCCGGCCAGGGTTGGTACGACGATCAGAACGGAGAGATCGGCGACATCTGTGCGTGGCAAACCAAGAAGCTGGGCGCTTACACGGTTCAGCTCGAGTGGTCGAACAACGCAGGCAGCTGCATCTGATGCCAGCCACCGGCCCGATCAAGCACGTCGTGATCATCGTCAAAGAGAACCACGGGTACGACAACTACTTCGGAGCTTTTCCCGGCGGCGCCGGCGTCACAATGCCGCCCAGCCCCAACCCACCGCCAAAGGATCCCAACCACCGGCACGCCGCGTGGCTCACCCGTGACACGACCGCGCCCCGCGTCCAGTTTCAGCAGGGCGACATCCCGCATTACTGGAGCTACGCCAACCAGTTCACGCTCTGCGACAACTACTACACCGACGTGGCTGGACCCTCGACACCCAACCACCTGATGCTGATCATGGCCGACTCTCCGCTGGTCGACAACCCGTCGCGAAGCTACCGGAATAATCCCGGCCCGCCGCTCTACGACAAGCCGTCACTCCCGGCCCAGCTCGATGCAGCGGGACTCAGCTGGGGCAACTACAACGGATACGCGTTCGAGTACATCAAGCACACCGCCGGCAAGAAAAAGACGTGGCAGCAGTTCGCGGCCGATGCCGTCGCGGGAAAGCTGCCGTCGGTGTCGTGGCTTTACGCGGACGGCACCCTGAGCGAGCATCCGGCCGACACGCCTGCCCAGCGTGCCGCCGGTGCGGGCAATGTCACGAAGGGAAGCGACTGGACGGCGAGCCAGGTCAAGGCACTCGTCGGCGCCGGCCTCTGGCCGCAGGTAGCCATCTTCATCACGTGGGACGACTGGGGCGGTTGGTGGGACCACCTGACTCCACCCGAAGTGGAGAAATGGACCGACGGCACGCAGTTTCGGTATGGCGGGCGGGTCGGCTGCCTCGTGCTCAGCCCCTACGCACGAAAGGGTTACATCTCCAAGGCGTTGAACTCGCACGTCAGTCTCATCCGGTTCTGCGAGGTCAACTTCGGCCTGCCATCGCTCAACGCCCGAACTGCTTCGTCAGACGGTATGAAGGACTGCTTCGATTTCGCACAGGCGCCGCTGCCGCCGCCTCAGTAACGAATTTCGTCGAGAGCCTGCCAGCCGTAGGAGACCTCTTCGAGCGTCGCCGTCCCGATCGTGATCGGCTGCGAGCGCACGTAAACGCCGCCGAGGTGTTCATAGAACTGTCGCGCGTCCGTGTTGTCGCGCAAGACCCAGACGATCATGTCCGGCAGCTTCATCTCTCGCAATGCCTCGGCCACCGCGCGCACCAGCTCACGACCGTGCCCACGCCGCCGGCTGCCGTCGAGGACGTAGATCGCATACAGCTCGCCGGCAAAGCCGCCCTCACCCGCCCGCTCGCGGCCGCCTGATGCAAATCCAACGATACCTTCCGGCTCTTCGACCACGTACACGCGGCTCGACCCTTCGCCGATGACCCGGCTCCAGCGTTCGGCGTACTGCGCTGCGCTCAGCGAAGCCAGGAAGTCGTCCGGAAGCATGCCGCGGTAGGTCGTGCGCCAGCTGGCAACGTGCACGCGCGCGATCGCCGGTGCATCGTCCAGCGCTGCCGGTCGAACCATCTGAGTCCTCAATTTATCTGACGGGTAGAAGCACCTCAGCCGGGCTAAGCTGGCACGAGAGCTATGGAACGCCAGGAACCCGAAGCCGAGTCCGAGTCAGCGGTTGAACCTGCACGGGTAAGAAGAGCGCTCAGCCTGATCTTCATCTCAGTGCTCCTGATTGCTTTGACCGGGCTCGCTTACGTGCGTCCGTCGTTTGGCACACCGCGGCAACCCATCCCGCCGGCGGTGCCCGCCGCATATCAACTTGCGGCTGTCGACTTCGTCAGCCCGACCACAGGGTGGTTCGCGGCCTCCTTCAAGTCGGGCCGTTTCGTGATCCTGCGCACAAAAGACGCCGGTGAGAGCTGGACCCGACAGCTCACGGGCGAGAGTGATCAACGGGCGGTGTACATGCATTTCTTCGATTCAACTCACGGGATTTTCGCGCTCATGGGGGCTCACCTCGTGATTTATCGGACCGCCGACGGCGGACGCACGTGGTCCTCGCAACACGCGATGAACGCCGCGGCATACGTGATGTCGGCGTCATTCGTCGACCCTGCGCATGGCTGGCTGCTGATTCGCTCAGGCACTCGCACCAGTGTCTCGGGCGTGGTGCTTCGGACGCTGGACGGCGGCACCTCATGGACGGACCTTGGCGCGCCGGTGGTGGCGGGCGACCAGGTTTATCGCGTCCAGTTCACCGACCTCCGGGTTGGATGGCTCGACACCCTGTCAGCGAGGCCTTACGCCTACAAGAGCCTCGATGGCGGCACAAGCTGGCGGCAGGTGCCATTACCCGCGCCACGAGGAGGATGGCCGGCCACCGGTCAGTTCTTCGTCGCGGCCCAGGCGACACAGGGAATTGGCGTGATCGCCACGGTGGTCAACTTCGCGCCGGCGTCCGGCCGCTCCGGGATTGGCGGCACAGTGGTCGCATATCCGCCCCTGACCGTCCGAACGTTCGACGGAGGGGTGCCGGTCTTCTACCGATACGCGATTTTCGCGGATGCCATCTCCAGCACGGACCTGGCGGCCGCATCAGCCGAGCACAGGTCCGGGACTTCGACGCAGGTTCAAGCGCCCAACCAGGTGCAGCTCGGCTCAAGCGACGGCGGGGTCACCTGGAGCGTGATCGAGCCACCCAATGTGCCCGGAGCGGTCGGCTATTCCGACGCGCTCAACTGGTGGTGGATCGGGTCGGGAACCTGGTCGACCAGCTCAGATGGGGGCACGACCTGGACGCCCTACCGCAACGTGGGGGTGCTTTCCCCGCTGCCCGGTTCGCTCCAGGTGCTCGATTCGGAGCACGCCTGGTTCGCCGCGATGGCCGGCGCCCAAGCGGTGCTCGAGACGACAGAGGACGGGGGGATTCGTTGGACGGAGTTGGGCCTGCCGGTGGTCAAGGACGCCGCCTAAACCGCTTCGGTCAAGAGCCGAGGTTGCGGTGCAGCTCGATCACCGGATCGATAGGCTCAGGCGCCGCACCTCGCGGTAGCCGAGCTGCTCATGGAGAGCGACCTCGAGACCGAAGCGCTGGCGCACGTGAGCCAGGCCGGTGGTGGTTCCTTCAGCGCGCTGCCAATCCTCGGCGGCGCCAACCAGCTCGACGAATCGACCTTCGGTCCACTGCTCCGGAGGAAGAACCGCTCGTATCCCGCCGAATCGATCCTCGTTTTCCGTCCACGGTCCGCGGCCGGCGAAATATCCAAGCGTCGAGCCATTCACGTGGCCCAGCATCCGCATGATCGTTTCGCCGGCTGGCGGGGACTCCCACGAGAAGCGAACCATCTCGGGGACAGGGGGCTCGTCGGGATCATGAGCGGTTGCCAGCTCGACAATGGTCATGAGGTCGTCGATCGTCGCCAGGCGGAGGTGAAGGCCGACCACTATAAACGACGCAGCGGTCAGGCTTTCACGTAAGCGATCACCGCGCGCGCTTCGGCGACGATCTTGCCGCCATCCTGCTCAACTGTGGCCTCACAGAAAGCGAGGCGGCGCGTTCGGTGACGCACGGTCGCACGCGCGAGCAGCCGGCCGGGAGTCGCGGGCCTCAGGAAGTCGACCTTGAGGTCGGCCGTCACCGTCGTCTCACCCTCCTCGGCGGCGGTGAAGGCAACCGAAGCGAGCGCCTCGTCGGCGAGCGTCGCGATCGCTCCGCCGTGAACGATCGTTCCCCTGGAGGTAGGGAACCCGTGCGCCTCGCCCGTCATGGTTCCTTCCAGCACGAGGCTGCCATGGCCAATCTCGACGATTCGTGTCCCGATGTTCGCCACCATTCCGGTATTCGCCCATTCCTTGTACAGCTCCGGCAGCGCTTTGACTCCGTAGTGCTCGTCGGTCATCAAGCAAGCTCTCGGTGAAGCTCGATGAGCGGAACGACCAGCCGGTAGCCCATCTCGCTGTTGATGTGAAGGATCGGGGCGTTGGCACCATCGTTGCTGGTCCGGATTCGCTTGAAGCCGAGCTGGATCGCCTGGGCGATCGTCTCGTACTTCAGCGCGCGTGCGATGCCGCGACCCCGCACCTCTTTGGAGGTTGCCGTGAAGGCCGTCCACGGCAATCCGCGTACGGGCGGGAAGTCAAGGACTGACATTCCGACGATTGCGTCACCCTCCCGAGCGATCCAGAAACGATCCTCACGCGTGCCTGGATTGTCGAACGTGAACTTTTTCCATCGGTCGAACGGCATCAGTGGTATCGGCACCGTGGTCGGGATGTCCTTTTCCGCGGCGACCATCATCACGTGGAGCTTTGCTAGGCGGTCCGGGTCTTTGTCGTCGCTCAGCGCGAGCAGCTCCACGCCCTGATCTTGCATTCGCCGGCGGTGCTTCGCCGCGGCCGCAAGCAGCTGATCACGCTTTGCGACGAGGTCTAGCTCCGAGAAGTTCTGGCGGCGCACCTCTCGATAGCCGGCGCGGGTGACGACGTCCAGCTCATTCCGGCGGTCCTCGCGGACGCGGGACACCGCGATGGCGGCACCCTCCGACTTGAGCCAGGCCTCTCCTTTGCCGAGAAGCTGCAAATGGGCGGGTTCCGACCACTGGTCGGCACGGATGATGGGCCTGACCCAGCCGAATCGTTCCGGCATGTCCTGCCATCGTTGGTGACCCGCGCCCAGGAATGCGACTGCGGCGCCCTGGCGGACGGCGACGAGCCGCAGGATCGCCTCATCATCCGACCCGCTAGTCCACCAGTAGCGCAGCATCTCAGGGTCTCGAGGATCCTCCGGATCGCGAGTTGCTTCCAGGTCCGCGACGATCCCGATGTCGTCGAGCGTCGCAGGCCGCAGGTCAAGATCGAGCCTGTGGGATGCGGGCATTGAGGAGAAGGTTAATCTCTGCGCGTTGATTGCCCGAGTCCGAACCTTCCCTGGGATCAGGTCACCCCGCGTCACGCACCGCCTGGCCCTGTCGCCTGTGTGCTGGGGCATCAGCAACGTGCCCGATTGGGGGCACCAGCTCGCTCCCGAAAGGGTCCTATCCGAAGCGGCGGCGGTGGGCGAGGGCGCGATCACTGCGGGGCCGTCAGGCTTCCTTCCCGATCGGAGCGACCAGGCCAAGCCACTCCTAAGGCGTCATCGCCTGCGCCTGGTGGCCGGACAGGTCGACGCCATTCTTCACCACCACGACATCCGCGGCCCTGAGCTGGCCCATATCGACGGCCACGCGCACTGGCTGTCGGTCCTCGGGGCTGAGACCCTGGTCCTCTCGGCGATCCCGCACCGCGAGGGAGGCGCTGAGCACGGCATCGTCCTGTCCAACGCCGAATGGGCGCACCTGCTCCATTCCATCGGTTCTGTCCAGCACGTTTGCTCACGCCACAAGCTGCGGCTCGCCGTCCAACCGAGGTTCGGCAGCACCATCCAGGGGCCTGAGGACATCGAGCGCCTGCTCGTCGGTTCCGAGGCGGGGATCTGTCTCGACCTCGGGCACCTGATCCTCGCCGGTGCCGATCCGATCGAGGTCCTGGAGCTGGCCGCAGGCCGGATCCAGCAGGTGCAGCTGAACGACATCGACGCAGACCTGGCCGAGCAGGTGCGTGAACACGGTCAGGATTACGGCGAGGCGGTCGGCCTTGGGCTTTTCAAACCCCTTGGTGAGGGCAGCGCGCGGGTGGATCGATTCGTCGAAGCACTGCGGGGATCGAAGTACCGTGGTTGGTACACACTCAGGCAGGAGACCCGGCTCTCCTCCCCCGACGACAGGCCGCTGGGCCGAGTGAGCCGCTCGCTGGAGCACTTGATGTCCCTCATCTCCTAGACCGGGGTATCACGTAATAATCCACGGCGCGGTCGAAGGAGTCCGAGTCGCTCAGATGCGCCGTCCCGTGGCTGCCCAATATGGCACTCGGATATCTCTCTTGAGGAGCTTGCCGGCAGCATCGCGTGGGAGCAGCTCGACGAAGTCGATCGAGCGTGGCTTCTTGTAGCTCGCCAGGCGCTCGGCGCAGAACGCGATCAGCTCGTCCTCGGTGGCCTTCGCGCCCGGTCGCAGCTGCACCACGGCTTTCACCGATTCGCCCCACTGCTCATCGGGCACGCCGATCACTGCGGCGTCCATCACCGACGGATGCGCGTGCAGGACAGCTTCGACTTCCGCGGGGTAGATGTTGACGCCGCCCGAGATGATCATGTCGATGCGCCGGTCGCAGATGTAGTAGTACCCCTCGGCGTCCTTATAGGCGACGTCGCCGACCGAGAAGAAGCCGTCGTGCAGGCTTTTGCCGGTCGCATCGGGGCGGTTGTAGTACTCCGCGAGCCAGCTGTTGCGAACCATGAACTCGCCGGGCTCACCGACGGCCACCTCTTCACCGTCGGTACCCACCAGCCGGATCTCCTGACCGGGCACAGCCGTGCCACACGACCCCGGCTTGCGCAGCTGGTCTTCCGGCGTGAGTACTGTATTGATGCCGGTCTCTGTGGCGCCATAAAACTCCCAGAGCACCTGTCCGAAGACTGCCACCGCTTGGGTCTTCAATGCATATGGACAGGGCGCGGCACCGATGATCAGCGCCCGCAGAGACGAGACGTCGCGAGGCTTTTGCTGCTGAGCGTCGACCAGGCGCTGGAGAAGGGTCGGCGCGACAAAGCTTGTGGTCACGCCGTGGCGAGCGATGAGATCGAGCGCGTCGTCAGCCTCGAACTTCGGCTGGATGACCACAGTCGCGCCCAGCAACTGGTGAAGCGCCGAGAAGAATGAGACGCCGCTGTGGTAACCGGGTCCGCACATCAGGTGGACGTCGGATTGGTTCAGGTCGAAGATCGAGATCACCTGCATTACGTTCGCCATGTTGACGCCGTTGGGCCGCCATGCCCCCTTCGGGTGACCGGTCGTGCCAGACGTGTAGATCATCGAAGGCGCGAGGCCATCTCCGACCGCATCGGTCGGTGGGGTTTCGGACGCGCCTTCCATCAAGGCGCTGTAGGAAAGCCACCCATCGGGCACGCGCTCGCCGATGGCGATGAACCGGCGATCGCCCCTCACCTCAGGAATCGCCGACGCGACGGCATCGACGTGGTCAGGCCCCGCGACGACGACTCTGGCGCCTGAATCGTTTAGAACGTAGGCGATCTCAGGACCGCGCAGCCGGTAGTTGACGGGCACCACAATCATGCCCACCCGGCGAAGGCCGTTAGTGATTTCTGCTCCCTCGAGCGAGTTGAACGACATGATCGCGATCCGGTCACCGGCTTCGCAGCCGAGGCTCTTGAAAACGTTCGCGGCTCGATTGGCCGCGCGATTCAGAGAGGCGAAGTCGAGCGTTCTCTCCCCCAGGACAGCGGCGGGCTTGTTTGGAAGCGACTCGGCGTGGGTCGCGAGGAAGTCGAAATCGGTCACGACCCAATCCTAGGTCGCCGCAACTGCTAGGGCGACGCCGTCGCCTTGGGGGTTGGTGATGAGGTTGCCGCAGGTGCGTTGCACGGCGTGTTGGCTCCGAGGCCGAACGTCGAAGCTGCGGGCGGAACGCTGCCGGTGACCACGACGCGATACCGGAAGCAGCCGCCCAGCAGCAGCCAGTTGACCGACGGAGCCCAGTGATGAATGACGACAGCCGCCGGCAGGGACGGATATTGGGACAGCACCGCCGGCGTCGCGTCCGCGATCGAGGCGATGGGTGATGGCTTGGTCGAGTCAAACTGCCAGAGATAGATCTTGGTCTGAGGCCGTGCCGCGGGCGTGTCGGCCGCGGCGGGCAGCTTCGTTGCGTCGAGAAGCGCGTCGACAACCGCTTGCGGCCCAGGTCCGGCCTTCAGCGTCGCCGCGGTCCGGGCAGGGATCGCTGCTGACCAGTCCACGCCGATCACGTTCCCGCCCGTCAGGTAGGTCTTGGCCGGCGGAGTGCCGTCTGCACCGGACGCGGAGTAAAGCTCGAGCTCGCCGTTCACCGCCAGCACGATCTGCTTGGCGTCCGGGCTCCACGCGAGGCTGTCGACGTGAGGCAGCTTGGAATTGACGTGGTGTGGCGCGGTCGGAGCAATCGAGGGCGTGGGTGTAGGGGCAGGCGACGCGGAGGCAGCAGCGCTACCGCTCGCGCTTGGCGTAACCAACGGAAGGCCGGAATTGATGGGTTCGATCAGCGCGCCGTGATCGGTGAGTGAAACGGCGGCCAATGTGCCGTCCTTCGAGATGGCGACCGGGCCGTCGTCGGGTCCGGGCGTAAGCGGGAATGGGTTGAGGACGCCGGCGTCGGCGTTGAGCCAGTACCACGTTCCCGTGCCGAAGGCGCGTACCGCTAGCAATCCCGACTCGCCCGGAGCGGCGCCTTCGGTGAAGAAGGCGGCCTGATCGGGCGGCCTGGAGAGCACCTTCAGCGCGCTCAGCGGCTTCGTCAGGTCGAGCGCGTCGACCTCGTAGGTCGCGCAGCAACCGACTGTCAGAGCGAGATAGTGCGAGTTGGCGACGAGTCCGATGGGACCCTCGCTCAGCGAGTCCTGGGAAGCCGCGAGCGGCTCCATTGCCCCCGTGAAGGGATCGACGCGAAACAACCAGTCGTACGGCACAACGCCCGACGTGGTTCGCCGTTCGGCAGGGCGATCGTCGTGGACCGTGAAATACAGCACCGGGTACGGGACGTCGGGAGATGGTCCCCAAACCGGTCCGGCGACCCGGAAAGCGGCGCCGGGGGCCAGCGGCGCCAGGATGGTCGACTTTCCCGTCGCCGGGTCGAGCACGCCCACCCCCTTGTCCGCCACGAAACCGATCAATCCTTGCGCCAGCCCTCCGGTGTTGGGAGATGGCGACTTCACGGCTGCGGTTCCAGCTCCGCTGCAGGACGCGATCGTGATCGCCATTAGAGAGGCCAGGAGAAGGTTCCGAATACCACGCTTGCGCACGTAAGCTGCCGATGTTATCGACACAGGCTGGGAGCGCGCATGGAGCATTGAAGTCGTTACGTGCCTGGTGGCCCGTTCGTTACGTAGGTGAGATGAAAACCCTGCTGGCCGCCATCGCCACAGCGATGCTCGTTGCTGGCTGCGGTAGCGCCGGTGCGGCCACCGGGCCGACGCCGAGTCCCGAAGCGACGCCAAGCACCGGGGTCGGGCTCCACTTTGACGTCGTGGTCACCGAGAAGGACAAGGTGGCAACGATCCACGTGGGCCAGACGCTCGAGGTGGTTCTTCACGCCAACGCCGGCATGAACAACTGGGCCCAGGTGCGGTCAAGCGACCAGTCGATCCTCGTTCCGACCGTGAACCCGGCCGCGACTGCGGTGCGCGGCGTCACACTCGCCGCGTTCAAGGCGACGGCTCCAGGCCAGGCGGATGTCACCGCGTTCGCGAGCCCGACCTGCCCGTCGGGTCAGGCGTGCCCGATGTATGTGCAAGTGTGGTCAGTGAAGGTGACGGTCACGGCTTGACTTATCCCCTCCCCTTCAGGGGGAGGGGTAGCGTGGGGGTGCGCCAGCGCTCAGAGCGCGGAGCGAACTGCGTCCGCGATTGTTTCCAGCTCGGCCCGGCTGGGCGGTTGGCCGTAGCGTTCGGAGAAGGTTAAGCCGAACCCGTCATTCGGATACCGCGGGATGACGTGCACGTGGAAGTGCGGGACGTCCTGGAAGGCACTCTCGCCATCGGCCACGAACAGGTTCACACCGGTAGCACCGAGCGTGCCGCGCACGATGGACCCCAGCCTGCGCGCGACGCGGAAGCTGCGCATGGCCACGGTTTCTTCGACGTCTGACATCAGCGGGGTGTGAGCTCGGGGCACGACCAGCATGTGGCCGTAGGTGATGGGCTGAACGTCCATGAAAGCGACGACGGTGTCGTCTTCGTACGTGAAGCTGGCGGGCGCGCTCCCGCTCAAGATCTCGCAAAAGATGCAATCGCTCACGTCGGCAGCGCGAAGCTTAAGGGAGCCGCGGGAGGCTTACTCGGAATCGGTTGAAGACTCGATCGGCTCCGCTTTCGGGACGGTCGAGCCGTTGACAACGGGCGGCGACGATTCAGCCTGCACGATCTGCGGAATAGGCTCTGAGCCGTTCGCCGCGACCGCGGCGTCACCATTCACCGCGGTCTCGGCAGCGCGCGGGCCACGTCGTCTGCGGCGACTCCGCCGATCACCTCGGTGAGGTCGTGACAGCCGCTGGACCTGGGAACGAATGCCGACGCGCTGGCAGGCGGTGACAACCGCTCCGACGCCCGCCACCAGGCCCTCCTCTTTGCAGTGCTCGAACAGCGGCCCGAAGAGCTCAGGCGCGCCACCGATCACGGTCTTGGAGTCACCGACGATAACGAGCAGTTTCTTCGCCCGGGAGATCGCCACGTTGACGCGGTTGGGGTCGTTCAAGAAGCCGATCGCGGCGCGGTCGTTCGACCGCACGAGAGAGAGGATGACGGCGTCCGACTCGCGGCCTTCGAAGGCGTCGACCGACTCGATGTCGTCCGGCGGCACGATGCCTTTGAGCGCCGATGAGAGCCGGTTGACCTGCGATGCGTACATCGCGATCACCGCCAGCTTGGCCTTGCGGACCCGGCGCCGGATGATCGACGTGATGTCCTTGCACAGCGCGACCTCGAACTCGTTCGCGACGGATCGCTGGGCGTCGCGGTACTCGTCCTGCGCGCCGGTGTCGACCCAGACCAGCTCGCGGTCGAAAGGCCACGGCAGCGGCATGCGCGGGTGGGGCGCTTCGTGAATCAGCTTGCCGTCATAGAACAGGTCTGAGACGACGCGGCCGATCGGCTCGCGCATCCGGTACTGGCGCGGCAGCATGATCTTGGACCCGGCGGGGACCTTGTCCCAGATCCAGCCATAAAAGCTGTCGTCGCGGACGATCTCGTCGAGCGGCTGCTCGATCTTGAAGGTCGAAGCGGCCTCCTCCATCACCGGCGGAAGCTGCTTGAGGTCGCCGATCATGACCCAGCGCTTGGCGAGCGGCATCAGCGCGAGCGCCTCGTTGGCGCGCACCTTGTTGGCCTCGTCGAGGATCAGCCAGTCGAAGACCTTGAATCGCAGTCGCGAGTCGATCGCGAGCCGGTTGCACGTGCCGGCGACCAGGTTGTACGACTCGAGGTCGTCGCCCTCGACCAGCGTCGGTCGCAGCCGGCGCGGCACCTTGCCCGGCTCCGCAATGCGTGCCTGCCGAACGTGTGAGAAGCCGAGCAGGCGCTCCTGGCCGGTATCGACCGCATCATTGGAGTGGGAAGACATCAGGATCGATGCGTTGGGGTTGCGCCCCAGGATGCGCCGGATCGACTCGACGATTGCGGTCGTCTTGCCGGTTCCGGGCGGCCCCTGGATGAGGTACATCTGGCCGGGCCGCATGCCCATCACGCGGGCGACGGCCTCGGCCTGCTCCTCGTTGGGGTCGGGCAGGTGGTGGGCACGCTTGCCGTCCAGCGGTACACGGGGCGGGCTGCCGAGCCAGCCCGTATCGGCCAGGTCGGCGGCGACCGCACCGGTGCGCGGGCTTCCGATCTGCAGCTGGCGGATGACCGAACGCTGCGCTTCGAACATCTCGACGCTTGCCGTCGGCAGGACGATGCCTTCGTCGGGAAGCGGGTCGTAGCGCCGGAAGCTCACCCACAGGTTCGAGCCCTGGATGCGGTCCAGCGACATGCCGCGGTACTCGGGGAAGCCGGCCGACCGGACGGTCAGCGAATCGATTCCTCGGTAGATGCGCCCATCGGCGTCATCGACCAGGTGGAGAACCGCACGCACGTATTCGCCGCCGCGCATGTCCTCGCCGCATTCGGGGCAGTGGATCCCGTTGGAGGTTGGGACTTCCGCCTCACATTTCGGGCATTCCATCCACTGCTCTGTCGCCTCGTAGCGGCGGACGGCGGCTTCGGCGAGCTTCTCGCGGTAGTCGCGAAGGTGCTCGATGAAGCGCATGGTCGAGTCGAGGATGGGGAGCGTCTTGGCCTTGTCGCGCAGGACGATGGCCGTGAATCCCTCGAGATCGCCGTCCCATTCCTTGACGACGTGAAGCTCCTGGTAGCGGAGCCGTAGGCGGTTTTTCTCCATCTCGTAGTCGCCGTCCAGGTCCTGCCAGTCGGTGATCTCGAGCGCGAGGCCCATGGGCGTCCGGCCCAGCTTGCCCGTGAGCAGCGTGGTGCTCACCTGGCCGGTGAACTCGAGAGGCTTCTCCGGCTTGACGACCGTGTAGATGCCGTCGATGATCCGCTGCTCCTCGAGCACCTGGCGCAACAGCTCAGCCCCTCCGGCAGCCTCCAGGGCAAGGACCTTGGCTGCGGCGGGAGTACCAGGGCGAACGCGGATGCCGAGACGCCCGGCCTGGATTTCCTCGCCAGGAATGTCGGGATTCCAGAGCGGGAGAACGTCCCCGGGATTGGGCGTGCTCAACGTCAGGAAGACCTGAGTGTCGATACGCGGGTTGGGCGTGAAATGGGGATCAAGTGCGTTCAAAAAAGGGTCCGCAGGCGGGACCGAGCACCCCAATGGGCAGGGACTACGTTATCACAGGCTGGGGTGTTGCAAGATTGCTTAGCTTATGTGGAAGAACCGGCTCCGGCCCTACGACCTCCTGAGCGGAGAGGAGGTCGAGGCCATCCACGAGCAGGCAATGACCATCCTCGAAGAGATCGGCGTCGACTTCCTCCATGAACGAGCACGAGAGATCTTCGGAAAGGCCGGCATGCCCGTGGAGGACAACAGGGTCAGGTTTGACCGTGCTTTCCTCATGGAGCAGGTTGCCAAGGCGCCGGAGACATTCCCGCTGCAGGCACGCAACCCGGCCCGCTCGGTCGTGCTCGGAGGAGACAACGTCGTCACCGCCCCGGTCTACGGTCCGCCATTCATAACCGACCTGGAGCGGGGCCGCCGCGGCGCGACGATCGAAGACTTCAACAATTTCGACAAGATGGCCCAGGCCATCGAGCAGATCCACTGTGCGGGGGGCACCACGGTCGAGCCCGAGGACCTCCCTCTAGGAACTCGCCACCTGGACATGGTCTATTCCCACATGCGCTGGACGGACAAACCTTTCATGGGCAGCGTCATCTCTTCAGAGAATGCGCGCGACACGATTGAGATGGCTTCGATCGTTTTCGGCGGGCGGGAGAAAATCGAGAAGACGCCCGCGATCATCAGCCTGATCAACGTCAACAGCCCGCTGCGGTACGACGACCGCATGCTCGGCGCGCTGCTCGAGTACTCGGACGCCGGGCAGCCCGTGATCGTCACGCCGTTCCTGATGGCGGGAGCGATGTCACCCATGGGTCTCGCGGGCACCGTCGCTCAGCAGACCGCCGAGGCGCTGGCCGGCATCGCGCTCGTGCAGCTGATCCGCCCGGGCACGCCGAGCGTGTACGGATCCTTTCTCACCAACACCGATATGCAGTCCGGCAGCCCCGCGTTCGGCACGCCGGAATCGGCGATGGGGATCCTGGCCAGCGCGCAGATGGCACGCCACTACAAGCTGCCCTTCCGAGGCGGCGGTGCGCTCACCTCTTCCAAAGCGCCCGATGCGCAGGCCGCCTACGAATCGATGATGTGCATGTGGCCGACCATTCTGGGTCGGGTCAATTTCGTGCTGCATGCGGCCGGCTGGCTGGAGAGCGCGCTGCTTGCGTCCTACGAGAAATTCATCATCGACGTCGAGGCGCTGCGCATGTTCGAGTGGATACTGACGCGCGGCCTCCCCCTCGACGAAGAAGGCATGGCGATGGATGCCCTACGCGAGGTCGGGCCGGGCGGGCACTTCCTCGGCGCCGAGCACACCCTGCGCAACTATCGGACCGGCTTCTACCGACCCTGGATCTCGTCAACGGAGAATTTCGACCGGTGGAACCGTTTTGGTGCCCGGACCGCGGACGTGGTCGCGGCGGAGAAATGGAAGCAGGTGCTCGCCGAGTATCCCGACCCCGGCATCGATCCGGGCGTCGATGAAGAGCTCAACGAATTCATGACCAGGCGCCGGCAGGAGATCGGCAACGACTGATTGGGAGCGCCCTGCGCGCGCCCGGCGCGACCGGCTTGGGACGCTTCTCGACGAGATCGCTTCGAAGGAACCTGCCCCCGCGAGCGGTTCGGCGACCGCGGCGGTGGTCGCCGCAGCGGCTGCCCTCCTCGAAAAGGCGGCCCGGTTGTCGGCAAAACAGTGGGCGGGCGCGACTGACGCGAGGCAGCGTGCTCACGCGCTGCGGCTGCACGCCGAGGAGCTGATCGAGGAAGACGTCCACGCGTACCTGGGCTACATGGACTCGGTCCGGTCGGGAATCGGCCTGGACGCTGCGAGATCAAAGACTGTCGACGTGCCGCTCGACCTCGTTCGCTCGGCGGCATTGGTAACCACGCTCGCGGATCAGCTGGCTTCGAAGGGGAACCCAAAACTCCGTGCGGATGCGGTGGTGGCAGGGATCCTGGCCGCGGCCGCCGCTGAGTCGGGCGTCGCCCTGATCACGGTCAATATCGCGGGCAAGGACGACGTACGCCTGTCCGAGGCTGGGAAGCTGGCGAGTCAGGCAAGCGACCTGGCCCGTTCGCTCAGGTCTGAGGCTTCATGAGATTGGACCGCGGATTGGCCGCCGTCAGCTCATCCACGACCGCATTGATCACCTCATCCGGCGTGCCGGCGCGCTCATCGACCGGCCCGCGATGCCAACCCTCGAGGTAGGCGTCCATGTCGGTCGACCCTTCCTTCATCGCGTAGGCGTCGATCGCGGCCTGAAAGTAGTCGGGCAGCATGCGCTTGACCTTTTCCTCACCCTCCCAGGCCATCACCTGCGAGGGGATGTGCTTCCAGAACATGACCTGGTAATTGGCCATCAGGCGGCCCCCTCCCCCGCCAGGGGGCGATCAGTAAGTCCCATCCTTATCGCCGCTTGCGCGCAGGGCTGGGGTGGGGGCGGTTCAACAAGTTCAGCCAACCGGTCTTCGAGCTCGCCTAGGCCGACGTCCACGATCTCTAGCGGCAACCCGAGGTACGCCGCGATTCCGTCCGCCTTCTCCGCGAGTCGCGGGTTCGGCATCTGTCGCAGGTACAACACCGCCTCGTAATTGCCGAAGACCATCGACTTGAGTTCGGGGTCGCGGTCGAGCCCCAGGCCCCGGACCACGGCGCGGTCGAAGTTGCGCACGAGCCAATCAGTCAGGAAGAACGTGCCCGGCTTCTCGTCAGACACGCGGCGGAATCGCTCTTCGCCGGCGAACATCTCGTAGCAGTGCGGTCCGCGCAGCCGCGACGCGCCGACCTCTTCGAGCAGCGGCTCCAGCTTTCCGGTGGTCCCGCAGTCGCCATAGACGACGACCAACCGCTCGTATCGCGGTCGGAGGTCATGCAGCTTCACACGCAGCTCGTCGACGATGCGCGACGGATACAGGTGAAGCAGCGCCGAGATTCCGTAGATGTCGACGTCCCAACCGCGGCGGTCGACGATCTCCTTGACCTCGCGACCGAGCGCCCCGCACATCACCAACGCCGTTTTCCCCTCCCCCTTCAGGGGGCAATCAGTAAGTCCCATCCTCATCGCCGCTTTGCGCGCAGGGCTAGGGTGGGGGGCGCTGGAGTTGGCATAGTCATGAACCGACCAGCTCCAGATGTGGAAAGGCGAGCACCGAGACGAACGTGTCGTTGAAGTCCGTGCGCCCCGAGAGCTCGATGTACTCGATGCGCGCCGGCAGCTCGAATGCGACCTGTCGCTCGCGATACGAGAGAAGGGCGATCTTCGCTCCCTCGCCCGCCGAGTTGCCGACCGCGATGATCCGGTCGACGTCCACAGGCGGAACCAGACCGATGATCTTGGCGCTCTCAGGGTTCAAATAGGAGCCGAACGAGCCACCGAGCAGCACCTCGTCCAGGTCCTTGGTCTGGACTCCAAGGATGTCCATCAGCACCTGTATACCCGTTGCGATTGAACCCTTCGCGAACTGCAGCTCGCGGATGTCCTTCTGCGTGAGGTACACACCTTCGGCGAGCAGGAAGGCGCGTACGCCGTCCACGTCGATGAGCCGGTCGCGCAGCGGGTGACCGGGTACGTCCTCCGCAGTTTTCATGCGCCCGGAGTGGTCGAGCAGACCTGCCAGGAGAAGCTGGGCCACGGCGTCCACGAGGCCTGAACCGCAGATGCCCTGCGCCGGTACGTCGCCGCCGATCACCTGCAGCTCGACGGCGTCACCCAACTGCACGCCCTCGATCGCGCCGTCGGTCGCCCGCATGCCACAGCGGATCTGGCTGCCCTCGAACGCGGGGCCTGCCGGCGCTGCCGTCGCCAGGGCCCGCTGGGCGCTCCCCAGAACGATCTCGCCGTTCGTGCCGACGTCGACGAAGACACGGAGCTTGTCCTCGCGCACGACACTGGTCGCAAGGACTCCGGCGACGATGTCAGCGCCGACGTAAGCCCCGAGTGCCGGCAGCGTCTGGATGTAACCGCGCGGGTGAATGTCCAGGCCGACGTCGCTTGCGAGGACGCTCAGCGGTTCCATGAACGCAGGCGTGAAAGGCATCACCGCCAGCGGGCTCGGGTCGATGCCGAACAAAAGGTGCAGCATGGTGGCGTTGCCGACCACGACGGCCTCATAGGTCCGGTCGGGCGACACGCCGGTCTCGCCGTAGAGCGCGGACATGATGCTGTTCATGGTCGAGACCACTGCCGCCTGGAGCTCGCGAACGGAATCCGGCCCGTTCATGCCGTGGCTGATACGGGAGATGACGTCGGCACCGAAAGGAGCCTGCCCGTTGAGCGTCGACAGCACGGACGCCGCCATTCCCGTCCGCAGGTTCATCAGCGTGCCGACGAGCGTCGTCGTCCCGACGTCGAAGGCGACGCCGTAGCAGTCGCCGGTCGTGTCGCCCGCCTCGACAGCGACCAGGTGCTCACCCGCCAGGACGGCGGTCACCCGGAAGCCCGCGTCGCGAAACACCTGGGGCAGCGTGCGCAGCACGGCGATTCCCGCGACCATGTCGTGCCCTTCCTCGGTCAGCGCATCCTTCAGGCGCGCCACATCGCTGCGCTGGTCGACGAGCGTTGGTTCCGATAGTTCGAGGAAGACCTTGCGCACGTTGGGGTCGAGGATGACCAGCCGCCCCAACCCCATCGTGGCCGCCTTCGGCACGCGCAGAAGCTGCGGCACCTCGCAGACCATGTCCGCGTAGATGCGCGCCTGGCAGGAAAGCCGCCAGCCGTCTTCGATCTCTGCGGGTCGCAGCAATCGATGGTCGGCGGTTTCGGGGTCGGTCCGGCCCTCGACCACGCGGACCTTGCACTTTCCGCATGTGCCCCGCCCGCCGCACGTCGAATCGATGGGCAGTCCGATCCAGTGCGCCGCGCTAAACAACGTCGTGCCGGGCGGGACTCGTGTAACCCTGTCGAACGGCAGGTATTTGACTTCGAGCTTGCGAGCGATCATCCGCCCGCCGATTTATCTAATGCTGCGGCAGCCACCTCGGCGCGAAAGCTCGCGATCCACTTCATCGCGTATTCGTCGTGCCCGAGCAGCAGGTCGCCTGCGAGAACGGCGCGCCGGACCTCAGGCACCAAAGGATTGGTGATCGCGCACGTCAACCCCGCGTGCATAGCCAGCGGAAGGAACGCGGCGTTGACCGTGGCCCGGTCGGGCAACCCGAATGACACGTTCGACGCGCCGCACGTCATGTTGTTGCCGAGCTGATCGCGGATCAGGCGCATGGTCTCGAGCGTGATCACGCCGCAGGTCGGGTCGGCCGCGACCGTCATCGCGATCGGGTCGATGATGATGTCCTCTTGGGGGATGCCGTAGTCGGCGGCGCGGTCGATGATCCGGCGCGCGAGGGCGAGTCGCTCCTCGGGGACCATGGAGATCCCGGTCTCATCGTTGGCCATTCCGATCACGGCGGCGCCGTGTTTCTTGACCAGCGGGAAGATGCGCTCCATCCGCTCTTCTTCAGCGGTGACCGAATTGACCAGGGCCTTGCCCTCGTATGCAGAGAGCCCAGCCTCGAGGGCTTCGATGATCGACGAGTCGATGCAGATCGGGGCGTCGCAGGCCTCCATCACCGCCTTAATGGCGGCTACGAGAAGAGCCGCCTCGTCGAGCGCGGGGATGCCGGCGTTGACGTCGAGCATGTGCGCGCCGGCTGCGGCCTGCGCGATCGCGTCGGAGCGGACGCGATCCATCTTGCCTTCCTTCATCTCGGCAGCGAGGACCTTGCGACCGGTCGGGTTGATGCGCTCGCCGATGATCACGAAGGGGCGGTCACCGGAGACCACGACCTCGCGACCTCGCGAGCTGAGACGGGTCTCCACCAGCCGCTACCCCTTCTTGAGGGTCTCGTCGATCAGCTTCACCGCCTGCTCCAGCGCCTGTGCGCCATGCGACGTCTCGCTTCGATCGCCGACGAGCTCCTTGGCCATCCGCGTGGCCATCGACGCATCAGGCGCGTAGCTGTCCGCACCAACATGCTTGGCGTACTCCGCCGTCACGGGTGCGCCGCCCACCGCGATGTGCACCTTGTCGCGCAGGCCCGCCTTGGTCAGAGCCTCGATGTTGACCTTGAACATCGGCATGGTGGTCGTGAGGAAGGCGGAAAAGCCCACAAC
>CATPBO010000166.1 GCA_955652835.1 Candidatus Dormiibacterota bacterium
ACGCCCGCGAATCCGACAATCCCCAGGCCGTCGTGAGGCGCAATTTGCTCGGCGCTGTCCTGCATCGCCCGGAAGGCGTGCGTCCGGCCTGACTGGTTGGCCATAGTCACCACGTCTCTCCACGCCGCCGCGTAGTTCGCGGCAGGATCCAGGCCGGCCAAAGCTGCGCCGACGGTGCCGGCAGGACCTGCCGGCTGGGACCGCTCGCTCAAGGCCTTGGCGACGGCTGCGACCTCGGCTTCCGGCTCGCCGGCGAGGCTCGGCAGCGCGCGCAGGAAGGCCGCTATCTGCCGGTCGACAGGCGGGGCTCCCTGGTAACCAGGAGCCGGCAGGATGCTTGCGAAGGGGCGGTACACGACGTCGAACTGCTCCGGCGGCATCTGCTCGCGAACCAGGATCGCAAGCGCCACGATCTGGGCCGACTCGAGCGCCGCCGCCGCCGCAGCGGGATCCGGCAGCGCCTTGTTGATGGCGAGCTGGGTCTGGGCGACCCGAAATCCACCGGTGAACGCGTTGACCATCGCCTGATCGGCGGGGGCCAGCAGTCCTTCCAGCACCTGCTCGATCGCGGCGGTCGACGCCCGTTGGCGAGAAAGAATCCGCGCGGTTGCGATCCATTCCCACTGGGGCGCGCCCAGGGCTTTGGCCGACGCGACCAGGAACTGCCCGGCTTCCGAGGCGCTCAGCGGACTGCGACCTGTTCTGGCAGCAGGCCCTTAGCCCGCAACTTGTCGATCGGGTGGTAAGCGTCGACGATGCGCATCGTGCCCGAAGCGGAACGCAGGACCATGGACTGCGTATACGCATACACGTCCTCATAGCGCACGCCTTTCAGCAGCTCGCCAGAGGTGATGCCGGTTGCCGCGAAGAAGATGTCCTTGCCCGAGCACAGGTCATCAAGACAAAGCACCTTGTTCGGCTTGTGCCCCTCCTTGACCGCCATCTCCTTTTCTTTGTCGTCCCGAAAATGCAGCTTCGCCTGCATGTCGCCGCCGATCGTCTTGATCGCGCACGCGGCGAGCACACCTTCGGTCGCGCCCCCCGATCCCATCATGCAGTGGATCCCGAACCTCATCTCCAGGGCTGCCTCGAGTGCGCCGGCCACGTCGCCGGCGGTGATCAACTTGATCCGAGCGCCCACGTCGCGAATCTGCGCGATGACCTGGTTGTTCCGCTCCCGGTCGAGCACGACGACCGTGAGCTCCTGCACCGGGAGTCCCTCCGCCTTCGCGATCCGCCTCAGGTTCCACTCGACCGGCATCTCGAGGTCGATCACACCACGCGCTCGGCGGCCGACGACGAGCTTCTGCATGTAGTGGGCATGCGTGGTGAACATAGTCCCGCGCTCGGCCAGGGCGACTACGGATATGGCGCCGGGCAACCCCGACGCGGTCAGGCTCGTGCCCTCGATGGGATCAACCGCGACGTCAACCTCCGGCTCGAGGCCGTTGCCGATCGCCTCGCCGAAATAGAGCATTGGGGCCTCGTCCTTCTCACCCTCGCCGATGACGACCGTCCCCTTCATGTCGACCGAGCCAAGGGCTCCTCGAATCGCCTCGACCGCCCGGTGGTCGGCAGCCAGCTTGTTGCCTCGCCCCTGCAGCGGCGCCGCCGCCAGGGCGCCGGCTTCGGTAACCCGCAGCAGCTCGAGGGCCAGGTTGCGATTGATCTTCGGCTCTTCGATCATCGGGTTCCCAGCGTATACGAACCCGCCGCGGGTGCTCCCCGCTAGACGAGGCCCCGGCGACGGATCGGAAGCTTGTCCGCTTCGACCCAGAGGTCGTTCTTTCGCGCCAGCCTGCGATCGCCCTCCCTGTCGATGTAGACGCACGTCCGTTCGAGAACAGCTGTGATCCGCACTTTGATGCCGCCCAGGGTGGCGTCAAAGGGGTCGATCAGGACCTCATCCTCATCGAGCTGGACGTCACTGAGCAGACGAGGGCCTTTCGGCCGGGGCTTGGTGGAGAGCTCGAGCGCCGCTTTGGGGGCCGCGGGAGCGCCAGCCTTGATCGTGAGACGCGACGAGGCCGATCCCGGCAGCCGGATGGCAGGCCGCGGAGGCGGAGCCGGCGAGGTGCGAGGCGGTGGCGTCGCTGCCGGCGCGCGTTCTTTCCGGGCTGCCTGTCGGGGTGTCGCAGCCGGTTTCCGGGCCGTTTGGCGAGATCTCGTCGCCGAAGTCTGAGGCCGCGCTGCCGGTCGCTTGGAACTTGTGCGCCCGGCCGTTGGCCGCGGAGCGGCGCGGCTTGTCCGAGGCGCGCTTCGCGCCCTGACCCGATTCGGCCCCTTGGATGGCCTCTTAGAAGAACTCACCCCAGAACTTCCTGACCCGACCGACAGGGTTAGGCATGGTCCTCAAGGCTACGACCGTCGTTCGGGGCGATGCATCGCGGAGCTCCACCTGCTCGGACTCCGGGACACCTTCGGGGTGGACTCGGATCACCCCGTGGTGGACCCCGCCTTCCTGCACCACGAGCGCACCGACCCTGGCGTCACCCTCGAGACGTCCGGTGGGCGTGATCTTCAGCCGATTGACCGCGACCACGTTGCCGCGGACGAATCCGGCGATGGTTACCCTCGTGCTGCGGATGTCGGCCTCAACGTGGGCCTCGGGTCCGATCATCAGGTCGCCGTCGCATTCGATCTGACCGCTGAAATTGCCGAGTACCTGGCCACCACCCCTGACCTGGAGCTTTCCGGATAGCACGTCGTCCGGTGCCAGGACCGTCGCCTTTGGCTCGGGCGCGTATGGCTCAGCGCCACCGTTCGAACTGGAAACCCCAACCGTCTCCAACGCGGTATCTGTCACGTCGCACCTCCTAAGCCCAGCATCCAGCTGGGATCCACCACCTACCGCAGCATAACCGGGTCCTGGGAGTTCCGGCGTAGGACGTTTAGAGGTCTGGATGCTTGGCCAGGTAGTCGAGGACAGCCTTGTGGGTAGGTGCGATCTCGCCGTCAATGACCAGCTCGTGCAGGCGCTGCTTGATCCGCCCGACCTCCGGCCCGGGCCCTATACCGACCGCGCGCATCACGTCCTCGCCGGTTACAAGCGGCGCCAGGCGAGACGGTCGCTCCCGCCGCACAGCCTCGAGTCGGCCCTGCAGCTCGTCCAGCTTCTCGGGCTCGGGATAAGCGGACGCCGCCACATCGGCGCGGGCCAGGGCCATCAGGAGGTCCAGCTGCGGGCCGGCGTCACGCGCCAGCCGCCTCACCGCGCCGTCGGTCCATTCCGAACGGTAGTACACGGGCCGCAGGTGCAGCCGAACGAGCTTGACGACGGTATCGATCTCCTTTTGCGAGAACCGAAGCCGCTCCAACGCCGACCTCGCAAGTTCCGCACCGACGTTTTCGTGACCCATGAACGAACCATCCGCAGCGGCGGTCGCAGGCTTGCCGACGTCGTGAAGAAGCGCGGCCAGGCGCAGGACCAGGTCGGCAGGCACCCGCTCGAGCGTGAGCAGGGTGTGCCCGAATACATCATGTGTGTGGTAGCCGCTCTGGGGGACGCCTTTGCAGGCGGCCACCTCCGGGAGAACGATCTCGAGCAGCTCGCCGGCATCGAGCAGCTCGATGGCCAGGCGAGGACGCGGGGAGGTGAGCATCCGCCGCAGCTCATCCGCAGTGCGCTCGACAGAGATGACCGGCGGAGCAAGCCGGCTCTTCATCTGACGCATGGCGGGCAGAATGTCCGGCGCTAGCTCGAAGCCGAGCTCGGACGCAAAACGGACCGCCCGCAGCATGCGCAGGGGATCGTCGGCAAACGTGCGCAAAGGGTCGGTGGGAGTGCGCAGGATGCGCGCGTCCAGGTCGCTCCGCCCGCCGAGCAGATCCCGAACCTCGCCGTGGAAGTCCATCAGCAGCGTGTTGACCGTGAAGTCGCGCCTGCGGAGGTCCTCTTCCAACGTAGCCGGGCGGACGTCGGGCTTCCTCGAGTCGGCCGCATACGACTCGGCGCGGGCGGTGACGAATTCCACCAGGTGCCCGGGAAGCGTGACCTGGGCGGTGCCATAGCGTTCGAAAGTCACGGGTGGCCCGGCGCGGGCCAGCTCCGCAAAGTGCTCCCCCAGCTTCAGAGCGTCGCCACCCTCGACGACCACGTCGGGGTTCGGATGAGGCAGGCCGAGGAGCTTGTCGCGCACGTAGCCGCCGACAATCCAGGCCCGCACGCCGAGATCGGCCGAAGCTCGGTTCAGGAGCCGGCGCAGATCCTCGTCACTGAGCGTTACTGGTTGATGCGCGCCCATTCGACGGCTCCAACCTGCCCGGCGCGGTCGCCAAGTCGGGCGCGGCGCACGCGGGGCCGGCGGGCCGGCTTGATGAAAGGTGAGGAGTGCAGGGTCCCGACGATGGTCGGCTCCACCAGGGCCCACGACCGGGACACGCCGCCGCCGATGACGAACATCTCCGGGTCGATGGCGTTCGTCAGGCTGATCAGCGCCAGGCCCATGTAGCGTGCCGCGCGCTCGACAACCATCCGCGCATGTTTATCGCCCTTCGCGGCGGCACCGAACAGCTCGGCTGCGCTGTGACCGGTCTCGCGGGCCAGGTTCGCGCCGCCGATGAAGGCCTCGAGACAGCCCCGCTGGCCGCAGTTGTCGAGTGGCCCATTGGGGTCGATGATCATGTGCCCGATCTCTCCGGCAGTGCCGTGGGCTCCGCGGTGGAGCTTGCCGTCGATGATCAGGCCGCCGCCGACGCCGGTCGACCACGTGATGTACACCATGTTGCGAGTGCCGCGCCCGGCTCCGCGATGGAACTCTCCGAGGCCGGCCATGTCAGCGTCGTTCGCGAGGTGCACCTTGGCGCCCGTAGCCCGGCTGAGCATTGCGGCCAGCGGCACGTTGCGCCACGGCAGGTTCGGCGGGTTGACCAGGATGCCGTGCTTGAGGTCGATCGGCCCGGGTGCGCCGATGGCGATGCTTCTCACCTTCTCGCGCCCGCGATGCTTGTCGATCTCGGCGGCGGCCCAATCGACCATCGCCTGGGGAGTTCCGAGAAGCGGCGTCTTGGTCTTTACGCTGGTGATCAGGTTTCCGTCCGAGCGCGCAAGCGCGACCCGCACCTGCGTCCCCCCAAGGTCGATTCCAGCTAGCATCGCTGGCCTAGGGTAATCGGCAGAAGGCGCTGACTGCGTCTAGGGACGGGTCGTAACCGTCAGCAGTGCTGACCCGCATGGTGGGAAAGCCCAGCTCGAGCGGCCCGCAAGGACCCTCATCGAGCGCAGCGAGAACCTCAGCCAATGAGGCGGCGCTGTCGCCGGCTACGGCGACGACTAATGTGGTCAGGAGGCGAGGAGCTGCTGGCCGCGGAGCGCGGCGAGGATCTCGATCGGTCCGCGCGCACGGTTGAACGTGTAGAAATGCAGCCCGGGCACGCCAGCCTCGAGCAGCTCCGCGCACTGAGCGATGCAGTGCTGGACGCCGACGGCTCGTACCGCCTCATCGTCGGGCGACTGCTCGATCGCCGACTGGAGGGCGGCCGGTACAGTCGCGCCCGACATAGCAGTCATGACGGCCAGCGAGCGCCGGCTGGGAACCGGCATCAGGCCGGGGACGATCGGGACGCTGATGCCGGCGGCGCGTGCCCGCGACACCAGGTCGAAATAGAAGCGGTTGTCGAAGAAGAGCTGGGTGATGAGAAAGTCCGCACCTGCCTCCACCTTGAGCTTCATGTAGCGAAACTCGTGCTCGAGGTCGGGGCTTTCGGGGTGTTTTTCCGCGCTGCACGCGGCGCCGATGCCGAACCGATAACCGTTCTGCCGCACAAAGGCCACGAGATCACCACCGTGGGTGAGCTGAGGGTCCGCAGGCACGAACGCCTCACCGGGGTTCGGGGTGTCACCGCGCAGCGCAAGGACGTTGGCAACACCCTCCCGCTCCATCCAGTTGAGAATCTGACGGGTGCGGTCCGCTGAGTTCGCACATGTGAGGTGGGCCATCGCCTCGATGTGATAGTGACGCTTGATCCGCGTGACCAGCTCGAGCGTCTTCTCGCCGGTGCGCACGCGGTAAGTGACCGAAACCCAGTCGGGCGCGTGACCAGCGAGGGTCGCGACCGTCCGCTCGAGCGCCTCGACCTCGGCCTCATCGCGAGGCGCCATGAACTCGAACGAGACGCTCGGCCGGGGACGGGTGAGCATCTCCGCGATTCGCATTTGGCGCGAACTTTACCAATCCCAACCTTATAGAAGATGAGCAGGGCGGCTTGCCCGGCCGTCAGGCCGGGTCGGCTTTGCCGAGCGATGCGATCAGTGAGTCCGAACCTGCCCGCGCCTGGCGCGCAGAAGGAACCGTCGGTTCCTTCTCATATTCTTACCGCAATACCCGCGCGTCTCCGACGCGGCGCGTCACGCGCTGTGCGTCGAGATGCTCGAGCAGCGCCAGGACCGGACGCCTGCTGGCGCCCATGCGATCGCGAAGCTGCGCCACCGTGATCGAGCCGCTGCTCGCGACGATTTCCCTCACGAGCGCGACCGCCGCTTCGTACGCATCTTTTGTAAACGCGATCTCGTCGTTCAGCCGCACGATGTCGCCTCGCTGCCCCAGCGCGCGCACGACCTCTGGGCTCGCGCCGGTCTGCTGAAGCGCCTCGGCGAGGGACGGGGGCGCGAATGGCTGGCGGCCGAGCAGCTCGAGCAACGAGGTTGCGGTGCCGTTGCCATCGTTCAGCTCCACGCGGTGGGCCGGCCGGGCCAACGTGCCATCTCGCTCTTCGGCGCGGCCGTCTTCGACCAGGCCCTGGACGACCGACGCAAATGCGCCAGGTGGCACACCCAGGCGGCTGCGAAGCTCCTCACGGGCCATGCCCGGCCGCAGCGGATGGGCACCGTGGAAGGCATCGAGCTCACGCTCCGCCCGATCCGAGATCGTTCGCCACGCGGCCGGATCGTAAAGCCACTCGCCGATCCGCCTTGCATTCAGTGCAGCGACGTCCGCCTCCGGCGCCATGGTGGCCTTCAACAGCGCCGTCACGGTCACGCCGCGGGCGTACTTTCGCAGCTCTTCTTGCAGTATGTCGCCGGCTGCACGTCGCTCGAGTGACTCCCTGACCGCACTGTCGTGCCGCGAATGCTTGCGTGGGGTGACGTCGACGATGCTTCCTCCGGCGATCGTCCTGGCGGGGCTGGGGACGCGGAGGATGAAGCGATCATGCTCGGCTGCCGCGACGGGGCGTTCCAGGTAGAGCTGCACCCAGCCTTGGCCGCCGGGATCCAGCTGATCGGCTTCGAGCAGGATGACCCGACAGGCCACCTCTGTGGTGCCGGTGTGCATCAACAGCTCGGCGCCATGCCGTAGAGGCTGGGGCGCGGACGCTACCACTCGCACCGTCGCGTCGACGCGGCGGGTCGCGGCGATCGTCTTTGGACGGGCGAGCACGTCGCCCCGCTCGAGCTCGTGCTTCTCGGCGCCGATCAGGTTCGCGGCCACTCGGCTGCCGGGCGAGGCTGTATCGACTTTGCGGTTGTGCTGCTGCAGCCCGCGCACCCGAACCGCACGGCCGGCCGGCACAGCCTCGAGCTCTTCACCCACGTTCAGCGCGCCGTCGACGAGCGTGCCGGTGACGACCGTGCCGAACCCGCTCATCGTGAAGACGCGATCGATGGGAAGCCGTGGACGTCCGAGGTCCGGCCGCGGGCCTACAGCCGCCAGCATCTTGTCCAGCTCCACCAGGAGATCTGCTTTGCCCTCGCCGCTGACGGCGGAAAAGGCGACTACGGGCGCGCCCTCCAATGACGTGCCTGCGATTGCTTCGACGACCTCAGACCTGACAAGGGCAAGCCAGTCCGCATCGACAAGGTCGACCTTTGAAAGCACGACGACTCCTCGACGGACATCGAGCAGGTCGACGATCTCCAGGTGCTCCCGGGTCTGGGGCATGACACCTTCGTCAGCCGCGATGACCAGCATCACAGCGTCGAGGCCATGCGTGCCGGCGAGCATGTTGCGAATGAAGCGGGCGTGCCCGGGCACGTCAACGAGGCCTACCTCGCGCCCACTTGGAAGGCGTAGGTGCCCGAAGCCGAGATCGATGGTCATGCCGCGTCGCTTCTCTTCGGCGAGGCGGTCCGGGTCGACCCCGGTGAGGGCTGTGATCAGGGTCGACTTGCCGTGATCGATGTGCCCCGCGGTGCCGATGACGAAGCTCACCGCGCCACGGCCTTGAACGCAACCTCGACGGCGTCGATCAGCGTCTCGTCCTCTCCCTTCAACACCGTCCGGGCATCGAGACAGCACGCGTCCTTTTCAATGCGGGCGATCACCGGCGGGTCGCCGTGACGCAGAGCCGCCGCGAGGCGTGAGGCGGGCCCGGACAGGGCCAGGAGCATGGTGGGCAGGCGGTGCCCGGGCAGTGCACCTCCACCGACCGCCGATTCGCCGGCGACCAGCGTTGTGCGTACACCCCGTTCCTCGAGCTTGACCGACCACATCGCAGCCCGGCGCCGGACGTCTTCGACCGATGCTCGGATCATTCGCTCGATGGGGATTTCGTCCAACCGGCCTGAAAGGCGCTGCCGCAAAGTCGCCTCGAGCGCGGCCAGCGTGAGCTTGTCGATGCGCACGGCGCGCGCGAGTGGGTGGCGCGACATCGTCTTGACCGCAGCAGCTCCGGATTCACCGCGGCCGAGGACGATGCCCGCCTGCGGTCCGCCGAACAGCTTGTCCCCTGAGAACGTCACCACGTCCGCGTGCCGGAGCGACTCAGCCACGGTCGGCTCATCGGCTATGGGCTCCGCCGCGCCGCTGCCCAGGTCGTCGATGAGCAGCAGCTCGTGCCCACGCGCGACCGACGCCATCTCGGCCAGGGTGGTCGCCTCGGTGAACCCAGCGACACGAAAGTTCGACGTGTGCACGCGCAGGAGCGCGGCGCTGCGCGACGTGATCGCCTGCTCATAGTCGTCTTGTCGCGTGCGATTGGTCGTGCCGACCTCGACCATGCGCGCGCCTGACAGCCGCATCACGTCCGGCATGCGGAAGGATCCACCGATCTCCACCTGCTGGCCCCGCGAGACGATCACCTCCTTGCCCTTGCACAGCGCCGTCAGCGCGAGCAGGATGGCGGCCGCATTGTTGTTGACGACGAACGCAGCCTCGCAGCCAAAGATCTGCATCAGCAGACCGGACAGCAGTGCGGCCCGCTCGCCGCGACGGCCGGAGTCGAGGTCCAGCTCGAGGTTGCTGTAGCCGGCGGCGACGGCCAGGGCGTCGATCGCGGCGCGTGATAACGGCGCGCGGCCGAGGTTGGTGTGGAGGATCACACCGCTGGCGTTGATGACTCCGCGCAGCTTCGGCGCGACCGCAGCGCGCAGCGTGGTGCCGACTCGCACAAGCCGGTCGGAATCCTGCATCTCGCCGCCGGCACCTCGCTCATCAGCGACTTGCCGGCGAAGAGCCTCCACCACCCTCGCGCGCCCGAACTCCTTGACGAGCTCGGCGTACGCGGGCTGGTTGACCAGCGTGCCTATGGCAGGCAGGGATGAAGTCCTATGAACCCGGGAATCGCGTAGCCCACGCATCCGCCTAATGAGATTAGGCTCGCGGGCACATAGAAAGGAATCATCACAACCGACAGCAGGCTGGCGCCCTGAAACAGCTGGAACAGGAAGACCACCACGATGCATCCGATCCAGATCTCACGCCGTCGCGTGTTGACCTGGAAGAAGAAGCGTGGGTTGCGATTGCGAAAGATCGCTTCGATCACGTTCCAGCCGTCCAGCCCAGGGATCGGCAGCAGCTGAAAGGCGAAGATCGAAAGGTTCAAGAAGATGATCACGAAGATCGCGGCCCCGATCAGGCCGGGCGATAGGTCGTAGGAGAAGGGCAGGCCGAGCCTGAGTAGAGCGCGCAGGAGGAAACCCAGCACGACCGCTACGACCAGGTTCGCCGCTGGGCCGCCGAGCTCGTGGATCAGGTGCTGGCTCGTGGTGCTGATCCGGTTTGGCTGGACGGGTACGCGCCGGCCCCATCCAACCAGCGCCACGAATACAGCAATCACTCCGAGCGGGTCCAGGTATCGACGCGGGTTGAGCGAGAAGTAGCCGAAGTAACGAACCGAGCGGTCGCCGAGGATGTAAGCGGCGGCGGCGTGGCCCATCTCGTGCACCGGGATGGCGATCAAGAGGGCGGGTACCAACAGAAGCGCCGAGAGAAGAAAGGCTACAAAGTTGCTCACTCGATGGGGATTTTGCCGACGCGCTTGGTCGCCCGGCGGCGAGCAGCCGAACGACGAGCCCGTGTCGGTACGCCCTGACGCCCGCCAGGCGTCGTGGTGACACGGTGCTCATAGATGAGCATCAGCGCGGTGATCAGCTCACGCTGCGCATTGAGCAGGTGTACCTGGGCTGCCGGCGGGACCATTTCCGAAAGCAGATGGCCGATGCGCGACCCAAGCTCGTTCATGGTCTCGATGAGACGTTCGCCGTCACGGCTCATGCTTTCTTCTCCTCGGCTGCCGCCTTCTGCTCGCGACGGGCGAATCGAACACTGAGCTCGCCATCGCGGATGGTGGCGCTGGTCGTGTCCCGCTGTGCGAGGACTCGCGGCAGCGAAATCTCGCGCCGGTAATTGCCGATCCTGACGTAAAGCTCGCTATTGTGCCGGTTGAGGTCCACCGCAGAGCGATCGGCGAATGGGACCTTCAGCGTCAGCACGTAGTCGGTGCCGTCCTTGTCGATGCGCTGAGGGCTCGAGGTCGTGAAGTGCTCGGATGGATCGCGGTCGCCGTACGTCTCCCGCGCCATGCGGAGGAGCATCTTCTCGCCGACCACCTCTTGATCGAACAGTGGAACATTGAAGATCGGGATACCGGCAAAAGACTCCTCTACCTCGACCTGGTAGCGCTTGTGTATCCGCTGCCAATTCTTGAACAGCTCGTCGTGCAGCTCGCCGGGCAGGAGTCGGTTGACGATCACGGCGTCGGTTACGTATCCGAAAAGACTCAAGTACGTGTAAGCACGCTTGGCCTCCTTGACGACCATCTTCTCGAGGTTGAGAACGATTCGGACAGTCGTCACGGAGGAGTCGGTGAGGATCTTTCGCATGCCACCGAGGTCGAGGAGCAGGTCCTTCAGCGACGCGTAAACCTCATCGGTCGGCAGTGGCATTCCCATCATTGGCTGCAGGACCGGTCGTGCTAGGCGCATGGCGCGGCGCTCCCACGGATAGATCTTGTCGAGCCACCATTTCGCGGCGTCTGGGAAGGTGAGGAGCTGTAGCGTCTCGCCCGTAGGCGCGCAGTCGACGATGAGCACGTCGTGCTCGGCGCGCTGCGCGTAGTGTTTGATCCACATGAGCGAGGCGATCTCGTCCATGCCGGGCGGGTTCGCGATCTCGTCGGCGAGAACCTCGTCAAAACCTTGCGTCGCGAACACCTCGACGGCATAGTCGTGCAACTTCACCCAGTGGCGCTGCATCTCGTGGAGCGATGAGACCTCGTGCGCCCACAGGTTGCCGGTAATCGGCGTCAGGTCCGGGCCCAGCTCGACGTCGAATGAGTCACCGAGCGAATGCGCCGGGTCGGTGCTCATGATCACGGTGCGGTAGCCCGCTTTGGCGCACTGGACGGCGGTGGCAGCGGCGACGGAGGTTTTGCCGACGCCACCCTTACCGGTGAAAAGGATTACCCGCACGCTGGTGAGTTTACGTGCGCGCCGTGCCCGGCTCCTTGGACTTGGAGACGTGGTCTTCGATCAATACCTCGACGTGCCGGAGGATCGAGAGCGTGACCTCGGTGTTCCTCTCGATCGCCTTCAGGATCTCGACGTTCTGCTCGTCGGCCTTGTCCGCCTCGTAGGACGCATGTTCGAGCGTAAGCCGGTCCTTCTGCGACTGGCGGTTGCCGGCGAGCAGCAGCACCGGGCCCGTGTACGCGGCCTGGACGCTGAACAGCAGGTTCAGAAGGATGAATGGAAAGGGGTCCCAGTGACGCATGAACCCGATGATGTTGAGAGTGAGCCATAAGAGGACCGCGCACGTCTGGATGATGAGAAACGTCCACGAGCCGATGCCGGCAGCGATGTTGTCAGCGAGCTTCTCGCCGAAGGTGGCCTCGTCGTGATGCACGACATTGACCGGGTGCTTGTGATCCTCAGGGTTCAGCTTGCGATGGAGCAGCGTTTGCTTGAGACCCGTATTTCCTGAATCGCTTGTTCTGACTGACATGGCGGATCGAACTGTAACTTTTGGGCCCAGCCCCTGTCTATTTCCTAGGGCTGTTGGAGGTTTACTTGACGATCAGCGGCACCGCGATCGATCCGGCACCCAGAAGCACCACCATGGCCACGCCCACGACTGCCAGGCGGACCAGGTCCTTGGTGAAGTACGGCACCCGGTCCAGGGGAATCGAGGGGTCGGCGGATTCGACGATGTACCGACCGCCCCTAACCTTGGTGACCTGGTTGCGCGCCCCGAGCGACATCTCCACGGCGCGTACCAGGGCCTGATCGCCACCCACGCGCGCCTGTGACACGCTGCGGCCGGGACCGGACTGCGCCGTCGCTGTCGGAGTGGCGCCCATGCTGGGAGTCAGGGGACCCGGAGGACGCAGCGGCGGCCGGAACTTTCCTTTTCCTCTCTTCTTTCCCTTTCGGCTCACAAACCCAAGTCTAGTGTCGACCTCGCAAAAGGTGCTTCGCGGCCTCGTCTGTGACTTGAAGGTTTAGAACAGGCAGGCGGTAAGGGGAGCTGGTAGTAGGTCGTGGGGTGCGACTCTTGGGGTACGATCCGCCTGCCTGTCGTTGGGCCGTGGGACTCAACCGACTAAGACGTGGGCTACGACATGTTGTGTCCCGGGTGCAGTTATAACCCTGAATGTAGTTGTTGTCAAGAGTCTTAACATTCTTAGACCTCGGTCGTCAGGTCCGCATATTCCTCTTCGTTGATCAACTCATCCAGCTCCCGCGGATCCTCGATGCGGACACGAAGCAGCCATCCGCCGGCGTACGGATCGCTGTTGATCAAGTCGGGGTTCTCGAGCGCCTCAGCGTTGACCTCGATCACCTCGCCGCTGATGGGCGCCTCCAGCGGGGCAGAAGCTTCTTCTGATTCGACGTGACCCATCCGCCGACCGGCGCGCAGGAGGTCGCCGAGGTCTGGCAGCTCGAGCGTGGTGATCTCCCCCATCTGGTCCTGGAGGTAGTCACTCAGTCCAAGCACCGCGTCCGCGTCCTCGACTCGAACCCACACGTGAGCCCCGCTGAATCGAAGGGCCATGAGCAAATTGTGAAGGCTGAGCGGCAGCCGCAAATCGCCCGAAGTTCGGGACGCTACCGACCGACTCTGAAGAACACGACGTCGCCGTCCTTCACCAGATACTCGCGCCCTTCGACACGCAGCTTGCCAGCTGCACGCAAGGCTTCCATCGATCCCGCCGCGACCAGCTCGTCGACGGAAGTCACCTCGGCCCGAATGAAGTGCTTCTCAAAGTCGGTGTGGATCTTGCTCGCCGCGATGGGGGCCGGAGCGTCCCGCTCGCATGGCCAGGCGCGAACCTCCGGCTCTCCGGCGGTGAAATATGTGATGAGCCCACCCACTTCCCACACCGCGCGTGCGATGCGACCGAGCCCCGACTCGTCAATCCCGTACCCCGCTCGCATCTCGGCCTGCTCGGCTGGATCGAGCTCCCCCAGCTCCGCCTCCAGGCGTGCCGAGAGCGTGATCACCGGGGCACCCTCGGCCGCGGCCAGCTTCGCGACCTTGGGCGCCGGCTCTCCACCTCCCGGCAGCAGCTCATCCGCCGCGTTGGCCACGTAGACGGCCGGCTTGAGGGTCACCGGGAAGATGCCAAGCAGGAGCGCTCGCTGCTCAGGTTCGAGGTCAAGCGTGCGCAGCTGCTTGCCGCCATCAAGATGATTTTTGGCCGCGGTCAGGACCTCGGACTCGCTTTGCGCGTCCCTTCTTCCCGCCCGCGCTTCTTTGGCCACGACGTCCAGCCGCTTCTCAACCGACGCGAGATCAGCGAGCACGAGGTCAAGCGCGAATTCCTCCAGCTCCGCGGCAGGATCAGGCTGGGGTCCGAAACAGCGGGCGACCTTGACCAGGACGTCCGCCTGTCGCGCAAACGCAACGCGCTGGGCTCGGCTCCCGGGCGGCGTGTCCTCGACCCTCACCTGGGCGGCCGTGGTCTTGGCCGGATTGACCGCTTCCGCGAGCCGGGTCAAGCGCTCATCGGGCACGTCAACCATTCCGACCCCGTCGGCTCCGCGCCCGGCAGTCAAGGCGTTGAAGAGCGTGGTCTTGCCAGCCCCAGCCGGGCCGACTATCGCGACATTTACGGGCAAGCTATTCCAGGTCCAGCTCGAACGTTTTGTGCAGGACGCGTACGCCTTTCTGGACCTGGTCGCGCGCGACCAGACATGTGATCCGGATCTCGGACGTGCTGATCATCTCGATGTTGATACCCGCATCGGCTAGCGCCCTGAACATGCGCCCCGCGATGCCCGGCATGCCAAGCATGCCGGTGCCGACGATGGAGAGCTTGGCGATCCCGGCCGCCGACGAGACTCTCTTCGCGCCGATTGTCTTGGCCGCGACCTTGACCAGCTTCTCCGCCGCCTTGAGGTCGGACTCGGCGACCGAGAAGGTGAGGTCGGTGTGGCGCGAGCGGCCGATGTTCTGGACGATCACGTCAACCGAAATTCCTGCCGCTCCGAGAGGCTCGAAGATCGCGGCGGCGATACCCGGTCGGTCCGGAACGCCGACCACGGTGATCTTCGCGACATTGGATTCCTCGGCGATTCCTCGAACGCGTCGTCTTTCTTCCATTGGTACGTGAGCGACGATCATGGTACCGACGCCATCGTGGAAGCTGGAACGGACGTGGATGGGGACGCCATAGAGCTCGCCGATCTCCACCGCCCGAGGGTGCATGACGCGCGCGCCGACCGCGGCGAGCTCGAGCATCTCGTCGTACTGGATGTGAGTGAGCTTGCGAGCGCTTTTCACGAGCCTCGGATCCGCGGTGAAGATTC
>CATPBO010000167.1 GCA_955652835.1 Candidatus Dormiibacterota bacterium
CCCGCGTGCGTGATCGCGTGTACCGCTCCGCAGAAGGTCATGGTCGAGGTGAGCACCTTGGCCCCGACAGGAAAGCGGAGGGCTCGGAGCGCGATTTCGATCGCAGCCGTGCATGACGCCACCGCGACAGCGTGCTCAGCGTCGACGAGCTCGGCGAACTCACGCTCAAACTCGACGACCTCAGGTCCGGTGGTTATCCACCCGGACGCCAACACGCGCGCCGCGGCTTCACGTGCCTCGAGGCTTATCTCGGTCTTCGCGAACGGGATCCGAGCCTGGTCCTGGGACTCGTGGAGGACAGCGCTCACTGAGCTCCCCACAAGTCAGATTGCATTTCCTTGCTCATGCCTTTGATGGTGTCCCTCTCTCCGTCGAGCACGACAGCCAACCGCGGCATCGGCTTTGCCGGCGGTAGAGGCGTCTGCTCGGCGCGATCGGGTTTGTGGGCGATGAGGCCGAGCAGCGGCCGCCCGCTGAGCGCTATGAGCTCGAGCACGGGCGCGAGCGCAGCCTTTCTGATTCGCTCGGGTGCAATCAGGACAAATCCGGACGGTGGCGCCTGGCCGTTTCGATATCGGGCAGGTGCGTCCTCGATCGAGAAGATGGCGAGCCCTTTGCCCTCGCTCTGGCCTTGTGTCAGCTGTCCACGCAGGTTCCTCGCGAGCGCAGAAAGATCGATCGTCTCACCCAGCCCGATCAGTTCCAGCGCGCGAACGTCGGCCGCAGTCGCGGCGAGTTTGAGGCGCATGGGCAGGGTTCCCGCGATGTCGGGAAGCCAGCCCAAGACCGGAACTGCGAGTGCCTTGGCGACAGCATCACCGCTCGCAAGAGTCGGACGGAACATCTCCAGGACGGCTGCTGCGGCGACGCCAAGCACTGATCCGACGATCAGGGCCAGGGCCAGGTCGATGGGAAGGCGCGAAGGATCAGGCTTGGTGGGAATCGTCGCCAGGTCGATCACCGATGGTGTTGTGTCTGACGACGAGCCGAGACTCGCGCGCTGGGAGTCCAGGTTGATCAACTCCTGGGTGAGCGCGGAGCGCTCATTGCTGTCGGCCGTGATGCGGTCGGACAGAATCTGAGCCCTGACCCCTGCTGCCGACGGGTTGGCGGGGTCGACCTGCAGAGCCTTGAGCTGATCGTTGAGTGAGCGGATGTCAGCGTCGAGCGCGCTGATCCGGTCCGTGGCAGTCTTGATCTGTGCGTCAAGCGCCGCCTTGCGCGCAGCTGGGCTGACGGCCAAGCGGGTCTGGATCAGGTCCGCTGCGAGCGCGTTCGCGATTGCTGCCGCCGCGACGGGGTCCGAGTCTTTCACCGTCAGTTGCAGGACGCCCGAAGTGCCAAGGGGCGCCAGGGTGATGTCGGCCGCGACCTTGACCGGGTCCCGCGTGTAGCCGGCCGCGTTCAACGCAGCGATGATGTGCGTAGGGCTCGTGACGATCGCTTTCGCAGAATCGGCGATCGCGGTCGCTTCGGCGCCCGCAGTCGGCGCGGGCGCATCCAGGACGACGCGCGTCGACGCGCTGTAGGTGGGTGTGTCGAAGAGATGGTAGGCCGTTACGCCGCCAGCACTCACGAGAACGAGCCCCAGGATCACGACCCAGTGGCCGAGCAGGATGCGCCGGGCGACCTCTTGTAGATCCATGCGCTAGTGAACGACGTGAATCAGAAATTTCATGGAACTCAAGGAGCGTATGCGAATAGGCGTGCGCTGACTGTAGGAAAGAAGGGCGGTACAACGGGCCGTGTCCCGACAGCAATCGGGACGCTTTAGGTGACCTGTCCCAGTTGATGTAGTGCGCTGGTCTCGGACCGCGTGGGACGCAATGCATGGGCATGCAAAGAGATGTTTAGTGGGCTGCGCACAGCATTCGAACGTCGCGAGGTGTCGTCATCATCCGGAACTGATCTCGCCCAGGGGGTTGCAATGGGACAGGTTATGGGTTAAAACTTGTGCATCTTCTCTTTTTCCTGAACCCATTAGGTTCAGGTCGACAGCCAACTGCAAGATCTGCTCTGCATTGGCGTTAGCACATGTTCGGGGTCATCGAGATCCTGTTCTGCCGATTACACGTTGACCGTGTCAGCGTTTCGGGGGGTAGTCGAATATGCGTGGATGGCCGCGTAGGCGTCCAGAGGTAGCCCCACGGTGACTTTCGGCTCAGGTTGGCAGCGCATGTTGCGCCGCCCACTGGCCGTCCATGTATTGCTGATCTTGTCAGCGATGCTGATACTGCCGTTCGGCCATACCGCCAAAGCGGCCAACCCACCCCCTCATGTGCTGATCGTGCTGATGGAGAACACCAGCTACGAAGGCATCGTAGGCAACTCGCAGATGCCATTCGTCAACGGACTCGTCAATACCAACGGGTCTGTGAGCACCACCGACTTGAGCCATCCGAGCGAACCCAACTATCTGGGCCTGGTCTCAGGCTCGATCTGGGACAACCCGCAGGATCTCACCCCTCAGGACAGGACCTACCCCGGCCCGCAGTTCACCGATGAGCTGGCGCGCGCGGGCATTGGGTGGAAGGCATACATGGAGGACATGCCGGTCGCGTGCGACCTGACCGACCAGTACAGCCCCGGCCGCTACGACGTCAACCACAACCCGTTCATGTATTTCGACTCGGTTCGCAACAACGCGGCTCAGTGCAACCGCGACGTGCCGTACCCACAGCTCACGACCGACCTGAACGCGGGCACCGCCCCACCCTTCATCTTCATTTCGCCCAACACGCTTAACGACATGCACGATGGGACGCCCGCCCAGGGCGATGCCTTCCTGCGCGGCCTGGTCACGCGGGTCCAGGCTTCGAGCTGGTGGACGGCTGGCAGCCGCATCATCATCACCTGGGACGAGGGCACGCAGTCAGAGCAGGTTCTCACCCTGGTCGTCGGCTCAGCTCACGGCACCGTAGCGAACGGCGGCAACGAATACGGAACGCTGCGCGGGCTGGAGGAAACCTATGGCGTCGGGCTGCTCGGCGGCTCGGCTAACCCCGCCAACGGGGACATCCTGCCGCTGCTGGCCGGCGCTCCGGCTCCGTCGCCGACTCCAACACCGACCCCAACTCCGACACCAACTCCGACACCAACGCCAACGCCGACCCCCACCCCAACCCCAACACCGAGCCCTTCATCGAGCCCAAGTCCGTCGCCTACGCCGAGGGCCTCGCCCTCTCCCAGCCCGACGTCATCCCCGAGCCCGCCACCCGGGCCCAGCTCCGGCACTCGAGGCATCTTCCGCTACACGTCCACCGACTTTGCGGCGATGCATGCGGCCGGCTTCAACGCCGCCACTGATGGCGGGGTTCAGGACAACGGCACTGCGGAGGCGGCGAACGGTATTACAGGCATGGTCTGGGTCGACGCTTACAACAATCAGACCTGCGCCCAAACGATGACCAATACAGCCATTGCAGCCATGGTCCAGGCCAACGTCAGCGCGGGGCACCCAGGTCTTCGCTATGAGATCGGCGACGAGCCCACGGCTTTTGGATGCAAGGCGGCGGCCGTCTACACCTCGATCACTCAGGCGGTACACGGTGCCGATGCGACCGCCAAGACCTGGGTGATCGACGACCAGTTCCAGGTCGGCAACCCGGTCCAGCAGGGCGTGCCCATGAAGGGTACGGTGGACATTCTCGCGTTCGATATCTACCCCTGTACGAGCGGGCCGTGCAGCTTCTCCGCGATCGACAGCGCCGTGCAGCAGATCCACGCGGCGAACGTGAGCCCCTGGGAATTCGTCATCCAGGACTTCAGCGCCAGCCCGTGGCGCTGGCCGACGCCGGCTGAGATCCAGACTCAGTTCGACCATTGGAAGAACCAAGGAGCGATCGGCTACTGGGTCTTCGCGTGGGACTACCTGGGCGCACAGATGATCGGACAGCCCGGCAACATTGCGGCGGTACAGTCGATCAACTCCCAAGCCATCAATGGGTCGCCGTCGCCATCACCTTCGCCGTCAGCCTCGCCGTCGCCATCGCCTTCACCGGTCACTGTCGGTGCGTCCGCCAACCGGACCACGGGTGACGCGCCTCTGGGGGTCAGCTTCACGAGCACACCGATCGGTGGTGTGGCCCCGTACCGGTATGCCTGGACGTTTGGTGACGCCGGCATCGCGAGCGTGCAGAACCCGAGTCACACCTACATGGCCGCCGGCAGCTACGGTGCCAGCGTTACGGTGACAGACTCCAACGGGGCCAGGGCGACTGCGAACGCAATCACGATCATTGTCAACGGACCACCGGTTGCTTCTGCTGGGGCCACCCCATCGGCCGGCGATGCGCCTGTCACGGTGGCATTCACCGGTAGCGTCACGGCCGGCACCTCTCCTTATACATACGGCTGGACATTCGGTGACGGAAGCTTTTCAAGCACGCAGAGTCCAAGCCACACCTACAACTCGGCCGGCACGTACACAGCGACACTGACCGTTACCGACGCGGGCTCCACCACGGCCACTGCGAGTGTGGTTGTTTCCGTGTCACCGACCCTGGGAGTCAGCGCAACGTCCAGCGTCAGCACTGGTGCAGCCCCACTCTCGGTGAGCTTCACAGGGACCGCCGGCGGTGGACGGGCGCCCTTCAGCTACGCCTGGACCTTCGGCGACGGCACGAGCTCGACCAGCCAGAGCCCAAGCCACACCTACACCGTGGCGGGCACGTTTGCTGCCAACTTCAACGTGACCGACGCCAACGGCGTGCGCGTCAACGCAACGCCTCTCACCATCATCGTCACGCCGGTCTTGAGCGTTACCGCCTCAGTGCTGCCGGCGGCCGGGGACGTGCCGATGACCGCGACCTATACCAGCGCACCTCAGGGCGGGTCTCCGCCGTACAGCTACGCCTGGACGTTTGGCGATGGCGGCGGCTCGACGCTTCAGAAGCCCAGCCACACCTACACCGGCACTGGCACGCTCGCCGCGAGCGTGACCGTCACTGACAGCGCAGGTGGGTCGGCCACCGCAAGCGGGATCAACGTGACCGTCAATCCACTGCCATCGGCAGGCGCAAGCTCCAGCGCGAACGCCGGTGATGCGCCTGCGACCATCAACTTCACCGGGTCGGTGTCCGGTGGGACTGGACCCTACAGCTACGCCTGGACCTTCGGTGATGGCGGTACATCACCAGCCCAGAACCCAAGCCACACGTATACCGTCGCGGGCGCGTACGCCGCCAATCTGACGGTCACTGACGCCGACGGCGCGCACGCCTTCGCGACTTCACCGACAATCAATATCAGTCCGGCGCTCGGTATCGGCACCGCCGCGAGCGTCAGCTCGGGCGGCGTGCCTCTCGCGGTCAACTTCACGGGCACACCTACCGGGGGACGGACGCCCTACACGTATGCGTGGAGCTTCGGTGACGGCGCCAGCTCGACGAGCCAGAACCCGAGCCACACCTACAGCAGAGTCGGCGTCTTCAGCGCCAACCTGACGGTAACCGACGCCAACGGCGTCTCGGCGCCGGCGAGCACGCTGATGGTCACTGTCAACGGACCGCTGGCTGCGTCGGCGAGCGCCGCTCCGCCTGCGGGCGATGCCCCACTCTCAGTGACCTTCACCGGCACGGGCGGCGGAGGGAGCGCGCCCTACACGTTCAGCTGGAACTTCGGTGACGGCGGTAGCGCCACCAGCCAGGACCCCACCCACTCGTACAGCGGCGCCGGTACGTTCACAGCCACCTTGACGGTCACCGACACAATCGGTGCCACGGCCACCGCGACGGCGACTGTGGTGATCTCGCCGACGTTGGGCGCGAGCTCTGCGTCAAACGTCTCGAGTGGGACGGCCCCAATCACGGTCACCTTCACCGGGACCGCCAACGGCGGGCTAGCGCCGTTCAGCTACGCATGGTCATTCGGTGATGGCGCGACCTCGACGAGCCAGAACCCCAGCCACAACTACACCACCGCGGCCAGCTATACGGTGACCTTCGCAGTCACCGACGCAAACGGTGTCAAGGCAACCGCGACCCCACTAACGATTTCTATCAACGGGCCGCTGTCGGCTGCCTCGAGCGCGGGTCCGCGCGCGGGTGACGCGCCGGTTTCGGTTGCATTCACCGGCGGCGCCGCGGGCGGTGTCGCGCCGTACACATTTGCCTGGACCTTCGGTGACAGCACCAGCTCCACAGCTCAGAACCCCAGCCATATGTACGTCGCCCCCGGATCGTTCACAGCGACCTTGACGGTGTCCGATGCCGCCGCACACAGCGCGACCGCGAGCGGGCTTTCGATCGTGGTCAGCCCAGCCCTCGGCGTGACGGACGCTGCCAACTCGTCCACCGGCAACGCGCCGATGACGGTCAGCTTCACCAGCGCGCCGGCCGGAGGCCTGGCCCTATACAGCTACCTCTGGAGCTTCGGCGACGGCGCGAGCTCGACCAGCCAGAATCCAATTCACACCTTCACTGCAGCCGGGACGTACAGCGTCAACCTCACGATCACCGACAGCAACGGAGCTACAGCCGCCCCCAGCGCGCTCACGGTCATTGTTAATGGACCGCTTGCGGCAGCATCGAGCGCAACACCCGTGATCGGTGATGCACCGTTCGCAGTCTCGTTCACCGGCACGGCGTCTGGTGGCGCTGCTCCCTACACCTACAGCTGGACCTTCGGTGACGGAACCAGCTCAACGGTGCAGAACCCCAGCCACACCTACGCCGGGGCCGGCACCTTCGGTGCAACCCTTACCGTCAGTGACGTCAGCGGCGGCACCGCGCCTGCGGCCACGCTCACCGTGACCGTCAACCCTCTTCCCGCCCCCAGCATCACCGCCAACAACACCGCGGCTGACGCACCGGCGGCGATCAGCTTCACAGGCTCGGTTGCCGGTGGTACGGCCCCGTACATCTTCGCCTGGACGTTTGGCGACGGAACCACGGCCACGACTCAGAACCCAAGCCACAACTACACCGTCGCGGGCACTTACAGCGTCAATCTGACTGTGACCGACAACGTTGGCCGCAGCGCCGCCGCGAGCTCGCCGACGATCACGATCAACAACGCGCTCACCGTGGTCGCCTCTGCCGCCAACACCGCTGGCCGGACACCCCTGGCCGTCGACTTCACGAGCACGCCCAGCGGCGGCCGGCAGCCCTACGTTTACGCCTGGACCTTTGGCGACGGCGGGACCTCGACCCTGCAGAACCCTGGCCACACCTACTCGGCCGGCGGCACGTACAGCGCCGACCTCACAGTCACCGACGCCAACGGAGCCACCAGCATCGCGCCCACGCTGGCCATCAGGGCGATCGGCCCTCTGACAGCCTCCGTGAACGCGGCGCGAGCGATCGGGGATGCCCCGTTCACGCCCCCGCTGAGCGCGCCGGCCACCGGCGGCCAAGCTCCGTACACGTACTCGTGGGACCTCGGCGACGGGACCTCGTCCACCGCGCAAAGCCCAAATCACGCTTACACCGTTGCGGGCACCTATACGGCAACGGTGACAGTGAGTGACGCGAGCGGCCAGGTAATCCATGGCTCGATGCAGATCACGGTCTACCCGGCGCTCAGCGGTTCGGCGTCAGCAGCGCCCGGCTCGGGCGTGGCTCCATTCACAGTGACCTTCACCGGCAGTGCCGGCGGCGGGTTGACGCCCTACGCCTACGCATGGGCCTTTGGCGACGGAACCACCGCGTCAGGTGCCAGCGCCGCGCATGCATACGCGGCCGGGACCTTCCATCCAACTCTGACCGTTCGTGACTCAGCGGGCGGCACCTGGACCGGCGCGGCCGGCACCATCTCCGTCTCGAGTCCTCCTGTCGTTGCGGCGCCGGTGGCGCCAAGTTTGGGCGACCAGCCGACTCCTCCCCCGGCGGTGGCGTCACCGTCGCCCGCAAGTGCACCCTCACCGTCCGGCGGGCCGGCGGTGACGCCGTCAGTCGGGGCGGCAGGCGTTGGTCAGGCCTCGACTCCCGGTGGGGGGAACGGCGGCGCCATTCCGACGGCGCTGCTGCTGCTGGGCTCGGTGTTCGCGGCCGGACTAGGCGGTGCGCTGTTCGTGGGCTGGCTGCGCCGGCGACTCTGAGGTGGCCCGGTAACCAAACCGGATGCGCGGCCGTTGCCGGCCGTGCCATGGCCAGCGCTCCCACAAGGCTGGGCGCGACCTTGCCTGGACGGTGACCTCGGCGTAAAGAACGACCCAGGCAAGGTAGACGCCGATCCCTGCAGGGAAGGTCCACACCGGCCAGCCGCCTAGCTGAAGTCCGAGGCCGAGGCCGCTTAAGACGACGCACGATCCCACCTCGAGGGTTCGCCGCTGGCCCGGTTGCAACCTGATGAGCGCCGGCGACGTGAGGTTTCGCCTCGACCTGCGGGTGTCTTGCCGGGCCCGAACATCGCTGGCGGCGAGGCGAACGTTTCGA
>CATPBO010000168.1 GCA_955652835.1 Candidatus Dormiibacterota bacterium
ATACAACGCACGCGTGCTGGCCATGCACATCGCGACACAGCACTTCGGCGTGCAAGCTCCGCGCCGGCAGATGAGCGCCCGCGAGCTCGTGCCCTTCTTGCTGGCTGAGGTGAGTCACGGCCCAGAGCTGTGGCATCAGCGCTCATACCTGGCGCGAATGGTCAGTGTCGACGCCGACCATGGGATCAACGATGAGGGATTCGTACCTCTCGCGCATTTCGTGGACGCCCGTGACGGGCCACCTGACGCAGTCGCGATCACCCTGGAATCAAACGGCAAGGACGATCCCTACCCCGCCATTTACATCCGCCGTCATGGTGCGGTGACTGAGCCCCAGTTAATGCCACCGCACCCGCTGCTCGATTTCGAAACCGCTGAGTGCCACCGACAGCTCACTTTGGGCTTGAGCGAGATCCTGAATCCATCGCTGACGCAGACAGCGCAATGAATCTTCCGCGCGGCACCGTCACCTTCCTGTTCACGGACATCGAGAACTCCACCCTGATCATGCAGGAGATGGGCGATCGCTACCCCGCGGCGCAGACCGCGCATCACGAGATTCTTCGAAAAGCCTTCCAGAGCAACGAAGGCCACGAGCTCAGGACCGAAGGCGATTCTTTCTTCTGCGTATTCGCGAGCGCGATCGACGCCTGCCTGGCGGCGGCCGCCGCCCAGAGGGCGCTCGCAAGCTACCCCTGGGACGGCCAGGCCCTACGGGTGCGCGTGGGCTTGCACACGGGCGAGGCGCCACTGATCGGAAACGAATACATCGGTCTCGATGTGCACCACGCCGCGCGAGTCGCGGGCGCCGCTCACGGTGGCCAGGTCCTGATCTCGGAAACGACGCGCGGGCTGGTCGAGGGCAACCTGAAGTCGGGGCTGAAGCTCCGCGATCTCGGACCGCACCGCTTGAAGGACCTGGCACGATCGGAGCGCCTGTATCAGCTCGTCATCGATGGTGTGCAGGACACGTTTCCGGCGCTGCGGACTCTCGACGCGACACACAACAACTTGCCGACTCAGCTGACCAGCTTCGTCGGACGCCAGGCCGAAGTGGCCGAGGCCAAGCGACTCCTGCAAAACACGCGCCTGCTGACCCTTACCGGGCCCGGCGGAATTGGAAAGACCCGCTTGAGTCTTCAGATTGCCGCCGAGGCGTTCCAGCTTTTCCCGGGCGGGATCTACTTCATTCCACTTTCCGCAGTGCACGACCACGACCTCGTCGCCTCAACGATCGCGCCTGCCCTCGGCATCCCGGTGGGTCCACGCACCCCACTCGAGGGCGTCGTCGACTATCTGCACGACAAGACGCTCCTGCTGGTCCTCGACAATTTCGAGCAGCTCCTGCCTGGCGGAGCGCCGATCGCAACCGCGCTGTTGCAGGCAAGCCCAGGCGTCAAGCTCCTGGTGAGCAGCCGCTCCGTTCTTCACGTCTATGGGGAGCAGGAGTTCGCTGTGCAACCGCTTGGCCTTCCCAATCCGAAGGCCTTGCCGCCGCTGGAGGCGCTCACGCAGTTCGAGGCGGTCAAGCTCTTCATCGAGCGCGCGGTGACGGCGAAGCCGGACTTCACGGCCACCAACGAGAATGCACCGGCGATCGCGGGCATCTGCGAGCGTGTGGACGGGCTGCCGCTGGCCATCGAGCTTGCCGCCGCCCGGATCAAGCTTTTTTCTCCGCAGGCCCTCCTGACGCGGCTCGAGAACAGCCTGAGTGCCCTTGGCAGAGGAGCACGTGACCTGCCCGGACGCCAACAGACCCTGCGGGGCGCCATCGACTGGAGCTATGACTTGCTCGACGAGACCCAGCAGCGCCTGCTGAACCGCTTCTCCGTCTTCGCGCGAGGCGGCCACCTCGAGCAGGCCGAAGCCGTGTGCGGACCCGCTGAACAAGTCGGCGGAGACGTGCTGTCCGGTCTTGATGAGCTTGCCGATCACAGCCTCCTCCGCCGGCTGCCTGATTTCGAAGAGCCGCGACTGCTCATGCTCCAAACGATCCGTGAGTTCGCCAGCGAGCACCTCGAGAGCAGTGGCGAGTCCAAGCAGGTTCGCGACCGCCATGCCGACGCGTTTTGCGCCCTGGCGGCCAAAGCCGCGCCCAACCTGTTTGGTGACGATCAGAAAGCGTGGCTCGATCGCCTCGAGCTCGACCACGACAACTTCCGTGCCGCGCTCGACTGGTGTGTCGCTCAGGGCGACCCAGACCGGGCGATGGGGCTGGCGGGTGCGTTCTGGCGTTTCTGGCAGATGCGCGGGCATCTCCACGAAGGGAGGGCGCGGCTGACGGCCATCCTGGCAATGCCTGGCAGCGACCGCAATCGCGATGCGCGGGCCCGCGCTTTGGAGGCCGCTGGAGGAATCGCTTACTGGCAGGGTGATATGCCGGCGGCGTTGGTCTTCTATGACGAATGCCTGGAACTGAGACGGGCGGGCGATGACCGGCGGGAGCTGGCCAACGCCATCTACAACACGTCGTTTCCAACCATGGTCGACAGAAGGGACCTCAACCGGAGCCAGGCTCTGCTCGAGGAGGCCCTGCCGGTCTACCGCGAGCTCGCGGACGATGCGGGTATCAGCCAGTGCCAGTGGGCCATCGGGAACCTGATGTATTTCTCCGCAAATTACAACGACGCCATCCCTGCCCTCGACGAAGCTATCGCGCTGTTTCGAAAGGCCGGTAACCAGTTCGGTCTCGGGTGGGCGCTGCATACGCGAGCTCTGTGCGCCCTTCGCACCGGTGACGTCGCGGGTGCCCGCAGGTTTGTCGGCGAAGGGCTGGGGCTCTTCTCAAAGGCGGGCGACGTCTCTGGGGTCGCCCTCATGCTCGATGATGCGAGTGAGGTGGCCATGGTGGAGGGTGATCGGTCCGGCGCGTTCAAGCTCGCCTCCGCGGCGACCGTCCACCAGGCAACGAGCGGAACAGGCCTGGGCAACATCCTCAACCTCGAAGAGCGGCGCAGCCGCCACGAGGATGTGTCGGGCGAAGCTGACGAGCGCGCCTGGGCTGAGGGCCAGGCGATGACCATTGATCAAGCCGTCGCTCTCGCCCTCGGTCAGGGTGCGGCGACCAAAGGAAAAGGCTGATGCCTCGACCCACGTCGTGCATCCACATCGAACAAATTCGCGACGTGGTGCCGCGGACACCGGACGGTTGCGAAGAATGCCTCGATATGGGCGACACGTGGGTCCACCTGCGCTTGTGCATGAGCTGCGGCCATGTCGGCTGCTGCAACGACTCCAGGAACAAGCACGCGACCAAGCACTTCATCGCCTCCCACCACCCGGTCATCAGGTCGTTCGAGCCGGGCGAGCGATGGTTGTTCTGCTACCAGGACGACCTGTTCGTGGAATAGCAGACTAGACGAGCTGTCGAAGCTCTCGCTCCCAGGGTGATCGGGATCGCGGAACCTCGATGCTCCGAGCGCCAAGCCACGTGGCCAGCTCGTGTACGGCGCCGGCGACGCCGGTCGATGCGCCGGCGGGAGCATCCGGCTCGGCGTACACCGCACGAATTCGGAGCGTTCGGGACTCGCGGTCGAAGAACGGATCGATCCTGCCGATGAGCCGTTCACCGTGCAGGATGGGCATCACGTAATAGCCGTACTCCCGTTTTTCGGCGGGGATGTAGATCTCGAGCTTGAAACGGAAGGCGAAGAGTTCTTCGGTCCGCTCGCGATTGGATATCAGCTGGTCAAACGGTGAAAGCAGCGTGGTCCTCGGCACGAAGCGCTGCGGCGCGAGGGCGCTCTGGTGCGCGTACCACTCACCCGGCAGTCCCTTCACCCTCAGGGACGAGACAACGCCCCGGGAAACGAGCTCGCCGAGGACCTTCTTCCACTCCGGCAGCTTGCCCTCGTTGCTGAAGCCGAATTGATCGGCGCGAGCGATCCCGCGAACCCGCAGCTGCGCCGCCATCCGATGAGATGCGGCTTCGTGTGCGGAGAGAGGCGATGCATTGCGTGGGTAGCTCCGCTCGGCCAGGTCCCAAATCCGCTGTGAGCCATCGCGCCCGACGATCGCCAGCACACCCGCCGCCCACAGCGCATCGAGGATGCGCCCCACATTCTTCCCGTCGTTCCAGCCACCGGTTCGCCACGGCACGACCGCGCGATCTTCAAAGTCGCGCGAGCGCAGAGGGCCACGCCGGCGCAGCTCGGCCAGGACG
>CATPBO010000169.1 GCA_955652835.1 Candidatus Dormiibacterota bacterium
AAGGCTACGAGCTCGGCCGCGCGCTCGAGAGGGAGCGGATCGCCGGCGGCTGGCGCCGGGTGGGTTGGAAGCTCGGCTTCACGAACCAGGACCTGTGGGCAGCGCTCGGCCTGGACCAGCCGTTCCGGGCGCCCGTCTACACCGAGACCCTGGCGCAGGACCGGATCGAGGCGGACGGCTTGGTCCAGCCGCGCATCGAGCCGGAGATCGTGCTGGGCATTGGCCGCCACGTCCCCGCAGGCTCCAGTCGAAGCGAGATCGCCGCCAGCATCCAGTGGGCCGCGGCCGGCCTCGAAGTCGTGCAGTGCCACTTCGAGCGCTGGGAGATGAGCCCGGCAGAGGCCGTGGCCGACGCCGGTTTACATGCCGCGCTCGCCATTGGACCGCGGCTCGAAATCACCGCGGCTGAAGCCAACGCACTTTCTGCGTGCGGGTGCGTTCTGCTGTGTAACGGACGGCCGGTCGCCACCGGCCGCGGAACCAGCGTTCTCGGCGGGCCAGTGGAGGCGTTGGGTTGGTTGCTCCGTGATCTGCCGGACGGCCTGCGGGCGGGGGAGTTCGTAACCACTGGCACTCTGACTCCCGCCATGCCGATTCAGCAAGGCCAGACGTGGACCCACAGTTCGTCGGGGTCGGTCACACTCCAGACAGCGGAGCTGAGCTTTACGTGACGGAACGTCAGCTGTAACTGCGCCCGTCGGTCTCTCAGTTAACGGCCGACGTCTATCGTCGGCTCGCCGAGGCTGATGCGGGCGCCTTCGAAGGTTGGCCTCCGGTTCGCGTTACGGAAGGTACGGCCCGCCACCGGTTTCGTGGTCAGATCTTCTCGAAGCCGACTGACCGGAAGTGATGTACTGAGCTTTCAGCAATTCGGTCCGCCTCGCGCTGATCCGGAATAACCGCGCCCTCCCAGTTATCGCCAGTCATGTTTTTCATCGCGTCAAGACTCTCCCAGACTGAGATCATGACCAGCTCGTCACCGGTCGAGCCCATGCCGCGGCCCGTGTACCGGGCGAGCAAGCCGGGCTGCCGATCGACGAACGGAATGGAGACCTCCTCGATCAGCTGTGCAAGTTCGTCCGCCATGCCTGGCTTCGGCTGGGCGCGAAAGATGCGGATGATCATCAGCACCTCCAGGTTGTTTGTCTAATCCCCAGATCGTAAGCTGAATCGAAGTCTTCAGAGTCGACCGCGGCCCGCTTCATAGGTCAGGTCGCAGAGTCGAATGCGGCGGCTTGTTTATCGACCCAACGTGGCTAGCCGTCCCAGTGGTTGTGGGCCATGATCCGAGCCCCATAAAACGCAGTCAGAAGCGCTGATATGCGGGCCGGCTCTTGCAGAGGCAGGAGGTGCGAGGCCCCTTCCAGAGTATGTCCCTCTGCATTCGGCAGCCATGACATTAGGGTCCTGTGAACAGGCTCGCGGATCGCGTTGACCTTTGTGCTGTTTCCGCCCAGGAAGAGAATTGCGGGCTGCCGCACGCGGGCTGCCTCAGGTTCCTCGAAGCGCCACGCCTGTACCGCCGGCTGATCGGTCTGAAAGAAGGCGTCCGTTCCCTTCAGCGCATGGTCGCGCCACCCCATCCCCAAAACTCGGTCGAGCACGCGCTCGTAATCAGGGTCGACGATCCCGCGCATGAAGGCGTCCATCGCTCCCGCCAGGTCGCCCTGCTTCCATTGGGCCGTGGTCGCGCGAAGAACCGTGAGCGCTGGCGACGGGTCCGCGGTCGCCGTCATCACGGGAGGTTCCAGGAGCGCCACCGTCGCGATCGCCTCCGGTTCCTGCAACGCGGCTTGGAGCGCAATGCAGGCACCGATCGAGTGTCCGACCAGGTGCGCCTTGGCGAGTCCGACGTGCCGCATTAGGGCGAGACAGCAGTCGGCCTGCCCGGCCATGGTGATCGGTTGCGGGGGCAGCGTGCTGCTTCCGTAGCCGGGTCGGTGATAGCTGACCAGCCGGTAGCTGCCCGCCCTGGATAATTCGTCGGCGAGGGGACCGAACCAATCGGTCAGGACCCCGCCGTGCAGGAACACGACTGGCTCGCCTGCACCTTTCACCCAGTACTCCAGCTCGACACCCCCGACCGAAGGAGTGCTGTCGGGGATACGAAACCGGCTGTCATGCGTACGAGAGATGTGTTCCTGCATTTTCATGTCTGCTACACTGACATGAAAATGACGAAGAGTCAAGCCGCGACCTCACGGCGGTATCGAATGGGAAGACGTGCCGCCTCAGCCACGGCCAATGGCAAAAGCATCCTGGCATCAGCTCGCAGGCTGTTCGGAGAGCTGCGCTACGACCAGGTGTCGCTTGATGACGTGGCCGCCCAGGCCGGCGTGACAGAACGTACTGTCGTCCGTCGCTTCGGCTCGAAGGAACTCCTCTTCCGGGCTGTCGGAGCGGAGCGCGCCGCAAGCATTCGCCGAACCCGCGACGAGGTATCCGCAGGCGACATCGCGAAGGCCGTGAAGTTACTCGTCGCAACCTATGAGGACTGGGGTGATGAGGTTCTGCATCTCTTATCCCAAGAGCGAGGCTTGGCCGGCGTGACCAATACCGTTGAGGCGGGTCGCAGATATCACGCAGCCTGGGTTGAGCGCGCCTTCTCTCCGCTACTGGGCGATCTGCCGCCGGCAGTTCGTCGCCGCCGAATTGGTCAGCTGGTCGCGGTGACCGATATCTACCACTGGAAGGTTCTTCGCCGCGACGTCGGCCTGAGTCGCGTCGAGGTGGAGGCGTCGCTTCGCGAGCTGATTGGCGACATCGTCGCGCGTGGCGTGAAATGACCCGCTTCACTTTCGTCACCTGGGATGGTGGCGGCAACTTGCCACCGGCAGTCGGCATAGCCCAGGAGCTGATCGCGCGAGGGAACGAGGTCCGACTCCTGGGCTACCTTTCGCAGCGAGCGGCAATCGAAGCTCGCGGCCTGGCGTTCTCGGCCCTACCGCGCAGCGGCAATTTCGATCTCTATGGTGAGAGCGAGCCAGAGCAGAGGCTCCCGGCCATCATCCGCAACGTCTGGGCTAGCCCCGAACACCTCGAAGACATTCCTGATGCTCTGGCAGCTGACCCGGCCGACGTCATCGTCGTTGACTTCCTTATGCAGGGTGCGCTGGCGCAGGCCCGGCGGACCGACATCCCCGTGGCGGTCCTGGCGCACTCCTCTGTGGCCGGCATCGTGCCACCGCCAGATTCACCGATGGGCTCCGCCCGGCTGGCCGCGGCCAACGAGTTTCGGGCAACGATTGGGCTG
>CATPBO010000170.1 GCA_955652835.1 Candidatus Dormiibacterota bacterium
GATGGGCCGTCGTGGCAATGTGCTTGCTGCCCAAGCTTTCTTTATCGAGCGGCTCCACACCATTGTCGAAGGCCTCGAGCAGGACGGCGTGCAGTGCCACACGACAGTCGGCGACATCAGAAGTGACGGAGCCTGGAACATCGTGCCGCGAGGCGTCCTAGTCAAGGGCAGCCTGCGCACGTTCAACGCATCGCTGCGTGAGCAAGCCCTCGGCCGCATGAACGACCTGCTGCGCGAGACGGACAGTGAGTTCGAAGTGACATCAAGGGTCGATCTGGTTCACGGAACTGTGCCCCTTATGAACGAGCCCAACGTCACGCGGACGGTGCTCGATGTAGGACGGTCGCTCATCGGAGACCGCGCGAGCGTCCTCGGTCGACCACTCACGGTTAGTGACGATTTCGCGGAGTTCCTGACCCGGATCCCCGGGTGCTACTTCATGCTCGGAGCCATGCCGAAAGGCGCACCGCCTCCGGCACACCATTCGCCCGGGTTCCGGATCGACGAAGAGGCATTTCCAATCGGCGTCAAGGTCCTGGCGGGAGCGGCATCGCGGCTAGCGACTGAGTAGTGCTGTGGCTCGCCGCCCTGGCGTTCGGTCTCATCGTCGGTTTTGCGACTCGCGGAAGCCTTGAAAACCTGGCGCGGATCCGCCTGCGGTGGCCCTGGCTGGTGGTGGCGACTCTTTTAGTTCGCGCTGCGGTCTTGCTCACGCCGATCAACCGTCTCGACGGGGTTCAGTACCTTTACCTGGCCGCCCTCACTGTTCTGGTCGCATGGACCTTCTGGCAGATCGAGCTGGTCAGGGGAATCTGGCTCATCGCCGCCGGCAGCGCGCTCAATCTCGTCGTGATCGCCGCCAACGGTGCGCGCATGCCGGTGGCGCCCGAGCTGGCCGGCACTCTTGTACAGCGCGGGCACCTCGGTCAGTACGCGCTGATGAGCCCCGACACAACCCTCAACTGGCTGGCCGACTGGATTGGGCTCCCGGGTTCGCTGGGCCAGGCGCTGAGAGAGGCCTACAGCCCAGGCGACGTGATCGTCGCGCTCGGGATCGCCTTCGTCATTATCTTGGCAATGCGAGCGAGGCCGGATGAAACCAAGCGCCGTATAGTGAGTGACCCGCCGTGATCATCTTCTGGATCTTCACGCTCTTCGTCGGCGCATCGACATTTGCGTTCACCTACATCTTCTTGCAGCTTGGGCTCGCATGGTCGATAGCGGATGCCTTTGTCGCCATGCTCCTTTGCAGGGGACTGCTCAGCATGGTGCGGCGATCGCTCATCCTGCGCGAGCGCATCTCCCCCGAAACCGACACCCTCACGCGCACCGTGGAGACCAATCGGGCGATTTTCTGGCGGAGGGCGCTCTTTCTAGCCGCGCTCCCAATTCTTTATTTCGCCGGCGCCTACTTCCTGTTTGGTCTGGAGCCGGCCGACGCGCTCGCCGCCCTTCCGCAAGCCATCGTCGCCGGGCTCACCAACCTCCTCTACGTCCTGTTCCTGCTGGCGGCGAACTTCGCCCTGTTCCTCGGACCGTTCTACATCTACACACGCATCGGCAAGACCATGATCAACCCCGACGACGCCAACTTCGGGGTGAACATGGAGGACGTCCGCGGCCAGAGGGCCGCCGTGACGGAGATGCGCCGCATCTTGCGGCTCATCGAGCACGGGAGGCTTTACGTCAAGGCGGGCGGCAAGCGCGAACGCGGAGTGCTTATGGTCGGCCCTCCCGGTACCGGCAAGACGATGCTCGCCAAGGCGATCGCGTCATCGCTTCACGTCCCGATCTACATCGCAGCCGGCGGGTCGTTCGCAGGCATGTTCCTCGGTATCGACGCCCTGAGTGTTTTCCTCATGGTTCGCGCGGCGCGCAAGAAGGCCAAGACATGGGGCGGCTGCATCGTCTTCATCGACGAGATCGACGCCCTCGGGCAGAAGCGGTCGGGAACGCAGGGGACCGGCGCCATGGGAGGCATGGGTGGCATGTTCGGCGGCGGTCAGCTCGGCCTGAACATGCTGCTCGTCCTGATGGACGGGATCGACAACCCAGGGATGATCATCCGCCAGCTGCGCGGCCTGGTGAATCTAACACTCGACGGGCTGTTCATTCCGCGCTTGATCGCTTTCAACGGCACCAAGCTGCAGCTGCGGATCCCGGCCTTGAAGGCGCCCAACTACAACATCTTGTTCATCGGTGCGACCAATAGGCCATCGGTCCTTGACGAGGCCCTCACCAGGCCGGGCCGGTTTGGCCGCCAGATCGTGTTCCGATTGCCCAGCCGCGAGGACCGCAAGGACATCGCAGCGCTCTATTTCGACAAGAAGAAACACGATCCTTCGCTGGACGCACCCAGCCGGCGTGAAGAATTCGCCCGCATCACCGACCAGTACTCGCCGGCCGACATCGAGCAGGTGCTTTCGCTCGCGCTCCTCTACGCGTTCGAGGACAGCCGCGACCTCATCCAGTGGAAGGACATCCGTGAGGCGATGGGCAACGTTGAAGCCGGCCTCGCGATTCCAGTCGAGTACACCGAGCGAGACAAGATCGCCGTCGCCCGCCACGAGCTCGGCCACGCGGTGGCCTCGCACTTTTTCATGACCGACCACTCCCACGTTAGGCTGTCGATCCGGCGCCGCGCGACCACGCACGGAGAGATCGGCGGGTATCACAAATCCCTCCCGGCCGAAGAAGAGTGGCTCGAGTTCCGTTCCCAGTTGGCGGCGCACATTCGACACGCGCTGGGCTCCCTGGCCTGCGAGCACGTCTTCTACGGCGAGAACACAAGCGGCGTTTTCATGGACCTTGTACAGGCGACTGCCATCGCCTGCAGGATGGTCGGCACGATCGGCATGGGCCCGGACAGGTTGGACCCTCAAATGTCGGCCAAGGCGGTCAGCATCGGCGAGCAACTGATTTCCGTGGCCGAGATAACCCAAGGGGTTCACGCGCAAGGCACCTGGGTCGGCGCCGTGCTCAGCAACCCACGCAGCCGGCGAGTTGTGGCCCAGCTGCTGGGATCCGCATACATAGACGACTGGCGCCTGATGCAGGTCAACAAGGAGGCCATCGACCAGGCGGCTGAGGCGCTGATCGCTCAAGGAGAGCTCATGGGTGACGAGATCAGCGGGCTGCTTGACTCCGTGGGCATGAGGACACCGCTCGACACGGACCCGTACCCGGATGAGCTGCCGACGGTCCCCGATCAGCGTGCACCGATCGCGTCCGTCTCGGAGTCGGCCTGATCCGACTCGCCGCGGCGGCGCTGGTGGCCCTGGTCTTAGCGCTTCCTGTGCAAACAGCCCACGCGCAAGATCCTGGGCTGGGCCCCAATCCACGCCACGAAGCGGCTCGCATCATCGCCGCTGAGCTCACCATGGGCCAGGCCTCCGCCGACCTCACCGCGATCGCCTCACAGCAGCCGGCCGGACTGATGGAATCACTGCGCAGGGAGCTCGCGACGGATCGGGCCGCTTATGACTTTCGGGCTGCGGCTCGCCAGGAGGAGCTGCGGATCTACGAGCTCGCGGGTTACGCGAGCGTCGAGAGCGCGGTGGTCCCGCTGCTGCCATCGGGGGTGCGGGCTCCGGTTTCAAACACGATCGCCGGCCTGCACTCGCTGTACATCCTTGGCGGCATCGACCAGTACTACCTGGTCAACGTCCATTTCACACACCCTTACTCGGACGCCAAACCTGTGAGCCTGCTGCGCTCCTACTACCTGGAAGCGCAGCGCCTCTACGGCGTGGACGCAAGCTATCTGGCGTCCATCAACTTCATCGAGAGCAACTTCGGCCGCATCAACGGTCCATCATCCGCAGGCGCCCAGGGGCCGATGCAGTTCCTTCCCGGCACGTGGGCCAACTACGGCCAGGGCGGGGACATCAATGACCCGCACGCCGCCATCCTCGCCGCGGCTCGCTACCTCGTGCATTACGGCGCGCCGACCAGCATGCGTGTTGCGATCTGGCACTACAACCTCGACTACGACTACGTCGACGCCGTCGAGTCCTTCGCGCGCGCCTACCGCACCGACCCGGGCTGGCTCGACCGGATGTACTACTGGAACACGTTCGGCTGAGGGGCCTGGTCGTGATCCGACGCAAACGCGGTCATGTAGTTTGGAGCGGCGAGAGCTTCCGCATCAGCCGCCGGCGGAGGGCGGCGATCGACACCGCTTTACGGTACCTCCTGAACTCGGCTGCGGGACCCTGATGCGGCGGTCGATTGCCAGGTCGTCCGGCGCCCCGGGAGATCATTAGAGTAACTACTCGTGGAGTACCGGATCGAACAATTGGCGCGGTCGGCCGGGGTGGCTGTGGACACAATCCGGTTCTACCAGGGCAAGGGGTTGCTCGAGTCGCCGCGGCGAGAAGGGCGCGTCACCTGGTATGGCGAAGGTCACCTGGAGCGGCTGCGCCGCATCAAGGAGCTGCAGCAGCAGGGGTTCACCCTGACGGTGATCCAGCGCTTCCTGACGGGCGAGCTGGAGCCGTCGGACGAGGCCCTGGTGGCCGCGGTCACACGGCCGGCCTCGCCTCAGACCCTAACTTTGACCGAGCTCGCCGAGCGCAGCGGCGTGGCCGAGCCGCTGCTGATGAGCCTCGAACAGGCAGGGCTGCTGGTCCCGATCGAGGGCGGCGATGAGCCGCTGTACCCGGTCGATGACCTCGAAGCGATCGCAGCCGGCATGAAGCTGATCGCGGCCGGAGTACCGCTGGGAGCGCTGATGGAGCTTGGCAAGGACTATGCAGCTGCGGTCGACCGCACCGCCCGGCTGGCCGTCGACCTCTTCGACCATCACGTGCGCGAGCGCATCCAGTCCGAGGGCGGTGCGACGGAGGCAGCCGAACGCCGCCTGTTGGAGACGTTCAACGAGCTGCTGGAAGCGAGCGGCACACTGGTCAGACATCATTTCCAGCGCACCCTGCTCCGCGCGGCGAGAGAACACATCGAAAAGCGATGAAGACCGCCACGTCGGTTCGCACCTGGGAGCTGGATCGCACGCCCGACCTGATCGACCTTGTCAGTGCAGCGCGCGACAACGGCCACGAGGTTCTGCTCATCGAGCGACCGATGCCGGATGCGGTCAGCATCGCTGCGCTGGGTAAAGCTTTCGACATCGTCGCCACCAAGGGGGGCGTCGCGCTTGAAGACGGACGCGGCAAAGTCATCGACTTCGAAGCCGGCGCTGACAGGCTGCTGGCGGCATCGCGGCTGTGGCGCAGGGTTTCCGAGACGCTGACCGGGCCGGGTGCGGCGAGACCGGTCAGCGGCCCGATCGCTGTAGGTGGGTTCGCGTATAGACCGGATCGCGAGCCGGTCGGGCCGTGGTCAGGCTTTCCGGCGCTGCTTCTCCGGGTGCCGGCCCTGGCAGTGACCCGGGTTCGTGGCCACACTTACGCGACGGCCGCGTCGGCCGATGCGGACGAGCTGCTCAACCTGACCTCGACAGGTGTCAGAGCTCCGGCGGCCCGCAAGCTCGAGGTGACGGCCGCGCGCAACCCAGTTGCCTGGACCGCTGCAGTCGAAAGAGCGACGGCCCGCCTTCGTGCAGGCGAAGCCGCCAAAGTCGTGCTCGCCCGTGAGGTGCTCGCGCGTGGCGATGGCGTGGTTTCGGCGGCGATGGTGGCCCGCTCGCTACGCGCGGCGTACCCCTCGTGCTTCACGTACCTCATCACCGGTGCTGATGGAACAGCGTTCGTGGGAGCCTCACCTGAGCTGCTCGTCCGCCGTTCGGCTGATCGCGCCTTCGCACAACCGATGGCGGGGTCTGTCGCTCGCGGCGCCACCGACGCGGAGGATGAGCGCCTTGCACTTCAGCTTGAGGAAAGCGCGAAGGACGCGACCGAGCATCGGCTCGTGTCGGACTTCGTTGTGGCTGCGCTGCGTCCGTTTGCGAGATCGGTTTCCGCGCGACCGCCCGAGGTCGTTCGCTTCACGAACATCCAGCATCTCGCCACATCCGTAACTGCAGAGTTGACGGCTCCACCCGCTGACGTGTTGCAGCTCGCCGCCGCTCTCCATCCCACCCCTGCGGTCGGCGGCTGGCCGCGAGAAGCCGCCGATGCGCTGATCGACGAGCTTGAAGGAATGGAGCGAGGCTGGTACGCGGGTGCCGTCGGCTGGATTGACGCGAATGGCGACGGCGAGCTCGCGGTGGCCCTGCGCTGCGGCCTGCTGTGGGAGGATGGCGCGCGGCTTTATGCCGGAGTCGGCGTCATGCCCGATTCGGA
>CATPBO010000171.1 GCA_955652835.1 Candidatus Dormiibacterota bacterium
CGAGGTCGAGGGCGAGCAAGACAAGGAGTGGCCGCGCGCGTTCACTAAGATCGACGTCACGTTTCACCTCGGCTGGGACGCGAAGTACGACAAGGATCTGGTCGAACAGGCTCTGGACCTCGCCTGCAACCGGTACTGCCCTATCCACGCGACGCTGTCACACGGAACCAAGATCGAGCACCACCGAAAAGACGCCTGACGCGTCCGCCAGCGATTCCACACTTTTGGCGCCAAAGAGGTGTTATTCAGCCGTCGATTCCGCAGTTCTGGCGTCAGGGGTGTTTGTTGGCCCCGACGCGAGCTTCAAGGAGCTTGGCTAAGGGCCCACCGGACGGGGTTTATCAAGGCTCACCTAGAATTAACCCGTTCCCAAAAGCCCCCGTTCGTGTGAGGCCGCTTCGGAAACTTGCTCGAGAGCTACGTCCCACTTCTGATCTTCGTCCTGATCATCCTCGGCCTGATCGGAGCGTTGGTCACGCTGAGCTTCGTGCTCGGCCCGTCCAAACCCCATAGGACCAAGCTCGCTCCGTACGAGTCGGGCATCATTCCTGACAGCCCTGCGCATCGGCGCATGTCCGTGCGCTTCTACCTCACGGCGATGCTGTTCATCATCTTCGACGTCGAGGCGGTCTTCTTCTACCCGTGGGCGGTCCTGATGCGCCAGCTCAAATGGTTCGGCATGATCGAGATGGGCGTCTTCATGGGCATCCTGGCGATCGCCCTCGCGCATATCTGGCGCAAGGGAGGGCTGGATTGGGAATAGAGGAGCTCGTCGAGTCGATCGGCAGCCACGTGCTGACGACCACGCTCGGCAAGGTGGTCGGCTGGGGGCGGGGCAACTCGGTGTGGCCGGCTCAGTTCGGCCTCGCGTGCTGCGCCATCGAGATGATCGCGACAGCGACTGCCGGGGTGGACATCGCCCGCTTCGGCTCCGAGGCGATGCGCGCCTCGCCGCGTCAGTCCGACCTGATGATCGTCTCCGGCCGCGTCTCGCAAAAGATGGCGCCGATCCTGCGCACCGTCTACGACCAGATGCCTGAACCGAAGTGGGTCATCTCAATGGGCGCGTGCGCATCGACCGGGGGCGTGTTCAACAACTACGCGCTGCTGCAAGGCGTGGACAAAATCGTGCCGGTCGACGTCTACATCCCGGGCTGCCCGCCCCGACCGGAGGACCTGCTGAACGCGCTGATGATCCTGCAGGAGAGGATCAAGGCGCAGGGAATCCTGCCGCGACAGTGATAATCCCCACGAACTCGGAGGCTTCGCCGTGAGTTCGCGGGGGCCCCTATTCGCCGAAAACCTGGTGGTTGAGCGCGGAATCAGCGCCGGTGACGCGTGGGTCACCGTCGAACCCGGCAACATCAGAGCCGCCCTGCAGTCATTAAAGGATGACGGCTACCGGCTGCTCGTCTTCCTCACGTGCGTGGACCACCTAGCCGACGCATCGCGGAAGTGGCCCGGCCGCTATGAGCTCGTGTACCAGGTCCGCGACATGGAATCAAAGGACACAATCCGCGTGCGCGCCTTTGTCGACGGCGACCCTCCGCGCATCGACTCGGTGCACGACCTCTTTCCTCCAGCCAACTGGGACGAGCGAGAGACCTACGACCTCTTCGGGGTCGTGTTCAGCGATCACCCGGAGCTCACCCGCATCCTGATGCCCGACGACTGGGTCGGCCACCCGCTGCGCCGCGACTACCCGGTGGGCGGCGAGGTCGTCGAATTCTCGGAAGAGCACAAGATCTGGCAGACCGCCCCGGAGGATGCGTGAGCGAGACCGAGGGCGTCACGATCACCAAGACGGGCGCGCCCGGCGCCTTTGGCGGCGAGCTGCTGACCGTCAACTTTGGACCTCACCACCCGTCGACCCATGGCGTGCTGCGGCTGATCGTCGACCTCGACGGCGAGCAGATTCGCCGCGTCAAGCCGGTCATCGGCTACCTGCATACCGGGATCGAGAAGCAGATGGAGGCTCTGCGCTGGCAGCAGGGCGTGGTAGTCACGGACCGCCACGATTACCTTTCGCCGCCCATCAACAACCTCGCGTACGCGCTCGCGGTTGAGAGGCTGATGGGCGTCGATGTGCCGCCGCGCGCCCAGGTGCTGCGCGTGATCATGTCTGAGCTCACTCGTCTGTCTTCTCACCTGGTCTGGATGGGAACCAGTGGTCTTGAGCTCGGCGCGATGTCGATGCTCATGTACTGCTTCCGCGAGCGCGACACGATCCTCGACATGAACGAGGAGATCTCCGGGTTCCGCATGCACACGTCATACATCCGACCCGGAGGCGTTTACGCCGACGCGACTCCGAGGTTCCTGGAGATGCTCGAAGGATTCATCTATGCCATGCCCGGGCACATCGACGAGTACGAGAACTTGCTGACGATGAACCCGATCTGGCGCTCACGCACGATCGGCATCGGCCGGCTCTCGCCGGACGACGCCAAGGTGCTGGGCGCAACCGGTCCGATGCTCCGCGGGTCCGGAGTCGATTGGGATCTTCGCAAAGCGGTGCCGTACTCGGGCTACGAGAGCTACGACTTCGAGGTCGCCACGTCGGACGACTGCGACTGCTACGGCCGCTACCTGGTCCGGATCAAGGAGATGCGCGAGGCGGTCAAGATCCTGCGCCAGGCGCTGGACAAGCTGCCGGACGGCCCGGTCAACGTCGACGACCGCAAGATGCTGCCCCCGCCGCGCGAAGAGCTCGAAACCTCGATGGAGGCGGTGATCCATCACTTCAAGCTTTTCACCGAGGGTTACTCTGTGCCGCCTGGGGACGTGTATGTCGCGGTCGAGTCGGGCCGCGGCGAGAACGGCTGCTACGTCGTCAGCGACGGCACGCACAAGCCACGTCGCGTGAAGTTCAGGGCCGCATCATTCGTCAACCTGCAGGCGCTCGAGCGGATGGCCCTCAACCACATGGTCGCGGACATGATCGCGATCATCGGCACCGCGGACGCGGTGCTCGGAGACGTGGATAGATGAGCGCGCTCTCGTCCCACCTCATCGAAGAGATCAAGGCACTGCCCGCGCGGTACCCGCAACCTCGATCGGCGGTGATGCCCGCGCTGGACCTCGCGCAGGAGGAAGTCGGCTACCTGACGCCCGAGGCGATGACCGAGGTCGCGACCGCGCTGCAGCTCGACGCCGGATACGTCGAGGGCGTCGCGACCTTTTACACGCTTTTTCACCTCGAGCCGATCGGAAAGCACCGGTTCTACGTATGCACGAACCTCAGCTGCACGCTTCGTGGCGCGGAAGATATCGTCGAGCACCTTCGCGGAGCGATCGGCGTGAAGGAGCCGGGCGAGATCTCGAAGGACGGGCTCTTTTCGTACGAAGAGGTCGAGTGCATGGGCGCCTGCGAGTACGCGCCGATGTGCAGGGTCGATCACCGGTACCACTACGACCTGACCGCGGAGAAGATCGATCAGCTGGTGACAGAGCGGAGGCATCTTGCTTCCACGCCGGTTCAAGCTTCAGCCTCTCACCCTAGCCCTCTCCCCGATGGGGAGAGGGGACCATCCAAGCCCAAGCGCGCTCCCAGGAAGAAGACAAGTGGCTGAGCGCAGGGGGACCGTGGGTGGTCCCGTGCTGACCGAGTGGTTTGACAAGCCCGACGTGCACGCGCTCGACGTCTACGAATCGCTCGGCGGCTACTCGGCCTTGCGCAAGGTGGTCACCACCATGACCGCGCAGCAGGTCATCGACGAGGTCAAGATCTCCGGGCTGCGCGGACGCGGCGGCGCGGACTTCCCGACCGCGATGAAGTGGTCATTCGTACCGAAGGATCACCCCGGACCGAAATACATCGTGGTCAACGCCGACGAATCAGAACCCGGCAGCGCCAAGGACCGCTACCTGATGGAGAACTCTCCGCACATGCTCATCGAGGGCGCCGCCATCGCGTCGTATGCGATCGGCGGTCACCAGGCGTGGATCTACATCCGCGGTGAGTACGACGTTCCGTACGAAATGCTTCGCGACGCCATCGCCGAAGCCCACGCGAAGGGCTACCTCGGCGACCATCCCTTTGGCACCGACCACGCGCTCGACGTCCGGCTCTATCGCGGCCACGGGGCCTACATTTGCGGCGAGGAGACGGCGCTCCTCGAGTCGCTTGAAGGCAAGCGGGCCCAGCCTCGCTCCCGCCCCCCATTCCCCGCCGTCAAAGGTGCGTGGGGACTGCCGACCGCGGTCAACAATGTGGAGACGCTGTCGACAGTGCCGTGGATCATTCGCAACGGCGGCGCGGAATATGCCAAGCGCGGGACAGAGAAAGCGAAGGGCACTCGCATGGTGACCGTCAGCGGCGACGTTCAGCGGCCCGGCAACTTTGAGATCGAGATCGGCGTCACCTACCGCCATATCATCGAGGAGCTTGCGGGCGGAGCCCTCCCCGGACGAAATCTGAAGGTGTTCTGGCCGGGCGGGTCGTCGGCCAAGGTCCTCCCCGCCTCCATGCTCGACACGTCGACGGACCTCGACGGCCTCAAAGCCCTGGGGACCATGGGCGGGTCGGGCGGCATCATCGTCATGGACGACTCGCACTGCGTGGTCAAGGCCGCCGCGCGGCTGCTGCGCTTTTACGCGTTCGAGTCGTGCGGCAAGTGCACGCCGTGTCGCGTCGGCGGCAACTGGGCGGTCCGAACTTACGAGCGCATCCTGGCCAACGAGGGCTCGCAGCTGGAGCTCGGCATCCTCGAGCGCGTTTCCGACGGGCTTCAGAACGGCCGCTGCCTGTGCGGCTTGGGCGACGCCGCCGGCTGGGTCATCGAATCGACGATGCGCCACTTCCGCGACGAATACGAGGACCACTGCCTGAAGCACACCTGCAACGTCGGAGCCGTGCTCGCCCATGCCTGACATCAACCTCACGATCGACGGGCACAAGATGACGGTCCCGGCCGGGACGCTCATCGTCGAGGCGGCCAAGACGGTCGGGATCGAGATTCCGGTCTTCTGCTACCACCACAAGCTCGACCCGGTGGGCGCGTGCCGCCTGTGCCTGGTCGATTTCTCGCCCGGGCCGCCGCGCCCCCAGACCGCATGCACAACGCCGGTGGCCGAAGGCATGGTCGTGCGCACGCAGAGCGCGATGGCGGTACAGGCGCGGGCCGACATCCTGGAGTTCGAGCTCGTCAACCACCCGCTCGACTGCCCGGTCTGCGACAAGGGCGGCGAGTGCCCGCTGCAGGACTTCACCTTCCGCCACGGGTACCCGACTAGCCGGATCGACGGACCGCGCCTCCATTTCAGAAAGCCGATTCCTCTCTCGCCAAACATTGCGCTCGACCGCGAGCGCTGCGTCCTCTGCTATCGCTGCACGCGCTACTACGACGAGATCGCGTGGGAGCAGGAATTGACAGTAGGGGAGCGTGGCGTGCAGTCGTTCATCACGAGCCAGTTCGACCAGCCGCTTCAGTCGATCTTCAGCGGCAACATCATCGACCTCTGTCCGGTCGGCGCGCTCACGTCACGCGTGTGGCGTTTCGAGTCTCGGCCGTGGGACATGGCGCACACCGAAAGCGTTTGCTCGAAATGCGCGGTCGGCTGCAACGTGACGATGTGGCAGCGCCGCGGGCAGCTGGTGCGCATCACCTCGCGCGAGAACGACGACATCGACGAGGGCTGGATTTGCGATCGCGGCCGGTTCGACTACACCGACGTCAACGATCCGTCCCGGCTCCGCACCCCGATGATCCGCGGCGCCCGGGCGACCTGGGCCGACGCCTTCGCCGCCACCGCCGCCGGCATCAAAGGCAAGGGAGCCAAGCTGGGCATCTCGCTGCCCGCCGACCTGACGAACGAGGAGGCGTATCTCTTCCGCCGCTTGCTGGACGGGCCGCTGAAGGGCGCGAAGGTCAAGATGCACGGCCGGACGGCGATTCCAGCGCCCGCCGGCGCCGGGCGCGCGCCGGGCGCAATTCCAGAAAAGACACTTCGGATCAGAGAGATAGATGACGCGCGCGTCATCGTTGTCGTGGCCTCCGACATCGAGAACGACGTCCCCATTGTCGACCTGCGCGTCAAGAAGGCTGTCAGCAAGCGCGGAGCGAAGCTGATCGTCGTCCACTCGGACGGGGTCGACCTCGACCGGGACCCTCACACCGTTCACATCCGCAACGAGAAGGGCTCAGCGGCGGCGGAGGTGCGCAAGCTCGCGTCACATGAGCTGCTGAAGAATCCAGGCGGTCCGGTCGCGATCCTGTTCGGCGACGGCCACGGCAGCGAAGACATCCACGAGCTCGCTACCGCATGCGGCGACCTCGCCGAGAAGGTCGGCGGCAAGGAGATGCCGCTGTATCGCGCCACCAACGAGCGTGGAGCTCTCGAGCTAGGCGTCGCAGGCTGGGACTCGCTCGACGACGTCACCGCGCTCCTGAGCTGGGGCCCGCCGCCCACGGCCGGCATTCCAAAATCCGTCCGCTTCCTTACAGCATGGGATCACCTTCCGCGGCCGGAATACGCAAAAGCCGCGGTACTACTGCCCGCCACCACGTTCGCCGAGCGGCAGGGCAGCTATACAAACCTCGAAGGCACCGTGCAGTTCCTGCGGCCGCCGATCGCTGCCAACCCTCCGCTGAAGGAGGCGTGGGAAGCGTTGACCGAGCTCGGCATCGCACTCGGGCTGAATCTGGACTACGCCGGAATCTTCCCCATCCAGCGCGAGGCCGCCGCCAGGGTGCGGGCTCTCGCCGCCCTCGCCCAGGCACCGTCGCCCGAACCGCAACCGGCACCCGTCCTCGTCGGACCCGCCCATCCATGAACGACCTCTACAACAACCAGGTAGGCCATTGGGTCATTGTCGTGATCGCCATCACGGCCTTGCTGTTAGTCGTGCTGACGGCGACCGCCTACACCGTCTGGCTCGAGCGCGTCGCACTCGGCCGCATCCAGCGGCGGCCGGGTCCCAACAGGGTCGGTCCGTTCGGCCTGATGCAACTCGCCGCCGACGGCGTGAAGCTAGCGTTCAAAGAGAGCTTCATTCCCGCCGACGCGGACAAGCTCCTGTACCTGCTCGCGCCTACGATCGCGGTGGGGTCGGCCTTCCTGGCGTGGGCCGTGATCCCTATCGGCCTCTGGTACAACGTCCAATACTGGATCGCCGACATCAATATCGGCGTCCTGCTCATCTTCGCGGTCAGCTCGCTCAACGTCTACGCGATCGTCGTCGGCGGCTACTCGTCAAACAACAAATATTCGATGCTGGGCGGCATTCGATCGGCGGCGCAGCTCATCAGCTACGAGATGGCGCTTGGCCTGTCCCTCGTGCCGACCTTCATGATCGTCGGCTCGCTCCGGCTGCGCGATATCGCCGAGTACACGGTCCATTGGGGCTGGTACAACGGCGCGATCCCACTCATCATCCTCACCCCGCTTGGGTTTGTGATCTACCTCATCGCTGCGGTCGCGGAGACCAACCGTGCCCCGTTCGACCTTCCCGAAGCGGAGCAGGAGCTCATCGGCGGATTCCTGACCGAGTATTCGGGCCTGAAGTTCGTCATGTACTACCTGGCCGAGTACATCAACATGATCACCGTCTCGGCGCTCGCCGCCCTTCTGTTTTTCGGCGGCTGGAACCTGTGGATCATCCCGCCGGTGTTCGCCTTCCTGATCAAAGTGATCCTGCTCCTCTTCCTTTACATTTGGCTCCGCGGTACCTTCCCACGCCTGCGCTACGACATGCTCATGCGGCTCGGCTGGAAGGTATTGCTGCCGCTGGCAATCGCAAACGTCGTCGTCACCGGGGTCATCCTCGTGGCGACTCAGGGGTAGTGGTGGCAGACGAAGAGAGCACCGGAAAACCAGAGCACCCGACGCCCCTGAGGCGTCCGGGTGAGCGCGTGCCCGCGAAACCAGAAGGGAAACGGCCTGGGGTCGCCGCGGACGTGGCCGCGCTGGCCGGGGGACTCAAAACCACGCTGTCGGAGTTCTTCCGGCCGGTCGTCACCACCGAGTACCCGGAGGAGAAGACCACACGGTCTGAACGTTACCGAGGCCGGCACTACCTCCGCCGCTACGACAACGGGCTCGAGCGGTGCATTGGTTGCGAGCTGTGCGCCGCGGCGTGCCCGGTGGGCTGCATCCTGGTCATCGCCGCTGAGAACACCGACGAGCACCGGATCTCGCCGGGCGAGCGCTACGCGAAGACGTACGAGATCAACATGCTGCGCTGCATCTTCTGCGGCTACTGCGAGGATGCATGCCCGGTCCAGGCGATCGTGCTGGGCCCTGAGTACGAGCTGTCGGACACCAGCCGCGAGAAGTTCATCTACACCAAGGAGAAGCTTCTGGAGCCGCTGCCCCCTGATGTGGAGGCGCGATTACGAGCTCCGTCGTCTCCCCACCCTGGCCCTCCCCCCAAGGGGGGGAGGGGACAGGCTGACCCTCTCCCCGACGTGGAGAGGGAAAAAACGATCTAGCGTTGGCGATCGCCATCTTTTTGATCGCGGCCGTCATGGCCGTGGCGGGAGCCATCGGCGTGGTCGCCTTCCAGCAGCCGATCCGCTCAGTGCTCAGCCTGGTGGTGGTGATGCTCGCGCTCTCGATCCTTTTCCTTCTGCTGAGCGCCCAGTTCGTTTTCGTGGTCCAGATCATCGTCTACGCGGGCGCGGTGATGGTCCTGTTCCTCTTCGTGATCGCGCTGTTCGGTCCCGCCCGAGAGCTGGCTAAGACTCAGCTCCGGTTCCAATCGTGGCTCGCCGGCGTGTTCGTCTTCGTGTTGCTGGTCTTGATCTGGACCATGCTGCAGGGGATCCAGTACCGCCAGCCAGAGCGCGCAGACCTTGGCGTGTTCGGCACGGTGCAGTCGATCGCGGTCGGCCTCTTCACGACTTACCTCTATCCGTTCGAGCTGACCTCGATCCTCTTGCTCGTCGCCGCGATCGGCGCCATCTACCTGAGCCGCAAGAAGATCGACGAGCCAGAGGGAGGGCCGGTGGACGGGCTTCGCTCGGCCACCGGTACGGGGGGAGAGCCTCCCCCCTCATTCAAAACATGAGCACGATGACCCTCGGCGGATCGGACCTGGACGCGTCCTGGTTCCTAATCCTCGGTGCGATCCTGTTCATCATCGGCGCCACCGGCGTGCTCGTGCGGCGGAACCCGCTGGTCATCCTCATCTGCATCGAGCTGATGCTGAATGCGGTCAACCTCACGCTGATCGTGTTCTCGCGGCAGCTGCAGAACCTCGAGGGCCAGCTCTTCGCGCTGATGTCGATGACGGTCGCGGCCGCTGAGGCTGTGGTGGGTCTTGCGATCCTGGTCGACATCTTCCACGTGCGCGAAGTCGAGGACATCGACGAGCTCAGCGAGATGAAGGGATGAGCGCAAGCCAGCTCGCGCTGGCCCTTCTGCTGTTCCCCGCCGCCGGCGCGATCCTGCTCGCCGGCCGCGGCTGGCGGCTGCCGCGCGTCTTCACCATCATCGTGGGCCCCGGCGTGGTCTGGGCCTCATTCGCCGCCACACTGGCCCTCTTCTTCGGCAAGGCCTCGGGCGACTTCACGTATTGGACGTGGATCAAGAGCGGCACATTCGTGGTGCCCTTCAACCTGCTGATCGACAACCTGTCGATCTTCATGTGCCTCGTCATCACCGGCGTGGGTGGCCTGATCGTCACGTACTCGGTCGGCTACATGGAGCACGAGGAC
>CATPBO010000172.1 GCA_955652835.1 Candidatus Dormiibacterota bacterium
ATGACGAGTCGATGGGATGCGGTGGCCTGATCCTGCGACACACCCGCGCCGGAATTCCCGTCAACTTGATCTGCCTCACGCGTGGCGAGGCAGGCTGGACGGGCAAGCCGACGGGCGCAAAGCAAGAGGATCTTCCACAGATCCGTGCCGGGGAGCTCGGGGAGGCTACGGCTGCCCTTGCCATCACTGCAGTCGAGCTCTGGGACTATCCCGACGGTGGCGTCAGCACGCGCGACCAGCAGGAGATCACTCAGCGCATCTGGGAGCAGATCTCAAAGCTGCATCCGAAAGCGGTGGTCGGATGGGGCCCTGATGGGGTGTATGGGCATCCGGACCATATCGCGGCAGGGGCATGCACCGATTCGGCGGTCAGCGCGATGTCCGAAGGCGATCGCCCTGCGCTCTATCACCTGGCGGTCGACCAGCAGCTGGTCGAGTTCTACCGGGACGCGCTGCGCTTGACAGGCGGCCGTGACGGCGAGCTTCAGCTGGTCCCGGCGGACAAGATCGACATCGTATTCGCCCTCGACTCGGACGAGGTGATGATGAAGCTGCGCGCCATCGACTGTCATCGAAGCCAGCTGGAAGACTGGCGGATCGCGATCCGCGAGCATCCGAAGCTCCTGCAAGAGGGGTACGGGCATGAGCCCTACGTCGCGATCTCCTCGAGGGCGACGGGCCTGACGCCCTCCGGCCTGCTCGGTGAGTTCACATAAACGACACACTTCCTAATCATTGCCAGGCAAGACTGCACAGTCCTGTCGGCGAATCGCAGCCGTCGTGGGCTAACCTTTACCGCCTGATTCCGGGCCCGCGGGGGGCCTATGCAAGTCGGGGGTGACGAGGCTGATGGACGTTCAGGAGGCAGTGGCGGACAGCACGGCCGTGGCTTCTGCTGATGACAACGGCGACGCCAAGCGTGACGGCCAGCGCAAGTTCACGATGGGACCGAACGACAGTCTGGAGGGCAAGCTGGTCTACGACGGCCACGTGCACGTCGACGGCCGCGCCGAAGGCGAGTTCAAGGTCACGGGTAACCTGGAGATCGCGCAGGGCGCGACGGCCAGGATCTCGATCGAGGCCGCGAATGTGAATGTGAAGGGACAGGTCGAGGGTCCCGTCACTGCGCGCGACAAGCTCACGCTCGGCAAGAACGCAAGGCTCAGCGGCGATATCGTCGTGCGACGCCTTCAGATCGAGGATGGCGCCAGCCTCAACGGCCACGTACGAATGGGAGACATTGAGCAGCAAGGGTCCGGCGGCTAGGAACCGCACGTCCGCCCCGGCGGGAAACGGGTCCGACGGCGAACACAGCTCGATCGTCCTCGGTCCGCGTGACCGGCTGGTCGGACAGCTCTACGTCGAGGGCGACCTGCGCGTAGTCGGAACGGTGGAGGGCGAGCTCGAGGTCACGGGCAGCGTCGAGATCGATGACGGCGGTAAAGTCACCGGACCCGTAACGGCGCGAGACCGGCTGGTGGTCGGCCGGGCGGGCTCGCTGAAGGGCGACGTCCGAGTCGCGCGCCTGGTCGTCCAGGACGGCGCCGCGTTCAGCGGCAGGGTCTCGATGGGTAAGGCGGTCGAGGCGCCGCCGAAGCCGGTCGAACCGGCCAAAGAGCTCGAACCCGTCAAGCTGCCTGACGCGGCCAAGCTGCCTGAAGCGGTCAAGGTGCCCGAAGTGGACAAGCCGGTGCAGCCCGTCAAACCCGTGCAGCCCGTCAAACCCGTGCAGCCCGTGAAGGCGGTGCAGCCCGTGAAGGCAGTGCAGCCCGTGAAGGCAGTGCAGCCTGTCAAGGCAGTGCAACCGACCAAGACTCCCCAGGCGAAGGGCAAGCGCCGGTAGAGGCGCGGCCCGAAAGCCCTCGGCGGATCTTCGGCGCCCATGCGGCCCATCTCCGGGTTCAGCTCCTGTGCTGCTCGCTCGCGCATCGACGGATGCGCTCGCTGCGCTGCTCGTCGCTTCACCCGGATCTGGACCACCTGGATCGCCGAATCTCTCGCCGAGGGTTTCGGCCGCGCCTCAGCGTTTCGGGGCGGCTTTCTTCTTCGGCGTTTTCGCCGGCATCTTGCGCGTGACCTCGAGGGCGCGCTTGACGAGCGCGGTCGGTGGCTTCGCGCGCCAGTTTCCTGGCAGGATCACGTAGCCGCCCATCTTGTGGCCGGCCATCGGCTCGAAATCGCGCCCGCCCTGCTTTTTGACCGCCGCGATCTCGTCCTCGGGAAGGCGGACGAACAGGTCCTCTCCGAAGATCCCGACAAACATGTTGCCGTTCACGAAACCGGAGAGCTGGCCGAACATCGGTTTCAACGTCACGGCCGGCTCGTCGGGCACGACCCGCGCCAGCGCGGCCTTTGCCTCTTCGCTCGGCTTGGGCATCTTCATGCCCTTAGGCGCGGCCATCGTTGGGAATTTTCCTCCTTTCCACCCGCCCCATCGCAATGCCGTGCGCTTCCTCCAGAAGCGGCTTGATCGACTCGAACGTCGAGTCGCTTGGATTTAGAACGCACACAAAATGGTTGCGCCCGTACACCGGGTGCGGCATGAGGCGATCGAGGGCCGTGAAGTCGTACTTGCTCTCGTTGCCGAACAACTCGGCGAATGTCTCCTTGCTGACCCCGATGTTCAGACTAAAGACGCCTGGTCAATCCAGCTTGGACGCGTTATCGAATTCGCCGTAGTCCTTCGTGACGATCGTGGCGAAGGGAAATCGGCGCGCGTCGTCGAGGTTGCGATCTGGGTCGTAGATGAAGAAGGAGTCGCCCCACGAGATTTCCGGCGCGCCAATCTCCTCTGACGAGACGACGACATCAACGCCCTTGAATGTGGTCGCGATGTAATTAGTTATGGAGGCTTCGTCCAAATCGGGTCCTCCTTGAGGATGAGATCAAAGATCGATCTCGCGGCTGACGACGCCGCGACTGCTGAAATCTAACGTGACGGTCATGGAAAACACCACGATCGTCGAGACCCACAGTCTCACAAAGCGATATGGCAGCGGAGTTCTCGCCGTCAACTCCGTTGATATGAGCGTGCGACGTGGCGAGGTCTACGGCTTTCTCGGCCCCAACGGGGCGGGGAAAACCACGACCTTGCGCATGCTCGTCGGCCTCATCCGGCCGACCTCTGGCACGGCAACCGTCGCTGGGCACACGCCTGGCAGTCCC